>JAFZGA010000020.1 GCA_017555585.1 Bacteroidaceae bacterium
CTTGTTTAATCGACAATGTCAATAGCAATAGGTCACGCGTAGCGTGGGTTGCGATAAGTTGACATTGTCAACTGACATCTTTGACAGTATGCGCTAATCGTGACCCGCACAGCACTGACTTTCTCAGTGCTTCGTGCGACCAATCACTGCGCATGCTGTCGATTTTGTGTGCAAAATTCGCACAATGGCCTGAAAACAACCGGCCTTGCGTTGGATTTTTCAACGGTGCCATCCTTGGGATATTACCTGTGCTGATGAAAAATCCGCAAACGCGAACCGTGTCATGGCGACAGAGCGCATGCGACGAGAGATATCTTTATGGCATGCCGTATCCGTTGTATTCAAAATGAACTCATATTTTTCAACTTGCAACCCCTGATACTCAATCATAACAAATATACCATGTACCTATTATCGTCATTATTTTATATTACGTTGTTGTTTTTATAATAATAATAAGTATCTTCGCAAATAAGAAATGTTATTATGGAGCACCCTGAGAACGACAAGGCATATAAAGGTCTGAAGGTGAATGAAGGCGTTGAGCAGCTTGGCTCTGTCAACCCCTACCTTTCACAGCTGCGCAAGAAACGTGCAGCGCAGTTGTCGGTCGATGACTATGTCAATGGCATTCTGCGTGGCGATGTTACTATCCTGAGCCGTGCAGTAACCTTGGTCGAGAGTATGCGTCCTGAGCATCAGGCTATAGCACAGGAGGTGATAGAACGTTGTTTGCCATATTCGGGTAAGTCGGTACGTGTGGGTATAACGGGTGTTCCCGGTGCAGGAAAGAGCACCTCTATAGATGCTTTCGGCATGCATGTGCTGTCACGTGGCGGGGGAAAACTCGCTGTTCTTGCCGTGGACCCCAGCAGTGAGCGTAGCAAGGGTAGTATCTTGGGTGACAAGACCCGTATGGAGCGTTTGTCGGCGCATCCGCGTGCGTTCATCCGCCCGAGTGCATCATCAGGCTCCTTGGGTGGCGTGGCGCGTAAGACACGCGAAACCATTGTGCTTTGCGAAGCTGCCGGCTACGACACCGTCTTTGTTGAGACAGTTGGTGTGGGGCA
Organism: Bacteroidaceae bacterium; assembly: GCA_017555585.1. GTDB lineage: Bacteria > Bacteroidota > Bacteroidia > Bacteroidales > Bacteroidaceae > HGM04593. Next base: position 1,071 of record JAFZGA010000020.1, read on the forward strand.
GAGTGAGACTGCGGTCTGTTCCATGGTCGATTTCTTCTTGCTTATACAGATAGCCGGTGCCGGTGACGAGTTACAGGGCATCAAACGCGGTATCATGGAGATGGCCGACGGCATTGTCATAAATAAAGCCGACGGTGACAATGTGGAGGAGGCGCGTCGTGCTGCTGTTCATTATCGCAATGCCTTGCAACTGTTCCCAATGCCGGCAAGCGGTATACGTCCGTCGGTGCTTACCTATTCGGGTTTCTTTGATATTGGCATCAAGGAGGTTTGGGATATGGTTTCGGGCTATGTTGCCGAAGTGAAGAAAAGCGGCGCTTTTGATATGCGCCGCAGCTATCAGCAGAAATATTGGCTATACGAGAGCCTTGAAGAACATCTCAAGCAACGTTTCTATAATGCCCCGGGAATGGACAACGTGCTGAAAACCTATGAGCAGCTGTTGCTCTCAGGAAAGATGACTTCGTTTGTCGCAGCCGGTAAGGTGCTTGAGTTCTTTGATTCCCTAAAGAGGGAATGATGTTTCTCGTAACGCGGTTGTCGCGTTAAAAAGTTCTTGTCGTGGCAGATTTGTTATCTGCACGATTGAGTATAAGATTTTGCAACCCCAAAATAGCGTAACTTGTCATCTCGTTATAACGTAGTGACAAGACGTGTTGTTGAGGGCTTGTCCGAAAAAATCTCTTTGTTGCATGCAGTATTGCGTTGTATTCTTTGGTGTTTTTTAATTTAGCGAACCGTGTCATCTCGCTGGAACGTAGTGACGAGAGATCTCGTTGTTGCATGCTGTGTCCGTTAATTACACGCGCACTTTGTCGATGGAAGTCTCACGCTTTTTTACCATGTTTAATGTTATAAAAATATAAATAATGTTAAAAATCAGGGGGGGGGTAAACAGCTTGGTATTTAAATAGTTAAATAAAATTTATAATTTTGCACCCCGAAATATAAAAATATTTCTCTTTAAGAGAAAAAGCAGATTTTTTTTAAAACTAATTAATATTTTATGAGAAAAATTACTCTATTTTTAATGTCTTTGTTCCTCACAGTGGGCGCAATGGCGCAGATGCCTGCCGGTTATTTTGCAGGTAGTGAGGTTACTTTTACCAACATTCAAAAGGATGGTACAACAAAGTACACCCTTTACATTAATGAAAGTAATGAATTGGCATTGAGCACCTCTTCTGCCGAGGAACTTGGTGGTGCTGCAAAGTTCTTCTGCGAAAAGAGAGCAAACAATAAATATAGTTTCTATAATAGAGAAAAGGAGTTGTATTTGATTTGGCGTGGTAAAGGAGCCGGATATAACAGCGACGAAGGTGTTCTTGATGAATATAATGCAACCTATTGCGATTGGACAATAAATGCAGGTGCTGTGATTTCAGAAACTCAAACATATTTCTTTGTTGGCAAGCGCAGTAATGGTACTAACGATGGTACACTTGTTGTTATGAAAAGCAATGGTGTTTTTGATGCTTGGGGAAATACTCAGGCTTTGAGTGATACTTATAGTAACTTGTACGATATTCAGGTTGTTAATCGTGAATATGTTGCCGATGCTTCAGCATTTGAGAATGGCAAAATCTATACATTTGTAACCGCGCGTGGTTGGATGGGTGCAAAGGATGGTAACAATAATGTTATCTCTACAGCAAAGACAAGCCACAATTTGACAGGTGACAAGGCAAGTCCAAACTTCCAATGGGCTGTTTTCCAGTCAGAGAACGGCAACTACTACCTCTACAACATAGGTAAGGGTATGTTTATGGGTGTGCAGGCTTCAAACAATGCTTCTGTTCCTTTTGTTGCAAGCCCAACTGGCAAGAACTTGACTTTTAAGGTTTCAAGCAACCTTGAGTACCCGATTATGTTCTCTACAAACAATGCTGCTGTTGTTAACCACTCTACATCATACGGTGATGGCTGTATCTCATGGACAGGCGGTTGGGGAACTCTCAACGATACTGGTAGCAACCACAAGGTAGAGGTTGTTGGCAATGTTGCCGATGAGGTTCTTGCAAAAATAGAGAAGCTTGTTGCTGCTCGTGAAATCGGTTATTTCCGTTTAAAAGGTATCTCTGGCAACTATATTGATGCGTCAAGCATATATAACAATGCGACAGCTAAAACTGGTCAGATGTCTATGAAATCTGATGCAGATTGCAATCTTGCCGGTACAATCTTCTATTTCGATGATGATAGCAGATTCTTGAACTATGCAACAGGTACATATACTAAGGATACTCGTGAGATTGGTGCAATAAATGACGGTACAAAAAGTGTTTGGACTGTCGGCATCTCGTCAAGAGATTCAGAGAAGTTTGAGTTGACAGATATTAGCACAACAGGTTCTAAGAATTTGCACGATAATTCAGGAAATAGAGCGGATAAGTGTAGTAGCGTTTGTGGAAATCGTCACGATTTTACTCTTGAAAAAGTAGAGGCACTTCCTGTAACAATCTCTGCTGCAAAATATGCAACATTCTATGCACCTGTAGCTGTAAAGGTTGCCAGTGGTGTTACAGCATACACTGTAACAGTTGATGCTGTAAACAACAGAGTTGAGTTGAACGAGATTGATGGTGTTATCCCTGCAAACACAGGTGTTGTGCTTTATTCAGAGACAGCAGGTACTTATGACTTTGCAATCACCGAGGATGTTGAGGCTATTGAGGGTAACGCGCTCCGCGGTTCTGCTGCAGCAACATATTACACAACTGCCGGTACATACTATGCGCTTGGCTTGGTTGATGGCAAGGTTGGTTTCTACAAGGATGCTTTCAACAATGGCCGTTTCCAGAACAATAGCCACAAAGCATACTTGTATGTTGCAAATGCAAGCAACGCTGCATCTTACAGCTTCCGTTTCCCAGGTACTACAGGTGTTGAGGAGGTTGTTGTAGAGAACGAGGTTAATGCTATCTACGACCTCACAGGCCGTCGCGTAAGCGAGATTACCGAGGCTGGTATCTACATTGTTAACGGTAAAAAGGTACTCGTTAAGTAAAAACATTAGTGTCATCTCGACGGAGTGTAACGACGAGAGATCTCAAAATGGATATGGAGATTTTTGGGGTAAACCCTCAACAACGCGTCTCCTTGCAGTCGAAATGACATGGTCAAGAAAATAGAAAATGTATGGGCGGGTTTTGCCCGCCCGTGCAAATAACATATTAGAAAATAAAAAACGTTATAATATATATGAAAAAGGTATATAGCGCACCTCTTGCAACAGAGGTAAATATTGAAGCAACTAACATGCTTGCAGCTTCATTGAAATTGGACGGTAATAAAACAGTAGATACCTCAGCGGACGGCGGTCAGCTTTCAAGCGGTCACCGTGGCCAGTGGGGAAATTTGTGGCAGTAATTCCACAAATTTACCTATTGATGAGTTTTGCAGCAAAATGAATCAATGGGGAAATCATTATCTATTAACACAAAACAGGAGTGAAATTTCACTCCTGTTTTGTGTTAATAGACGACGGCAGTAGTTGAGATCTTTTGACATTATTGCCATAGTTCGCAGTTTCCACCAGCAGAGGTAATTCCAAAACAAAACCGGCATCGATAAAAACACAACGGAAATCCCTGTCTTGAGCAGGCCGTTGTGTGAATTTTGCACACAAAATCGACAGTATGCGCAGTGATAGGTCGCACGAAGCACTGAGAAAGTCAGTGCTGTGCGGGTCACGATTAGCGCATACTGTCAAAGATGTCAGTTGACAATGTCAACTTATCGCAACCCACGCTACGCGTGACCTATTGCTATTGACATTGTCGATTAAACAAG
>JAFZGA010000028.1 GCA_017555585.1 Bacteroidaceae bacterium
AATACAGCAGGGATGCAGTTCCCTGATGGCTGGAATGTCGTGAAGGAGAATCTCGGGAATAGTTTTTTTGTTGAACTGATAGAGAACAGGATGGAGCATTACAGGCGTATAGCCGAGGAGAAACTTGCTGTAAACAGGCTCGATACCGGCGAGATATCCCAGACCGACTCGCTTTTGCAGACAATTCTTGCTCCGCACAAAGGCAAGGTCATATACATTGATGTGTGGGGCAGTTGGTGTGGTCCGTGCAGGGAAGAGATGAAGCATGCTCCGGCAATAAAGAAGGCGCTTAAAGGCAAGGATGTGGTATTCCTCTATTTTGCATATAGTTCCGATGAGGTCTCATGGAAAAACGTAATTAAAGAGAATGATATAACAGGCGACAATGTATATCACTACAATCTGCTTATGGAGCAGCAACAGTTACTTAATGAATTATGGAACTTAAAAGCATATCCTACACATATATTATATGACAAGGAGGGCAAGATGGTAACCGCAGATGCTCCCTCGCCCTCCTCAAAAGAGACTCTGCTGCTGATGATAAACTCTTTACTTGACAAGTAGAATACAGAATACAATGAAAAAACTATTTTTAACCCTCATTATAACATTCGCCACCGTTTGTGGCTTTGCACAGGAGAACACTTCTGTAGCTTTAGACGAGGGTATATTTCATAGTGGAAATGTCGTATTGAAGGGGTGTTTCAAAGGCTATCCGCAGGATTCGCTTCCAAAACATATACTTGCCATGGTGCGCAACTATTTTACAATGGAAGAGGATAACCAGCTTGTTGAGGTCAACGCCGATGGCACATTCTGCGATACGGTGCATGTTCCGCATGGGCAGATGTGTTTAGTAGATGCGGGTGTAACACAAATAGGTCCATTCCTTTTTCCAGGCGATACAATAGAGGTGCTGTTTGCTCCCTCGGGAGTAAAATATGTGCCAAACAGCAGTATGAACAGCATACTGGGCGAACGTTCTCTTTTGGAAGAAAATAAACGTTACGGGAAAACTCCTTATGGTGATTTGAGCAATCCATACCCTTATACCGTGAATGGGAATAAGGACAGTGTGCAACTTTATATTGAACGTAACATGGAGGTTATGGAACAGGTAGCTGCAGACATTGCAAGTGGTGCATTTGACATCCCTGCCGATTTTCCTCCGCTTTTGTGTGAGATTGTAAAGAACGATGCGATGCTTGTGGGTCTCACCAATATTGCTTGGGCAATATGCAAGTATAACACCAATATGAATATTGTTGAGACCGATACATTGAGCGGAAACTCTGTTGCGCGCCCTAATGAGGATTTTGTACCTCTTGACCTTGAACCGGTAAAGGCTTTCTTTGCCAAACATGAAAAACAATTGTTTGATAATCCGCTTCTACTTTTCCACAATGTGCAGTTCTGGCTTCCCTTGAATCTTCTCCAGTTCTCAGTCTATTGGCAAATGATGACTCATGTATATATCCCAGCCAAAGACAAAGAGGAATATTACAGGAACGACAGGGCGGAATTGTTTGCAGACAGCCGATTTGCAGCATTGCAAGAGGTACAGAACATGTATGGTGTTTCAACTGACAGTTTCCTCTCGCAGCTTATGCTCGTAAGCCATTTTCCTGCATATGGCTGTGAAGAGGATTTTGATGACAAGGTAAAGGGTTTCTCCCGATTGATAGACAACCCCATTGTCAAGTACCATTTTGAAGAGTATTGCAAGAGGCAGGGCAAGATGCCGGCAGTAAAGAATATTGCCGACAGTGATGTGGCAAGGCGCTTGTTTTCGGAATACGAAGGGAATGTATTGTTCCTTGATTTCTGGTCTATGGGATGTGCCCCTTGCCGTAAAGGAATGATAGAGCAGAAGCCTGTCGTTGAGCACTTCAAAGACAAGTCTGTAAGGTTTCTTTATATTGCCTCTACAGAGAATGATGACCCTGTGACTGCGCGTACATGGATGAGTGAAAAAGAAATCGAAGGTGAAGCGCTATTCATTACTCCCAATGACTGGGCTGCATTGATGGGATTCCTGAACTTCTCGGCAACACCGTCAATATTCCTCATTGACACAGACGGCAATGTCGATAATAAGCATTACACAATTCCCGACCTGGAAAAGAGGATAGAGGAACTTTTGAAATAAAGCAATAAACAACATAAACTGAATATGAAGAAACTTATATCAACCATCATTATTGCATTTGCCACTCTGTGTGGCTTTGCACAGGATAGCATAAGTAATAATAAGAAGCTCCATTGCCATATTGAGGGCGAGGTAAAGGAGAGTTCTTTCACTCGGATATTGCTCATTATTGGTGACGGTGACCCAAGGGTAGTGCCCGTAGATACCATCTGGGTAAAGGATGGGCGTTTCTCTCATGACCTTTATATCGACGAACCTGAATTTTATCAGTTGTTTGCTTGTGAAGATTACAACAAAGGTTGTTGGATGACATTAGATTTCTTTGCCGAGGAGGGAGATGTTTATGCTACATTTTACGGTTATGCAATGGACGACGCTCCGCGTCCTACACTGCATTCGGAGACACCACTCAACAAAGAGTTGCTTGCCTATAACAAAAGTATAAAAGAGAGATTCTACATTCCAATGAGACAAGAAGAGGAGGCTTTAGAGAAGGCTGGCAAACTTTTGACAGCAGAAGGAGTTGCATTAAAGAAAATGTACGATGAATGCGAAGACCGCGATTCGCTCAGGACTCTCAGCAAACAGATTGAGCAATTGGAAAAGGATAATCGCCTTTATACGCCGGAATACAAGGCATTTATGGAAAAAGGCGAAGAGTTAAGGAAAGAAATGTACGCATACGAACTTGATTATATTACAAACAACTCCGGCATGGTAGGGCTCTATCTGCTCAATCAGGCAAGACATAAGCTTTACAACAAGGATAATGCGACAAAACAACCATACGTGGATTTATTCAAGAACATATATGATACAAAGTACCCTACAAACAACATGGCAATAAACATGCGCAATTGGATGTCGTCGATGGATGTGCGTGTAGGCTCACGAATAATTGACTTTACTCTTCCCGACCTGAGTGGTGCAGCACACACGCTCTCGAAAGAGATTGAGGGTAAGATTGCCATTGTTGACTTCTGGGCATCGTGGTGTGGACCTTGCAGACGGACGTCGATGAGTTTTATTCCTTTGTATAACAAGTACAAGGATAAAGGATTTACCATCGTTGGAGTTGCAAGTGAATTGGAAAGCGAAGATATGAGGCTTGCAGTGGAGAAGGACGGTTACCCGTGGCTGAACCTGCTCTCACTGCGTGGCGTGGGTAACATTTGGGAACGGTACGGTATCAGAGGTGCCGGAGAGGTGTTTCTTGTTGACAGAGACGGAACCATTCTCGCCATAGGAGTTACCGCAGAGGAGGTAGAACAGATACTAAAAGAAAGATTATAATTTGTAAGCATAAAATGGTTATGAAAAAACTATTCTTAACCCTTTTTCTTGCATTTGCTACCGTATGTGGCTTTGCACAGGAGAAAGTTTGGGAAGATGTTGTGACAGGCTACAGAACGAGCACTGTCTTTGATATAAACAAAGTGTGGTTTTATCCCGACAGGACCGATGTGCTCTTGCACATAGATTTCCTTGCCGGCCGTCAGGCGAGGATAGCATTGGGTACTACACTCAGTGATAGTGCAAACAATTATGCTTTGAAAGGCAAGAACTCTGTGGAGTACGATGGTGCTTTGTGTGTGGAGTATGAGACTCCTTTTGTCGTACCCGAAAGTGGTGAGGTTGATATTCTGCTCTCTTTTGAGCCGTTGCCTACAGGCACTGAACGCTTCACGCTTAATGGTTACGACGGTTGGGTTGTACGGAATATACGCAGTAGTGCCGATTTACCCAATGGCATAACTGATACCTATTGGCGTAACAATGCCACAGGCGATTGGCTGATAGGCTTTGCCGAAAAACAGGTTATCTACGATTCACGCTTTTGGGATATAAAGTCAATGACAGAGAAACGTGGTGGTTACACTCTTACCGTTGAGAACGGCAGCGATGTGCTCGACATTAAGGTGGGCAAGATGAAGAAGGGCACACGCACAATCAAAGTCGGCGGTTCAAAGGCTGTTAAGTGCAGCCCCATAACCACCGCCACATTGCCCGATTACCCAATAAAGGACACCCGCGTGGGCTTTAAGGACAACGGTTACGCCTTAGGCGACAGTGTTACAATAATCGGTTGGTTGAAGGATATGCCAGCCGAGGCCTTGCAAAGAGGTGGAAAAGAGTTCGAGGTAATGGTACATAATGTTGTTACACGCGAACCCGGCGGTTTGTCATTGTATGCAAAAATGGATTCCTTGGGACGTTTCACACTAAAAATGCCGTTACAGAACACCTCGCAGGTGTTTGTTGATTGGAAAAGAACAATGGTGAGTATAGTGCTTGAGCCGGGGGAGACATATTTCTTTCTCCACGATTTCGGCACTGGGCAGAAACTCTTTATGGGCAACGATACACGTCTGCAAAATGAGTTGACAGCCTATCCGGCTTCATTTATGAACGAGCGCATAGAGCACGA
>JAFZGA010000029.1 GCA_017555585.1 Bacteroidaceae bacterium
ACAGGAACTGAGGAAGTATATCCACTACTACAACAATGACAGAATAAAACTGAGATTAAAAGGAAAGAGTCCGGTGCAATACCGAACTCTTTACCAATAAATTTATCTATTAATCCGTCCAACTTTTTGGGGTCAGATCAATATAGAGTGACACATAAGTAATATAATGTATGAGGTTTGAATAAAAAGAGCTATTTTTAGGCTTGCGAAGCCCGAAAAAACGCAACCGACGCAGCACGCGAGAGCAGAGAATGCTTGCATTCTATGCCGAGCAGCAAGGAGGAAAAGCCATGCATTTTGGATTAATTTACTGAACGTAAATGAGTATTTTAAGGGCGAGCGTAACAACAAAAGAGCCTTTTTAGTCAACCTCAATAAAGACAATGAAAAAGCCCCTATCTCCCGGTGAAGCACTGAACAAAGCTGCCGCATATTGCACACTATGCGAGCGTTGCATAAGCGAGGTGAGCGCAAAGCTCACAGCCTGGGGTGTGCCGTTTACAGAGCAACAGAAAATCATTGCGAGGCTCATTGAGGAGAAATTCATTGACGAGGCACGCTACTGCCGTGCCTTTGTCAACGACAAGCTACGCTTCAACCGTTGGGGGCGCATAAAGATTATCGCGGCACTGCGCGACAAACGTCTGCCACAGGAACATATAAGCGAAGCTATAGAAAATATTGACGATGACAACTACATAGAAATTCTTAAAGAAGTTATCGCCATAAAACGCAAAGAGCTAAAGGATAAGGAGGATTTTGCTACAAGGCAGAAACTCATACGCCATGCGGCAAGCCGTGGCTTTGAGCCGGCCATAATAATGCGATTCATAAATATCAGCGACGATGAAATGGATTTCTGACCTTATTGACCTTATATTCCCTCGCCACTGTCATGTTTGTGGCGAGGTTCTGTCACGTCAAGAACAGGATTTATGCCTGAACTGCCTATACAAACTCCCCAAGGTTGAGAAGATGCATCTTGACGAGATAGAAACGGTCTTTTGGGGAAAATTCAATATCACGTCAGCCACATCGTACATATACTACCGAAAAGAATCGCCATACAACAGGTTGCTTCACAAGATGAAATACGGTAACCATCCCGAGATAGGATACAGAATGGCCAAGATGGCGGCAGAAAGCCTTATGGAAAGCGGATTCTTTGACGGGATAGAAGCAATCGTTCCACTACCCCTCTCAAAAAAGAAAAAAAGAGAACGCGGATATAACCAATGCGACTATATTGCAGAAGGATTGTCACATATAACAGGAATACCTGTGTTAAAGGATTGTGTTATGCGCAACAAATCCAACGAGACACAAACCCACAAGACACGCGACGAGCGTTGGAAGAACGTAGAGGGTATTTTCTCACTTACCAAGCCCGAACAGATAGAAGGTAAGCACATTCTGCTAATAGACGATATCCTGACAACCGGAGCTACACTCACCAGCTGCGCCATAGCCATACAACAAGGCTGCAACTGCAAGATAAGTGTGTTTACGTTGGCATATACTTACAATAAGATATAATCAGCCAATAAAAAAACGACAGATACATAAAGTTTATAAAAATCCCGCTTCACAATATGTGAAGCGGGATTTTCATATTTCTGCGAGCTTATTGCGTTGAACAGCCCTCAATATGTCACCTTGCCGGTTTTTACATCATAGTAGGCTTTCTTCACCATCAATTCGCCATTAGTTATTTTCTCTGCCACATGAGGATAAGCGATGATGCGTTCAACCTGCACATGTGTATGATGATGGATTGCAGCTTCAAGGGAGTCTATCTTGCCGACATAGTCACTCACGTCATTACGGATAGTACCGAGGAGATGTCCGATGTTTCCGTGTTCCTCTTCTCCTTCAGAAATAGCACCGGTAACTCCACCGCAAGAACCGTGACCGAGTACAATCAGGAGCTTTACTCCAAGGTGCTCGATTGCATAATCTATACTTCCCATAACCATCTCGCTGTTGACGTTGTTTCCGGCTGTACGGATGACGAATATGTCACCGATACCCTGGTCGAAAAGCAATTCCACAGGCACACGCGAATCAGAACAGCCCACCACAGCTGCAAATGGGGCCTGGTGAGGAGCTGTATCCTCTACTCTATCGATATCCCCGTGCGGATGGATACTCTTTTCATTCACATAACGTTCGTTTCCAGCAATCAGCTCAGCCAAAGCCTCCTCTGGTGTTGATGGTACAGATACCGACTGGCTCTCGCACATTGTGAAAGTCGTCACTGTTAGGACAAGACCTATCAGATTCAGAAATACTCTTTTGTTCATAATCTTTAATGCACTAATATTATTACTTTTTTATTTATAATTCCATCACGTACTCTGTATAGATTCCGTCAAAATTGAACATCAAGTAGAAACCATATCATAGGGGACATTTACAGGGTCAATAGACCAGAAATTGAGCGTTCTCAGATGCGTTGCAACAGTGCAACGACAGTTCGGCTTACAGCATTGCACCATGTTGCCAAGAGTTAATCACCCCCCAAAAAACTCTCCATCCACACCACAAAAGTAGTAAAAAAATCTACACAACGTATCGCAAATACCCTTTTTTGCGGTAAGGTTTTATTATACTTGATTCAAGCGATATATAAGACTACGGCTCACCAGCAAACTCTAGGGGGAGGATGTCTTTCATAAATAATTCTCAACCTTCACATTACTATCTTGTATTCCATTTCTTGTCGTTATTTATTGTTCTTTTGGCGGCCAAAAGAACGAAAAGCCCCGGCACAGAACAAAACCAGTCGCTTGTTCCTC
>JAFZGA010000018.1 GCA_017555585.1 Bacteroidaceae bacterium
AACGAGTGGTAACATCTTATTTAAAACCAGTCGCTTGTTCCTCCTGCTCGTGAGTTGCCAAGGCAACATCACTCATTCGTCCAAGCTTGCCACTACTATCCTATCTGCCGTTTGACGGGTGCTGCGGAACGCACTACATGTGGCAATTTTGAGAAAATATAATTGCCACACTACGTTTGAACGGTCCTCGCACAATGGCCGTCAACTGACAGGGATATACGTTGTGGTTTTGACAGTACCGGTTATTTTTAAAGATTACTCATGCTAATGAGGATATTCGAGTAAAACGATAATCGGTTGCCAAAAGATACGTGCAAGCAAATATCAAGATTTTTTCTATACTGATTAACCAAACTTTTTGCATACCCCCCAGACTTTGCAGGTGAACCCAAAAGCCTCACCCACCATTCTATTTCCATATCGACTTTCATATCGACAGCCAACAAACATACAGCAATCCATCCAAGCAAAGAAGAAAAAAACAGCGACGGAGAATTCACTCTCCGTCGCCTTATCCTATAAACCTTTCGGTTATCAATTACTTCTTCAATGACTCATCTGCCTTGCCCTGAGGAAGCATTTCCTCTGCAAACATATAAGCACCGGTCTTAGGTGATTTAACCAATTTTACAACCTTTACAAACTTCTCCTTATCACCTGTCTGGAGGGTTGCCACTGCTTTCTTAGCCATCTTTTATTACTTAATTTCTTTGTGAACAGTTACTCTCTTCAAATATGGGTTGTATTTCTTCAACTCCAAACGCTCTGTTGTGTTCTTACGGTTCTTTGTTGTAATATAACGAGACATACCGGGAACACCGCTATTCTTCTGCTCAGTACATTCAAGGATTACCTGAACACGATTACCTTTTACTTTCTTAGCCATACTAAATTTCCTCCTTTAATTAACCGAGTACTTTAATCTCTTCCCAAGCAACGTTACCCTTCTTAACTGCATCTTTCAAAGCAGCATCGAGGCCTACTCGGTTGATAATTTTTAACCCCGCTGCACTCACGCGCAACTGAATCCAACAATCTTCTTCAACATAGAAGAACTTCTTTGTAAACAAGTTCACATTGAAAAGACGCTTTGTTCTTCTCTTTGAGTGTGAAACATTGTTACCCACCATAGCTTTCTTACCGGTGATTTGACAAATCTTTGACATCTCTATATATTTTTTGTTTATTCTTTTGATACTTACTCAAAACAGTGTGCAAAGATATAAGTTTTTGCACAACCTTGCAAACAAAACCGCAATTATTTTTAGGAGTTTTTAATTTTCGCAATATTATCGCTATCACTCAAAAAAACCTTCCGAACCGGCATTACCCAACAGCAACAGTTTCCAAAACCATCTGCAACACCTCGAAAACCGTGCGGTCGATATTTGCATCCCTGCCATTGTCACCCAACGACAAGAGGTTCACAGCCACATTACCGCCAACTTTGACAGCAACCCACACTGTACCTACCGGTTTTTCAGGCGTACCGCCACCCGGGCCCGCCACTCCTGATGTAGCAACAGCACAATCGGCATCAAAGCGTTCCGCTACACCTGCAACCATTTCACGAACAACAGCTTCACTTACCGCACCATACTCAAGAAGTGTCGTTTCGGAGACGCCGAGCATCATACGCTTTATATTGTTATGATATGCCACTACTCCGCCCAACATCACATCGGAACAACCTGCCACACGGGTTATAGCACTCGCAACAGCACCTCCGGTACAACTTTCAGCTGTAGCAAAAGTATAACCCTTGCTACGCAGAAGCTCTACAAGCTCATTCGACAACTGTACAATTTCCGTTTTCATTACTTGCCCCACGACACTACCACAAACCTTACTCCTTATTATAATATAGTGCGAGTAAACGCCGGCTGGTCCATAGCGCAGAAATCGCTGTCGAGGTACTTATAATAGCCCACTATTCCTATCATAGCCGCATTATCGGTGGTAAAACCAAACTTTGGAATAAAAATCTCCCACTTGTATCGCTTGGCATAGTCATGATATGCCTGACGCAAAGCCGTATTCGCAGAAACGCCTCCCGACAAGGCTATACGCTTGATACCAAGTGCCTTGGAAGCCTTATACAGCTTATCCATAAGCACCGCCACCACAGTTGCCTCGAACGAAGCCGCCAAATCCTCTTTGTGTTCCTCGACATAATTCTCGTTTTCGGCAACCAGTTTACGCAGAGTATACAGGAACGAAGTCTTCAAGCCGCTGAAGCTATAATCGTAACCGGGAATATGAGGCTTGCTGAACGCATAGGCCTTTGGATTGCCTTGACGCGCCAGGCGATCTATGATAGGACCGCCGGGATAACCCAAACCCATGACTTTAGCGCATTTATCCATTGCTTCGCCGGCCGCATCATCTATTGTCTGACCGATGATTTCCATATCCTTATAGCTGTTCACCTTCACTATCTGCGAATTGCCTCCCGACACCATCAGGCACAGGAACGGGAATTCCGGTGCATTGAACTCAACACCATCCTCTTTTATAAAATGCGCCATGATATGCCCCTGCAAATGGTTTACTTCGACCATTGGTATACCGAGCGAAGCCGCAAGACCTTTGGCAAAGGAGACACCCACAAGCAACGAGCCCATGAGGCCCGGACCGCGAGTAAAGGCAATAGCCGTAAGCTGCTCCTTTGTGATTCCGGCCCTTTTCAAAGCGGTATCGACAACAGGAACGATATTCTGTTCATGGGCACGCGAAGCCAATTCGGGCACTACACCGCCATACTGTTCATGCACAGCCTGACCGGCTGTGACATTGGAAAGAACCACATCGTTCTTCATCACAGCCGCAGACGTATCATCGCATGATGATTCTATCGCAAGTATATAGACATCTTTAGTCGAGTTCATATAATAAATCAAAATTTATCGTGCGAAGATACGATATTATTTCTTTTTTCGCTAACTTCGTGCATTAAAACATACAAAGTTACCCCAAAAAGAACACACCACATCATGCGCGTAGAGATATTCACAAAAAGCGGACAGCTACCCGAACTTATCGAAGGTTCGGTGCTACACTCTGCGCTGATGTTCAGTTCGTTCGAAAAAGCCAAAGATTGCAAGCCATATATGTTCGTCGCATACGATGCCGACAATAGGGAACTGGGGCATATACTTGTCATAAAACGACGAAAATTCAGACTGATACCGCCGATATTGAATATCCGTTACACCATAAACGGCGAAGGTGTATATCGCAGCGACTGCAACAACCGCGAGGAGCTGTTTGCGATATTCCTTGAGAAAGTGTTTGACATGTTCGACTTTATGCACACATTCATCGAGGTGCAGAACATAGAGGACTCACGCTTTGCATACGGCATTCTGCGAGAAAACGGCTTTGTTCCCATGCGCGACCAGCGTATGTACATATCGTTGCACAGCAGAGCACCCCAGGAACGTCTTACACGTGCATACAGGGCACATATACGTAAAGCCGAAAACAACGGAGTGACATACCGCCGTGCCACAACCTGCAAGGAGATTGAGGAGGGCATACAGTTGCTACACAACTATTACATCAGCAAGACACGCCGTCTGCCAAACAAGGAGAGGCTGAACATGCTGCTGCACAACAGCGACGGCACACTGTCGGAAAAGGCAAAGATGTTCATTGTCACATACAAGGAGAAGATTATAGGCAGTTCGTTCTGCCTATACGACAAGGAACGCGCCAACCTTGCATACAGTTGCGGACTCCGCAAAAGTTTTCCGATGCAATACCCGGGTATAATGGCCATATGGGCTGCGTTGAGCGATGCATACAATCAGGGATTCGCACATTTTGAGTTCCTCGAAGCGAGAGCTCTCTCACGCATACATCTTAAATTCATAAACACATTGCTCAATTACGGCGGAAAACAGAAAGGCACACTCAGGTGGTTCCATTTCAGATGGCGATGGCTAAATAAAATTTTACGCGCAATATACGTTTAGCGTTTTTTCCGCGTTATATAACAGATGAGATTAAGGATATACATAACCGCACTGCTGAGCGTCCTCACACTGTGCTCGATGGCACAGAAAGTAACCATCAAGGGACGTGTCACCGACGAAAACCATAAACCGATAGAGATTGCCAACATAAGCATTGTAGGCGAGCCTGTCGGCACCATTGCCGACCTGAACGGCAACTACATCCTAACTTGCAACAGCAAGGACAGCCTTGTTGTCGCATACTCAATGATTGGCTACCAGACACGCAAACGAACATTCCGCAACCCCACTGACACGTTAACAGTGAATGTCATATTGCCTTCATCGAGCTTTGCTCTACAAGCAGTTGAGGTGGTTGACAAGGAACGCCAAATGGGTGGCACGCAGAAACTCGCAATGCCCGACAAGATACGCCTGCAACCATCGGCAAGCGGCAACAGCATCGAGGATATGATAAAATCGCAAGCCGGCGTAAGTTCCAACAACGAGATGAGCTCACAATACAATGTGCGCGGAGGAAACTTTGACGAAAACAGCGTATACGTGAACGGCATAGAGGTATATCGCCCATTGCTTATCAGAGCCGGACAGCAGGAGGGATTGAGTTTCATAAACCCTGACATGGTGGGAGCAATTGCATTCTCTACCGGCGGTTTCGAGGCTAAATACGGTGACAAGATGTCATCGGTACTCGACATTACATACCGTAAGCCACGTGAGTTCGAGAGCACAGTATCGGCAAGCCTCCTCGGTGCAAGTGCATACGTAGGCTGGGGAAACGACAAAGTGAGCATAACGAACTCGGTGCGTTACAAAAGCAACAATTACCTGCTGGGGACACTTGACACGAAAGGTGAATACAGCCCCAATTTCATAGACTACCAGGCATACGTCGACTGGAGAATAACAAACAAGTTGAGCCTAAGTGTAATAGGCAACATTGCACGCAACCAATACAATTTCACTCCGAGCGACCGCACGACAAGCTTCGGTACTCTTGAGAATGTCAAGGAATTCAAGGTCTATTTCGACGGTTGGGAAACCGACCTGTTCCGAACGCTGTTCGGTGCTGCATCGCTCAATTTCACACCTGACGAATACAACACATTCACGTTACAGACATCGGCTTTCCAGACAAGAGAGGAGGAGACATACGACATAATAGGCGAATATTGGCTCAACGATATAAACACCGAACAGTCACTTGGTGTAGGAGGATATCTTGAACATGCAAGAAACTACCTGAATGCCAATGTTGTAAACGTTTCGTTCACGGGAAAGCACTACCTGAAATCACACGATTTGCGCTGGGGCGTAGAGTGGAAGAACGAGAAGTTCAACGACAGGCAGCGCGAGTGGGAGCTGCGCGACTCCGTTGGATACAACATGCCCAATACAGGCGACGGCTTACGCCCGGTATACAGCCTCAACTCCAACACGTCGTGCAACAGCAATCATCTTTTCGCATACGCACAGGACACATACAAATTCAACAGTAGCATAGGACTCTTTTCCATAAATGCAGGCGCAAGATTATCGTATTGGGACTGGAACAACGAGGTACTCTTCTCACCACGCGTATCGGTGGGACTGATACCTAAATTCAACAAGGAAATGACATTCCGACTTGCAACAGGAGTCTATTACCAGACACCGTTCTACAAGGAGATGCGCGACACAGTAACCACAAACGGCATTACAGAGGTTGTGCTCAACAAAAACATCAAGTCGCAACGTTCGATACATTTTGTACTCGGTTATGATTACCATTTCAAGATATTCGGACGACCATTCAAGTTTACAGCCGAGGCATATTACAAAAAGCTCGACAACCTGATACCTTACAATATCGACAATGTACGTATCGTATATTACGGCGAGAACTGCGCCAAAGGATATGCTACCGGACTTGACATGAAGCTGTTCGGAGAATTCGTTCCGGGCACCGATTCATGGATAACGTTGTCGATAATGGAGACGAAGGAGAAGATAAACGGCGGTGACTGGATTCCACGCCCTACCGACCAACTGTTTTCGGCATCGCTGTATTTTACAGACTATTTCCCGTTCACCGACCGTTGGAAGATGAATCTACAGGGTGTGTATGCCGACGGTTTGCCATTCGGACCACCGCACAGCGGACGGGAAAAGCACATATTCAACGCTCCGGCATACATGCGTGTGGACATTGGTATGTCATATCGTCTGCTCGACAACGAGGATAAAAGACACCGCACAGGCATAAAGAGCTATTTCAAAAATATTTGGTTAGGCATTGACGCTTTCAACATCCTTGGAATAGACAATGTAAATTCTTACTACTGGGTGAAAGATATAGGCAACAACAATTATGCCGTTCCTAACTACCTCACCGGACGACGTATAAACGGAAGGATACTTATAGAGTTTTAATTCAACGGAGTAGATAGCCCACAGGCTACCTGCTCCGCTATTTTTCAATTACAAATCAATTAATTATAAATAATTTATATTATTTTTGTAAATTGAATGACCAAACAGCATCAATGTGCTTATAAATATACAAAGTAATGAAAAGACGTATTTTAACCATTCTGTTACTCCTTGTAACACTTTTAACTGCAAACACAGTAAAAGCGCAAGCACCAGTGGCTACACCCGAAGAGGCCATCACCGGCCTGTTGGACCGCATTGGCGGAAAGGGAGCTGCCGACATGTTTGAGATTGTGATTGACGCGAACCTTGCCGAAGGTAACAAGGATGTGTTCATCATTGCTCCGAGTAACGGAAAACCTTGCATAAAAGGTAACACACAGCTGTCGGTGGCAACAGGTATAAACTGGTACCTGAACCACCATGCACACATAAACCTCACTTGGAACAACCTGACAACAGACCTAGTGAATGCAACACTGCCTGTTCCGACAAGCGAGGAGAAGCATATTTGCAACACAACATACCGTTACGACTTCAACACCTGTACATTCTCCTACTCTATGGCTTTCTGGACATGGGAACGTTGGCAGAAAGAGATTGACTGGATGGCTCTGCACGGCATCAACGCTCCGTTAAACCTTGTGGGACTGGACGTTGTGACACGCAAGTTCCTGCGCGAGCTGGGTGTGAACGAAAATGACATAAACAATTATATTGCAGGACCAGGATTCATCGCATGGTTTGCCATGAACAATCTTGAGGGTTGGGGCGGAACCATCAATGCTACAGATGTAAACATGAACGGTAATCCCGACTGGTGGTATACCCGCCAGGAACAGCTATGCCGCAACATGCTCCAACGCATGCGCGAATTAGGCATGCAGCCTGTAATTCCGGGATTCAGCGGACAAGTACCCAACTGCATCGTCAATTATTCAATAAACGGATTTGACAAGAGTGATGTAATAAACAACGGTACATGGGCAGGCGGTTACACACGCCCCGACATACTTAAGCCGGCAAGCCAGAGCTACCGCACATTCGCAGCTGTGTATTACAAGCATCTTGAAGAGGTGATGGGCGTTTCGGAGTTCTACAGCATTGACCCCTTCCACGAGGGTTCATTACCAAGCGGTGTCACAAACGACAACTGTTACCCAAATATCATGGCATACCTCGACAGCTATTACAGCAATGTAACTGCCGGCAACAAAGCGAAATACAATGCACCAGAACAGCCTAAATGGATTATCCAATATTGGCAGGGAGTACCTCAGAGCGGCGCATTCAGCGCAATGCACAACTATGGTGACCGTTTTATAGGACTAGACCTTTTCTCGGACGCACCGGGTAAAGCAAAATGGAACACCGACTACTTTGCAGGACGACCATACATATTCTGCATGCTCCATAACTTTGGCGGACGCAGCGGCATGCACGGACGTCTGGAGAGCACAATGAATGACTATTTCCGTGCACTTGCAAGAGACAACAACATGCAAGGTATCGGCGCAACCCCCGAAGGAACAGAGACCAACCCGATACTTTACGATATGCTCTTTGAGCTTCCTTGGATGGATGCAAGCAATCGTCCGTCAGCCGATGAATGGCTCAAGGAATATACACACTCACGTTACGGTATCAGGAACGACAAAGCCATCTCGGCCATGCAGATACTCAAGAATTCGGTATGGGCATGCCCTACAGACCAGCAAGGAACATCGGAAGCGGTTATTCTTGCTCGCCCATCGTGGAACGTAAAGAGCGTTTCGAGCTGGAGTACATCGGCCATCTACTGGGATACACAGGATGTACTTCTGGCAGCAGACGAACTGATTTCAATAAGCGACCTTGTAACCACCAAAGATGGCATTGCCAACTACAACTACGATGTCATAGACATCATACGTCAGGCCATGGTCGATTATGCTGCAGAACTGCTTCCTCTTATCAACGCCGCACGCGAGGCAAATGACAACACAGAATACACCCGCCTGTACAAACTATATCTGCAACTAATGCTCGACCTTGACGAAATGCTTTCATACGACGAGAATTTCAAATTAGAGCGTTGGACAAGCCTTGCACGCAACATTGCCGACGAAGTTGAGGGCACAACAACGAATGACCGCAACTGGCTGGAGTGGAATGCACGCACGCAGGTGACTGTATGGTCAAAGGGCAATACCGACCTGCACGACTACTCAAACCGCTGCTGGGCCGGACTGATAAAGGATTTCCACTATCAACGTTGGAAACATTTCTTTGAGAATAACGGCAATGCTCCAGATGGTGGTTGGTACAACGGATTCGAATACCCATGGACTGTAAACTATACCGACTATGACTATTCTGCGGTAACCATACCCGACGATATCAGTGCAACAGAGAAAGCCGTAAAGACATTCGGCAAATACTTTGGCCGTGTAAAGGGCGCAAAAAAGAACTACCTGTTCCCGATGGGTGTGAAACGTGATGCGACAAAGAGCGACGTTGTTGCAGAAATCTACCGCGGACAGAAGGCTGAGTTGCCACTTGAAATCGGCAAGGGTGTTGATATCACATCAGTGTGGATTGACATCAATGCTGACGGTGCTGCATCGGAAAGCGAAAAGTTCACTTCCGGTACCAGCAATGTTACCATACCTGCTGATGCAGAGATTGGCAAGACTGTTGCTACTGCCACATTCAGCGACGGCACAAGCATCACATTCAACGTTGCCATTGTGGAAAAGATAACAAAAGAACGCACTGTAACAGCTATAGCCGGAGCCAACGGAACTGTCGCTATCGAAGGAACAGACAAACTGAGCGTAACCAACAAGGAGGCGGTAAAGATAACCGCCACACCAAATACCGGATATAACTTCAACAACTGGAGCGATGCAAAAGGCAAGGTGGTAAGCAACAGCAATCCGTTCATATATTACGGCAAGGAGAGTGCTGAATTTACAGCCAATTTCATAGAGAACAAATGGGGTGTGATAGATGGCAAGACAAGCAGCTATGGTGACATTGCAAGCTATAAACAGTTTGTACACAACATAAGATTCGCATACTACAACCGCCCTGCAGAGACTATATACGAGACAACGACAACACCCGAGTATCTGTTCAACACCATTCAGAAAATCATAAATGTACCACAAGGTGCAAGCTTTGACATAGAATATGACAACGGTGGAAATGATGGTTTGAAATACTGCTACATGAGAGCATTTATCGACCTCAACGGTGACGGTGACTTCGACGACAACGGCGAGTTGCTTAAAAGCACAGGAACTGAAGGGGCGCAGAACACTGCTGTATGCTCAGGAAAAATCAATGTGCTGTTGCCTTATGATATGCCTCTTGGCATGACACATATGAGACTGCGTTTCGACGGTGCTTGGGACAACAACAGCAAACCGTCGGCAAAAGGGGCAAAAGATGCTTCGATACGCCCCGTATATGAGATTGTAATAAATGTTACAGAATTCTCACAAACGGCTTCACACATAACCGTAAATGGCAACAACAGCGAATGGGGCGATGTTGCTGTATGGACCGATGAGACACCTGACGGTTCGACAAGAAACGAATGGGACGTTACAAAAGGTGTGGAATTCAGCATAAAGGCCGAGCCAAAGAACGGTGCGGAATTCCTATGCTGGAAGGACAGATATGGACGTGTACTGACTACAGAACCCGAACATACAATGTATGCACGCGAAGATGCCACATACACAGCCATTTTCAATAAGGGAGAGAGCAGGAAGGAACTGGGCACACTTATCGCCAACGCCGAGAACCTGATAAAGTGTATCGGCACTATAGAGCCACTGGGAAAAATGACAAAACTGACACTGCAAACCACTGATAGCAACAAAGCATACTATCTTTGGTCTAACGCCGCCGATCCGCAGGAGGGAAATATAAGTTATCTGGTTGACGGTATAAAGAATGATGCAAACCGTTTCTTCCATACCAATTGGCACAATGCGACAACCAGCGAAGGCTACCACTATATAGAAGTTGACCTTGGTGAAGAGAATATACTCTCAACATTCTGGTTCTACTATAATACACGAAACACGACCAGCGGTTCGGACTACCCCGATGCAGTTACCGTAATGCTCAGCAAAGACAAGCAGAATTACGAGAATATCTATACCGTTTCAGAAGGGTTGCCACAGAAACCAAGCAGCGATTACAATTCCGGGCAATTCGGTAGCAACAAGGAGTACCGCTATATACGTTTCAAGATTACAGCAGAACGTACATATTGGCACATGGGCGAGTTCGAGATTTATGCCATAAGTTCCAAAGCAACAATAAATACAGAATACAGCACTGTAAAAGCCGAAGATGCCGAGGCTTTATATGACCTTATGGTAATTGCAAAAGGAGTCTATGACAACAGTATTGACAACAGTGAACTGGACGCTATGTACAAGAGGCTGAATGAACGATACAATGCAGTACTGAAATCATCGGGCATAAACGATACAGCATACATCACTGCAAACAAAGACACTGTTTATGACCTTTCGGGACGCAAACAGGAAAAAACGCCCAAAAAAGGAATCTATATAGTCAACGGCAAAAAGAAAATGATCAAATAACCGATTGACTGCATATAAAAGGTATAATATAGATGTTGACCCAATTTGTCGCTGTTAATGTCATCCCGACAGAGCAAAGCGACAAGGAATCTCCAAAACAGCATATGAGATTTGCCTCCAGAGATGTTGTTTATGCTCGTTGTAAAACATCGAAGAAATCTTCATGTTTAACTCGCGCAATCACAACATTCTCACATTCGTTCGATATGACATAAATGCAAAGTAGCTCAACTGCTATATTGTCGCTAAAAAAATGTTCACTTCATTATGAAGTGAACATTTTTTTAGCTGTATCCTTCTCTATCGTTACTTGAACGCGTCGAGATTATGCTGTTCATAGAGTTGTTTACCTTCGGCTGTATAAAGGATATCGATGCGCTCCTTGTAGAACTTCTCGACCTTGCCACGGACAACCTTCATTGTACTGTTCATCATACCGTTCTGCTCAGTGAATGCTTCAGGCAATACAGCGAAACAACTTGGCAACCAACGTTCGGGGAACATGCCTGCATGCTCACCACCCTTCTTGAAGTTATCGACATCGGCCTTAACCATATCACAAGCAGCCTTACGTCCCTCCTCGGTTGCAAGATCAAGATTCTTTTCGGCAAGGGCACGCTTGATGTTATCCTTATTGGGAACAATCAGAGCAATTGTATATGGTGACTGGTTGTTATAAAGAATCACCTGATCTATTGTCGGGCAAAGGCTGACAAAAGCCTCCTCGATACCCTCCGGGCTGTACTTCTCACCGTCGCTTGAGATTAAAAGGCTCTTGAAACGGCCTTTCACATAGAGCAAGCCCTCTTCGGACATATATCCGAGGTCTCCGGTATAGAGATAACCATCGCGGACAGTCTCGGCTGTCGCAACAGGATTCTTCCAATAGCCGGCCATCACATTCTCGCCCTTAACGACGATTTCACCGAGTTCTCCAACAGGTAACTCCTTACCGTCGGCATCACATATCTTAAGTTCTATAGGCTCCACGAGCTTACCGCTTGAACCGAAACGGTACAAATCAGGACCATTTGACGAAATCACAGGTGTAGCCTCAGAAAGGCCATAACCCTGATACATAGGCATGCCTACACCAAGATAGAAGTGCTGCAGATCCTTGTCGAGCAACGCACCGCCACCGACAAAGAAACGCAACTCGCCACCGAAGTTCTCGCGGACCTTTGAGAAAATGAGCTTGTCAAAAAGTGCAACAAGAGGTTTCAGGAGCGCACGCATGCCCTTTGAATCGAGATTGCTGTCGCCGTAATATATCTGACGTACATTCATACCCCAATTGAAAAGTGTTTCAGTAACCTTACCCTTGGCACGGATTGCACCTTCGATGTTCTTCTTGAATGTCTTTGCCAATGATGGTACAGAGAGAATAAAGTGCGGACGCACCTCCTTGATGTTGCCAGGTATATTCTTCAGTGTCTCAAGAGGTGTGCGACCTACCTGTACTGTTGCAGCAGTAGCACCGCGTGACATCATGATATAGAAACCTACAACATGGGCAAAACAGTGGTCAAGAGGCAGGATAATGAGTGTGCGCCAGCCTTGGTCGATGTGTACAAGTGTCAATGCCTGTTCCACATTCGCAGTGTAGTTACGGTGTGTAAGTACAACACCTTTTGGGTCGGCTGTAGTTCCGCTTGTATATGTAATTGTCGCGATATCGTCGTTCTGAAGCGATTGTCCCACGGCAAGAAACTCTTCCATAGAATGTGAAGCAAGGAACTCGTCACCCATTTTCATGACATCGTCAAGCGAAATCTCCTTATCCTCGAGCTCACCTGCATTGCCGAATACGATGATTTTCTTCACATCGTCAAGTTTGTCCTTGATAGCACGGATTTTCTTAAGCTGATAGTTCGACACAAGGATAAACTTAACATCACCGTGAATCAGGCGGAACAGAAGGTCGTTGCTCTCTTCGAGCTTTATGGAAAGAGGTACATTCACTGCACCGGCATAAAACATTGCCAATTCACCTACAACCCACATGTTACAACCCTCGCTCAAAAGAGCCATATTATCGCCCTTCTTCACGCCCAAAGCCTGATATCCGGCTCCTAAACGATAGACAAGTTCTTTAACCTGCAAATAAGTTGTCGGCTTGAAACCCTCCTTCTTATCGGTCTTCTCCAAAAGGAATGTGTTCTGAGGATACAACCTCACCGATTCCTCAAAAAGATCTACTAATGTCTTCTTCATAAAATATCTGTTTTATTACTTTCGTGATGTCTAAGATATAAACACCAGCCAATATTATCGCCACGAAGATACAAAAAAACCTTAAATTCCAAGCAAGACATCCACCTTTGTTCTTATTTTGCAACACAAATCGCACAAAAAGGATAAAAAATATAATTCAAGGAACCACCTTACAAGATTTTGAACCACATCACAATTTACAAACAACAAGCAGTGTTGAACAAACCGCGACATCAGGTTGTTATATGAATGATGTGGAGTACGGAAACTCTTATAATCTTTTCCTGACAGTTCAAACACATGGTTCCTATGAAAAATAGAAGTTATCCTATAGATGCCGTTATCACATGGGTCGACGGCAACGACATACAACATAAGGAAAAACGAATGAAGTATGGCAACAATGCCATGTTCAAGGCAGAAGATGTGGCCGGAAGCACAAGATTTACAAGTGTGGGGGAGATATTCTATTGTGTCGCCTCAATACACCGTTTTGCGCCATGGATCAACAAGATATATATTGTAACGGACGGACAGGACCCACATGTCAAGAGTTTCATTGAAAAGAATTTCTCCAGGCAGATTCCTATTGAGATTGTCGACCATAAAACCATATTCAAAGGATACGAAGAGTTCCTGCCAACATTCAATTCCATATCAATAGAGTCGTTGACATGGAGAATACCCGGACTTAGTGAACACTACATAGAATTCAACGATGATTTTATGCTTGCGGCTCCGGCCATGCCGGAGGATTTCTTCACAAGCGACGGCAAGGTCGTATGCTATGGCAAGAAATACAGCTCGTTACTTGTGAGAATATCAAGAACAGTAAAGCGTAGATGGAATGGAGAGAAAAAGGTCACATTCAAGGAGACAATGCTGAATGCAGCAACGCTTCTGGGTGAAAGATGGTTTTTCATCAAGATTTACCATACTCCAAGGGCACTACTGAAAAGCATATATCAGGAATTCTTCAACGCACACTGCGACATACTCAAAAAGAACATTTCCTACCGCTTCAGAAGTCACAAACAATTCAATGCAGAAGAGATACAGTATATGCTGTTATACAACAGCAAACGTTGCATATTGCAGAGTGCTCATGAGAACCTGCTTTACATAAAACCAAAGAGAAAGGTCAGATACACCCAAAAGAAACTACAGCTCTTCGAGAAACGGGAGAGTGCAAAATTTGCCTGCATAAATTCTCTCGACAATACAAGCTGTGAGATACAGGAAAAAATCATCGCATGGATGCAACAACGCATAGGGGTGAAAAAGAAGAAATGAGAAACTGCCATGAATTTACGCAGCATTTGTTGGCCATTTGACGGCAACATTGGTTAATTAATCTTTTTTTCGACCTTATTAAATAAAAAAACATTAACTTCGCAATCACAATATTGAAAAGCACTTGCTGAATGAACACAAAACTAAAATGGCATAAAAGAATTCTGCTTGAACTGTTATGGGGAACTTTTCTTGTATTGAGTCATACTCCCAGATTCTTCAAGTATTACATACTCAAGCCCTTTATTGCCTCGATTCTGATTTTGTCACAATATAGAAAAGCTGTCATAAAAGGCAATCTTGAAAGGTCATTCCCTGACAAGACAAAGAAGGAGATAAACCGCATAGCAAGACGCTATTACCTTTTCCTTGGAGAGGTTGTCGTAGACACGATAAATCTTGCAGGAGCAAGCGAAAAACGTAAGGACTATGTTGTAGAATGGACAAACAGCCGTGAGATGAACGAAAAATTCAGCGGTAAGGACTGGATAGCCATGGGAGCGCATTACGGTTGCTGGGAGTATCTGCTTCTGTGGAGCAGACAACTGCAGGACTCAAAGCTGATGGGCGTATATCACCCCATGAGAAGCGCGATATTTGAAGAATTCTATAATCGTCTGCGTAATGTATCGGACAAACTGATACAAGTGCCCATGAAACAGACGATTCTCTATTTTCTACGCAACCGCAAAAGCGGACACGGCACAGTAATGGGGTTGGTTGCAGACCAAAGCCCTACCCTACGCCCTGACAGCCATTGGTTCACATTCCTGAACCAGAAAACTATATTCCATGATGGCGGCGAAGCAATGGCATTGAAATTCAACCTGCCGATATATTTTGCATATACCAGGCGTATTGCCCCCGGACGTTATGCCATACGCTTTGACGAGATATATGATGGTAAAGAGGTAGTTGCTCCGCATGAAATTACCGGACGGTATGTCAGGAAGCTCGAAAACATGATCATGGAGTGCCCGGAACTGTGGATGTGGTCGCACAAACGTTGGAAACATACTCCTGAAAGACAGGCACAGAAGTTCGGAAAAAGTACACTGCAGGAGTAGAAACAGGATATTTCAAGAAAATCAATACTATGGATATAGTAATAACATACGTGAACGGTCTCGACCCTGAATGGCAGAAAGATTACGAGAAACACACAAAAACCCCGATTCTGGAAAAACGGTTCAGAGATTGGGGGACACTCAAGTACCTGATGCGAGGTATAGAAAAAAACATGCCGTTCATTAAAAAAGTACACCTTGTCGTTGCACGTGAAAGCCAGGTGCCGGCATGGATAGACAGAGAAAATGTAAACATTGTACTGCACAGCGACATCATACCGGCTGAGTATCTGCCTACATTCAACTGCAACCCTATAGAGATGCATCTGCACCGCATAAAAGGATTGGACGAGGAATATCTCTATTTCAACGACGATATGTTCCCGTTAAAGCCATGCAAGCCGACAGATTTCTTTAATGACGGTAAAGCATTTCTGGGAATGAGCAGACATCTTTTTGCGTTTGACATGTACAAGAACATCTGCCGTAATTCAAACCGCACGGCCCGCAAAGCCCTTGGCATGAGACCATCGTTATGCTTTTTACGCCCACAACACGTATGCAGTCCAATGCTGAAGAGTGCTTGCGAGGAGGTGTATGGAAAAGTTGAAAAAGATATCCTCTCCTCGTTGACAACAACAAGAGAGGGGAACAACCTGAACCAGTATCTCTTCCTTGACTACATGTATCTTAAAGGAATACTGATAAACAGACGGCTGTCGAAAAAACACTTCTCTTTAGGCATAACGTCGGCAAACAAGCTCCGCAAGTTCATTGAATGCCCGACCCACAAATTCACATGTATAAACGACGTGCAGATGAGCGAAGAGAAATACACTGCTATAAGGAGAGTACAGATAGAGGCCTTTGAACGGATTCTGCCTGAAAAATCCAAATACGAAAAATAGACAAGCTGATGAAGAACACACCTATTGATGCCGTCATAACATGGGTTGACGGAGATGATATAAACCACAAGAGGAAACGCCAGAAATATGGAAATACAGCCATGTTCAATGCCGAAGATATTGCCGGTGAGACCAGATTTTCAAGCCTCGGCGAGATATTCTATTGCATAGCCTCACTCAACCGTTTCGCTCCATGGCTGAACAAGATATATATAGTGACGGACGAGCAGGATCCCAAAGTGGATTCATTCATAAAAAAACATTTTCCCGAAAAGCAGATACCGATAGAGATTGTCGACCACAAGACCATTTTCCGTGGATACGAAGAGTACCTGCCTACATTCAATTCAATATCCATTGAATCCATGACTTGGCGTATTCCGGGACTGAGCGAGCACTATATCGAGTTCAATGATGACCTGATACTGACTGCACCTGTAACACCGGAAGACTTCTTTACCTCCGACGGCAATGTCGTATGCTACGGCAGCAAAAAGTGTTATCTGCTTGTCAAGCTGACAAGGTTGATAAAATACCGCAAGGACGGCAGCAAGAAGGTAACATTCAAAGAGACTATGCTCAATGCGGCATCACTGCTCGGAGAACGCTTGTTCTTCATCAAGATCTATCATATACCGAAAGCATTATTGAAGAGTGTATATGAGAAATATTTTATGGAACATAACGAGCACCTTACAAGAAATATTGCACACAGATTCAGAGACCACAGGCAATACAACCCGCAAGAGATACAATACTTGCTACTGAACAAGGAAAGACGCTGTACAATGCGTTCACCATATACAAACCTGCTATACCTGAAACCCAAGAAACTCGGTTATATTCTGAAGAAGCTCGAGCGTTTCTCGAAAGCGACAGAAACAAAATTCGCCTGTTTCAATTCCATTGACCAAGCGTGTGAGAAGGGAAGAAAAGCTATAATTGAATGGATTGAAAGACGTGTCGGATTAAATGATTGAACTATACAAAGAGGCTTTATAGCCTCTTTTTTTATTCGTACAAAAAAGACTATAACCACAATAGCGACAAGCATATTAAAAAAAATAAAAAAAAAGATACAACTATTGCGTTTCAATTTTAATTGCCTATCTTCGCAAGTAATAGCAGTACATTTAAACAAAAAATTATTGCGATATGAAAATTTCAAAAATAGAACATTTGGGGATTGCTGTTAAAAGCATAGAAGAGGCTCTTCCATACTATGAACAGGTTTTGGGTTTTGAGTGTTACAACATAGAGACTGTCGAGGACCAGAAGGTACGTACAGCTTTTCTCAAAGTAGGCGAAACAAAAATAGAACTTCTTGAAGCGACTTCGCCTGAAAGTACAATAGCCAAATTCATAGAAAACAGAGGCGAAGGTATACATCACATCGCATACAAGGTGGAAGACGGTGTTGCCAAAGCACTGGCCGAGTGCGAAGCAAAAGAGGTGCGCACGATTGACAAGGCCCCACGTGCCGGCGCAGAGGGACTGCAGATTGCGTTCCTGCACCCGAAAGCGACACAAGGCGTTCTTACTGAACTTTGCGAAGAGTAAAAAATCAAAAAAACACATATATTATGAGCAAGCAATTTGAAAAGATCAAAGAGCTGGTAGCTTTACGCGCAAAAGCTCGTTTGGGCGGCGGAGAAAAGGCCATAGAGAAGCAGCATGAACGTGGCAAATACACTGCACGCGAGCGTATAGACATGTTGCTCGACAAGGGAAGTTTTGAGGAGATGGACATGTTTGTGACACACCGTTGCACAAACTTCGGCCAGGAGAAAAAGCAGTATCTTGGTGACGGCGTTGTAACAGGTTGCGGAACAATCGAAGGACGACTTGTATATGTCTTTGCACAGGACTTTACTGTTACTGGCGGTTCGTTATCCGAGACAATGGCACAGAAGATATGCAAGGTAATGGATATGGCAATGAAGGTCGGTGCACCGGTAATCGGTATCAACGACAGTGGTGGCGCACGTATTCAGGAAGGTATCAATGCACTTGCCGGATATGCCGAGATTTTCCAACGCAACATCATGGCATCGGGTGTAATTCCACAGATTTCAGGAATTTTCGGCCCATGCGCAGGCGGTGCCGTATATTCACCGGCATTGACCGACTTCACCATTATGATGGAAGGCACTGCATATATGTTCCTCACCGGTCCAAAGGTGGTCAAGACCGTTCTTGGCGAAGTGGTTACACAGGAAGAACTTGGCGGTGCAAGCGTACACGCGAACAAATCGGGCGTAACACACTTTACCGCGCAGACTGAAGAGGAGGGTCTGATGCTCATACGCAAACTTATGAGCTATATACCACAGAACAATATGGAGAGAGTTCCTGCTGTACCATGCAATGACCCCATCAACCGTACAAGCGACGTTCTGAACTCCATTATACCAGACAATCCCAACCAGGCATACGACATGTACCGTGTAATTGCAGAAGTTGTGGACAACGGCGAGTTCCTTGAGGTGCACCGTGACTATGCACAGAACATAATAGTAGGTTTTGCACGCATGAACGGCAAATCAGTTGGTATCGTAGCCAACCAGCCATGCAAATATGCAGGTGTACTCGACTGCAACTCTTCGCGTAAAGGTGCACGCTTTGTACGATTCTGTGATGCTTTCAACATTCCTCTTGTAACACTTGTGGATGTGCCGGGATTCCTTCCTGGAACAGCACAGGAATACAATGCCGTTATTCTGCATGGTGCAAAACTGCTATATGCCTTTGGTGAGGCAACAGTTCCAAAGGTGACCGTAACACTGCGCAAATCGTATGGTGGCTCACACATCGTTATGGCATGCAAACAGTTGCGTGCCGACATGAACTATGCATGGCCAAGCGCAGAGATCGCAGTAATGGGCGCAGCTGGTGCAGCCGAGGTATTATATGCCAAGGAGGCTAAGGAAGCCGAGAATCCAAAGGCTTTCATTGCAGAGAAGGAAGAGGAATACAACCGCTTATTTGCGAACCCATATCAGGCGGCAAAGTATGGCTATATTGACGACGTTATAGAACCGCGCAACACACGCTTCCGCATCATACGCGCATTGGCACAGCTTGAAAGCAAACGTCAGGAACTGCCAAAGAAAAAACATGGTAACATTCCACTTTAAACATTTCGTATCATGGAAGAGAAAAAGATTGACAACGCGATTGTCGCAGCCATATCAATGGCTTTGGAAAGCCACTTCGGCAATAACGTTCACGACAACGAGAGTGGCGTATTGACAATAAGCTATGTAAACAAGAATTGGAACAACCTAAACAGATAATACCATGAAAGAGTATAAATATAAGATCAACGGCAATGAATATGCTGTTTGCATAAACGAGGTAAACGACACCACAGCCAACGTAACGGTAAACGGTGAAGAATTCAATGTTGAATGGGAGAAACCAAAAGAGGAAAAACCTGTTGTTAAGGTACAGCCGGTAGTAGCAAAGCCAGCACAAGCTCCCGCACCTGCACCGACAGCAGCTGCACCATCAGCAGCCGTCAAGGGCAATGCAATAAAGACTCCGCTTCCCGGCGTTATTATAGACGTTAAGGTCAATGTAGGTGACACTGTAAAGAAAGGAGATACCGTTGTTATACTTGAAGCGATGAAGATGGAGAACAACATCAATGCCGATCGCGACGGTAAGGTTGTTGCCATCCAGGTCACCAAAGGCGATACTGTTGCTGATGGTGCAATATTGGTGGTATTGGAATAAGAGATACAATATTTTCAAAGTAAAAGAGATGTTTTCAACGAAAACATCTCTTTTACTTTGAAAATGGCTTATCATCTCCCCAGCACTGGTTCATCCAGGATTTACTCTTTGCCTCTACCGGATTATCCTGCGGTATCCAGAATGAGAAACTCTTTCCCTCATCGGGCAGGTACTGTTGTTTGACGAAATGCCCCGGAAAGTCATGGGAATATTTATAACCATCGGAATATCCTAGCTCTGCCATAAGTTTTGTAGGCGCATTGCGCAAATGCAGGGGCACAGGCAGATTTCCTGTTTCCCGAACCGTTTGCAACGCCTTGTTTATACCCATATAAGCAGAGTTACTCTTTGGTGAAGTTGCAAGATACACCACAGCCTCAGCAAGCGGTATACGGCCTTCGGGCCATCCTATCTTTGTCACCGCATCGAAAGCGGCATTTGCGAGCAACAGAGCATTGGGATTGGCCAAGCCTATATCTTCTGCTGCAGAGATGACTATACGACGTGCAATAAAAGCAGGATCTTCCCCACCCTCTATCATACGTGCCATCCAATAAAGAGCGGCATCAGGATCGCTGCCACGGATAGACTTTATGAATGCCGATACTATATCATAATGCATCTCACCGTCCTTGTCGTATGCTATGGGATTCTGCTGCAGACAGCTCACGACCTTATCATCTGTCACAACTACAGGCGAAGCCTCATCACTCTCTATAACAAGTTCAAGTATATTCAACAGTTTACGCGCATCGCCACCGCTATATCGCAACATAGCATCGATTTCCCGGAGTTCAACACCGCGCTTGACAAGAATTTCATCGGTTGTTATTGCATGATTAAGCAACGTAACAAGATCCTCCTTATCCAATGATTTAAGGACATACAACTGACAACGCGACAATAACGGGCGTATAACTTCAAAAGAGGGATTCTCTGTTGTAGCGCCGATGAGTGTTACTGTTCCCGACTCCACTGCACTAAGCAAAGAATCCTGCTGGGATTTGCTGAAACGGTGTATCTCATCGATAAACAGTATTGTACCGCCATTTGAAAACAACGGAGAACTCTTTGCCTTGTCAATTACCTCGCGCACCTCCTTGACACCCGATGAGACGGCATTCAAGGTATAGAAAGGACGGTTCAGCTTGTGAGCAATTATGCGAGCTATGGTTGTCTTGCCTGTTCCTGGAGGTCCCCAAAGAATAAATGACAGAATACGGCCGGAGTCTATCATACGACGCAACACAGCTCCCTCGCCAACGAGGTGCTGTTGTCCTACATAACTGTCAAAAGATGTCGGACGCAGACGTTCTGCCAATGGTTGTGCCATATATTATTGCTCTATTATAAACATTGAGACGTTGCGCCCGAAGACGCAACGTCATTTATATTTTCAAAAAAAGTTATCAGCTCAAGCCAACGATCTCACCGTCGACAAAGTCGATACAGTTAGCCTGTGGCACCTTAGGCAAGCCAGGCATACGGATGATATCACCGGCTATGGCAACAATCATCTCGGCACCGGCATTAAGCACTACATCGCGTATCTGCAGATTGAAGCCTTTCACTGCACCATACTGTGTTGCATCGGCACTGAACGAGAACTGTGTCTTTGCGATACATACAGGGCATGATGCAAGACCGTATTTCTCGGCGAGTTTGATGCGGTCGAGTGCTGGCTTTGCAAATGTAACTGAAGCCGCACCATAGATGTTCTTTGCGACCTTCTCAATTTTCTCCTTGATACAGTCGTTGTCGTCGTATGTAAACTGCAATGGCTTTGAAGGATTGTTCTCGATTGTATCTACAACAATCTGCGCCATCTCAACAGCACCTTCACCACCCTGAGCAAAAGCATTATTGATTACAAAAGGTAAACCGAGTTCCTGTTCGCAATGCTGACGGAGAAGCGCCATCTCCTCATCGGTATCTGTAGCAAAACGGTTGAATACCACAATAACAGACTGACCGAACGAGCGTAGATTTGCAACGTGGCGGTCGAGGTTGGCAAGACCATTGCGCAAACCTTCCATATCTGGTTCCTTGATTTTATCAAGTTCTACACCACCGTGCATCTTCAAGCCCTGTGCTGTTGCAACGATAACAGTAGCATCAGGCTGCAAGCCGCTCTTACGGCAAAGGATATTGTAAAACTTCTCTGCACCGAGGTCGGCACCGAAACCTGCTTCTGTAATGG
Source organism: Bacteroidaceae bacterium (assembly GCA_017555585.1). GTDB lineage: Bacteria > Bacteroidota > Bacteroidia > Bacteroidales > Bacteroidaceae > HGM04593. The sequence continues at coordinate 22,417 of JAFZGA010000018.1, forward strand.
TATATTCGCTATGTGCAAGTGCCATCTTTGTTGCAAGCTGAGAGTTACAGCCGTGGGCAATGTTTGCAAAAGGACCACCGTGGATAATCGCAGGAGTATTCTCGGTTGTCTGTACAAGGTTAGGCTGAATTGCATCCTTAAGCAATACCATAATTGCACCTGCCACGCCAAGATCCTTAACTGTGAAAGGTTCACCAGCGTAAGTGTAACCGAGCATGATGTTCTCGATGCGACGGCGCAAATCGTTTTCATCACTTGCAAGACAAAGGATAGCCATAAGCTCCGATGCAGGAGTGATATCAAAACCTGCCTGCTCTACAAGACCGTTTGTAGCAGGGCCGATACCTGTGATTATAGAACGCAATGAACGGTCGTTCACATCAAGAACGCGACGCCACAGAATTTCCTTAAGACCGAATCCCTCTTTTGCATGCTGATACAGATAGTTGTCGAGCAATGCAGAAATCATATTGTGAGCCGAAGTTATTGCATGGAAGTCACCGGTAAAGTGAAGATTGATCTTCTCCATTGGCAATACCTGGGCATAACCACCACCGGCAGCACCACCCTTCATACCGAAGCAAGGACCGAGCGAAGGCTCACGTAGAGCGACAACAGCCTTTTTGCCGATCTTGTTAAGACCCAAAGCAAGACCGATTGAAACGGTTGTCTTACCGATACCCGCCTTTGTTGCAGTAATGGCTGTAACAAGGATCAGTTTACCTTTTTGCTTATCAATAAGATTCAACGGCAGTTTGGCAATATACTTGCCATAATGTTCAAGATCGTTCGCGTCGATACCGATCTGTGCAGCTACGTTTTCAATGCGCTCAAGCTTGGTTTCATGAGCTATCTGAATGTCACTCTTCATAATTTGTATATGTTTTTAATTAATATATTTCCAACAATATCGCGAAGATAGTAAAAAATTATTGAAAAATCATGTGTGAGCCAAAATAAAGAGAGACAAAAATACCTTATAACAAAGATTTCGTTATTTTTGCATCCGACACAGCAGGTGACTATAAATAAGAAGAACAACAATGATATCCATACTGATACCTACAAAAGATTATGATTGCCATCTATTGGTCGAGGAGCTTCACAGACAGTGCGAAGAGAGTGGATTGCCGTACGAAATTCTTTTAGGTGAGGATGGAACATCTGCAGCAAACCTTCAAAAGAACATCATTGCAGACACACTGACACATTGCAGACGCATAATAAGCGATTGCAATATAGGAAGAGCCAGTATACGCAACCTGCTTGCGAACAATGCAAAACATCCATACATAATATTCATTGACTGTGATGCCGTTGTCGAAAAACAGGATTACATCAAAAGCTATATCAATGCCTTGAAAAGCCATGATGTTGTCTGCGGCGGGCTTTATCATTGCCGGCACAACGAAAACAGCCAGTTGAGCCTACGTTTCAAATACGAAAAGAAGGCCGACAAGAAACGGGATGCCGCAACACGCAACATCAAGCCATACAACAATTTCACAACATTCAACTTTGCCATAAGGAGAGAGGTGTTCTTGTCGATCCTTTTCAACGGCAAAATAGAAGAGTACGGATATGAAGATGTTCTATTCGGCAAGGAACTTGAACGGCGAAATGTCAACATTCTGCACATCGACAACAAGCTCATGCATAACGGACTTGAAGAGAACAGCATATTCCTTAAGAAAACCGAGCAATCAATAAAGACTCTGGTACAAATAGAGGATTTGATAGATGAGACTGCATTATTGAATGCTTCGCGAAAGATAAAGAAATTACACCTCGAAGGAATCTTCATTTTTATATGGAAATATTTTCACCAGAATATAAAAAGGAATCTTCTCGGCAGGAATCCGAACCTTATACTATTCAACATTTACAAGTTGGGAGTATACTATACTATCAAACATCAAAACAATAATATACACCAATGAAAGGAGAGTAAAAGTACTTTAAAGTACTTAAAAGCAACCATTATTTCATTTTTTCGATTATTTGGTGTAATTTTGTAAATCACTTGTCACAAGAATCATAAACATAAAATCATTATATAGCGATGACCGCAACAAACGAAACCGAAAAAAGCGAGAAGAAAAGTATCAGCTTCATTGAACAGATTATAGTAAACGACCTTGAACAAGGCAAGAACGGAGCAAAGGTACAGACACGTTTTCCGCCAGAACCGAACGGTTATCTTCACATAGGCCACGCAAAGGCCATATGTATGGACTTTGGCATGGCTGAGAAATACAACGGTATATGCAACCTGCGTTTCGACGACACCAACCCTACAAAAGAGGATGTCGAGTACGTTGATGCGATAATGGAAGATATCAAATGGCTCGGTTTTGACTGGGCTAACGTGTATTATGCTTCGGACTACTTTGACCAGCTTTGGGATTTTGCAATTAAGCTCATCAAGGAGGGCAAGGCATACATCGACGAGCAGACAGCAGAGCAGATCGCAGAACAGAAAGGAACACCTACACAACCAGGAACAGACAGTCCATACCGTAACCGCCCTATCGAAGAGAGTCTCGAGTTGTTCCATAAAATGAACACCGGCGAGATTGAAGAGGGCAAAATGGTACTACGCGCCAAGATTGACATGGCCAGCCCTAACATGCACTTCCGCGACCCGATTATCTATCGCGTTGTAAAGGCAGCCCACCACCGCACAGGCGAAAAATGGAAAGCATACCCCATGTATGACTTCGCTCACGGCCAAAGCGACTATTTCGAGGGCGTAACACACTCTTTGTGTACATTGGAGTTTGTTCCTCACCGTCCACTATACGATCTGTTCGTTGACTGGGTGAAAGACGGCAAGGATCTTGACGACAACCGTCCACGCCAGTATGAGTTCAACAAGCTCAACCTCAACTACACACTTATGAGCAAGCGCAATCTGCTTATTCTTGTCAAAGAGGGATTGGTCAACGGTTGGGACGACCCACGTATGCCGACTCTTTGCGGATTCCGCCGCCGTGGCTACTCGCCTGAATCAATCAGAAACTTTGTTGACAAGATTGGATATACTACATACGACGCACTCAACGATTTCGCATTGCTTGAAAGCGCAGTACGCGAGGATCTGAACAGTCGCGCAACACGTGTATCGGCGGTCATCAACCCTGTCAAGCTTGTAATAACCAACTACCCCGAAGACAAGGTAGAGGAATTAACAGCTATCAACAACCCAGAAAGACCGGAGGACGGCACACACACCATAGAGTTCAGCCGAGAACTATGGATTGAACGTGACGACTTCATGGAAGATGCTCCAAAGAACTATTTCCGCCTGACCCCGGGACGTGAAGTACGTTTGAAGAATGCATATATTGTTCTGTGCACAGGCTGCAACAAGGACGAGAACGGCAACGTGACAGAAGTTCTCTGCGAATACATTCCTGAAACAAAGACCGGTGAAGCAGATGCGAACCGCAAGGTCAAGAGCACCATACATTGGGTAAGTTGCAATCACTGTCTCAATGCTGAAGTCCGCCTGTACGACCGTCTTTGGAGCGCAGAAAACCCACGCGACGAAATGGCCGCGATACGTGAAGCAAAGAACTGCGATGCCCTCACCGCAATGAAGGAGATGATCAACCCGGACTCGTTGAAAGTACTCACCAACTGCTATGTAGAGAAATATCTTGCTGAAGGCAAACCACTCGACTACTTGCAGTTCCAGAGAATCGGTTATTTCAACATCGATCCGGACTCAACACCCGAACATCTTGTATTCAACCGCACCGTATCACTTAAGGATACATGGAACAAGTTGAAAGGCAAGTAACACCGACAAGAAGAATAAAACATGAATTACGACAAGGGATATTTCGATTCGCCGGAGTTTCGTGAAATACTGAAAAAATACGAACAGGCGAATCGCTTAAATACAACACCCTATTTTGGGGTCGATGAACTTATCGACCTCTTTTCGTATTTCATATCCATGGAAAAGGCTGAAGAGGCCACAAAAGTACTCTCATTTACAAAACATCTACATCCTGGCACAAGCGAATGTACCAAGATGGAGATAAGGCTATTGCTATATCGCGGCGAAGCACAAGAGGCGAAACAACTCTTTTCAACCATCAGATACACAGATGACAATGAGACCAAGCTCCTATATGCCGAGATTTTGCTTTCTCTAAAAGAGTTCAAGGGAGCAAGAGAACTTGCACTTGATATTCTGAACAATACAAAGAACGGCAACGACAACTCATACGAAGCGTTGGAGATATTGCTTGACTGCGGATTGGCACACGAAGCTCTGTTCATCTGCGACAACATGCTGCGCATTGCACCTAACAAGAAGAATCTGCTTGAAGTTAGAGCAGAATGCCTGATAGAGATGCAACGCACGAACGAAGCTGTACAGATATACAATAGGCTACTTGACGAAGACCCATACAACACATTCTATTGGGAACAGCTCGGACATATATATTATATGATAAAGCGATACGGAAAGGCTCTTGAATGTTTTGAATATGAAAGCACAATAAACGAGGAGATAGAGTATGCCAAGATGATGCAGGGCTACTGCTATTATCATCTACGGGACTACAAGCACGCAAGGGACATATTCAAAGGGGTATATTCAAAATTTCCCGATTCGGCAGTACCTTTGTTCTATATTGCACTGACATACTATTCCGAAGGAAATAAAGATGTTGCCAAAGATTATTTCAACGAGGTGACAAACATTGCCCAGGAGGGTACAATAGAGATAATGCTTGCAAGAATAAACAAAGCCATTATACTCGACGAACAGGGCGAAACGGCACGCGGTGACGAAGCGATGGCAATGGCCATCCTGATGCATCCAGACAACATGAAACAGCTGGTATTGGGAGAACACGAACTGTATGAGTTGAGGGACAAGGAAAACCTTACATTCGACGACATGAACAAGCTCGAATCAAAAGAGTGGGAACAGAGCGAAGAATTGTACCGGTTAGGCCAACACCTTGTAAAGCACAACCATCTGATACTTGCAAAAAGAGTATTCCGTTACACAAGGGAGTTCTACAACGACACCTCTGATATCGATTCATACATAGCATACATATTATGGAACACTGGAGAGAAGGAGAAAATAGAACCGGCCGTAGAGAATGCCCTCGAAGGCAAATCGTGTATCCTTTTCGAATTGTTCAATGTGCCTTACAACAGCAACATAATGCCCAAAGAATTTATTGCACAAATAACAGATAAGAGATGACCGCCGTCATCTCTTATCTGTTATTTTACTTTACATCAGAAAAATCCTTTATCCTATTCTCTTCGCTCATCTTGCATACAAGAAGATTCCCGTCGTTTTCTGCAACGATACAGTCATCCATACCGATAACCATGACCTTTTTCATGCAACGGGTGTCGACAACACAATTATGTGATTCTGCAAATGAGACTTCCGCACCTACTGCAACATTATTGTTCATATCCTTTGGAAGATTACTGAACAAAGAAAACCATGTTCCCAAATCGCTCCAGCCAAAATCGGCAGGAAACACAAAAACCTCCTCGGCACGTTCCATTATGGCATAATCAACAGATATATTACGGCATTCCGGGAATTTCTCATCAACACGCATCTGCTCTTCGGAAGTGAAATAATATGGCATCAACGATTCGAAGATCGAAGCCATTGGTGATTGGTATATACGGAAAGCATTTACTATCGTTGATACATTCCATATAAATATACCGGAATTCCAATAGAAATTATTCTTGGCAATATATGCTTTCGCAACATCAAGAGACGGTTTCTCCTTGAATGAATCTACACGGTAAATCTCCTTGTTTGCCAAACTTGAATTTCCAAGAACGGCTTCTATATAACCATATCCCACCTCAGGACGTGTTGGTTTTACACCTATAGTAAGAATCGCATCGGAATTTTTGACAAAATCCAGAGATGACCTTGTCACACGACGGAACTCTTCCACATCAGCCACAAAATGGTCACTTGGTGTAACCACCATATTTGCATTAGGATCTATCTTCTTGATTTTCCAGGCTGCATAAGCAATACATGGTGCCGTACTACGTCTACATGGCTCCTTGAGGATATGATCGTCGGGTATCATAGGCAACTGCTCCTTAACCATTGCCGAATATTTCTGCGTGGTCAGCACCCAGACATTTTCAGGAGGGCACACCCCTTGGAAACGTTCAAACGTCAGTTGCAACAGAGATTTGCCACAGCCAAGGACATCGATAAACTGCTTGGGGATATCAATAGTACTCATTGGCCAGAAACGGCTACCGATACCGCCAGCCATTATTACAAGATGATTAGATGCCATTATTAAAAAACTTTTACATAAATTGTATTGTTACAGACATATGGCCTGAAACTTTTTGCAAATATAACGAAAGGCTTTTATATTTTAAACATTTCGTGATTTTATACAAATGTAGTCAAAAACATAAGAAAGAATCCAATAAAAAACAGGTAAAAGTTGAAGAAAAAATCCAACAAAACATTTTTTATATTAATAACCAACGAGTTACAAAAAAAAAAAAATAAAAAAAAAAGAAAA
>JAFZGA010000021.1 GCA_017555585.1 Bacteroidaceae bacterium
GAGCCTGTTTACAGCAAGTTTCTCCTCGGCTATACGCCTGTAATGCTCCATCCTGTTCTCTATCAGTTCAACAAAAAAACTATTCCCGAGATTCTCCTTCACGACATTCCAGCCATCAGGGAACTGCATCCCTGCTGTATTATCCAAAAAATACATTGTATTTGATGCGATAATGAAATCCTTTTCGCTCTTTGGAATTGGATACGCATCGGTAAATTCACAATTAAGACGGAAACTCAGCGTCATCATAAGATTCATTACGCTGTCGGGCTGTTGCTCCACAAAGGATTCAAGTTTGTGAACCTCGACAATGGAATCGGCAAAGGCTAAGTCCTCTTGGTATGGAGCAAGGAATGTCTCGGCCTGCTCTTCGGTAGCGCTGTTGCTATTCTTTGCGAGTGCTCCGGCACGGGCTGTCCAGGCACGCCTGAAGGAGTGGCATCTTTCGGCCGGAACATCAATGAGCCCCCTGCACCTCAACTCCTCGGCAATCAAATATAAAGGAGTGGGAGTCCAAGGCATATAAGGATAAAGATTCTCAACTTGCATGTGTTGGTCAATATCCACATAACGGTCTATCCACAAAGTGTACGGTGGCAGGCTCGCTTTCCACATCTCATCTATGAAAGCGAAATACTCCGCTGTAGGCGGTTCGGGAGTATTGTTACAACAGTAAAGAGTAGAATAGTAAAGGGCAAGCGATGTTATGTAACCGCGCATCAAGGGATATATTTGTCTCTTCAGAGGAGTAGTTCCACAGAGCAGACTGTCGAGCGTAGCCACTGAACCGTTGTAGAACTCCCTGCAACGACGCAGATGTTCCTGCGGCTCCATTGTGTCATGAATGGGGTGAAGGCGTAAAGCGCGTGATTCCACTTCCCACCCGGTGATGAAAGTTTCGTAACGGGCAAGTTCGTTGTTTATTGGAGCATTGTCGCCATCGAAAGTGACGCTTGCACCATCGCACACCACCTGTAGTGCATCGCCACCGTTGGCAAGCATCTTGAATTTGCGTCCTCCAATATACAGGTCGAGCAGCGTAGCATTATATACAGGGACTGTGAATGAAAAATAACCCTGCTCATCAGGCTCAAAGAAAATCTTGTCATACTCGCACATATCCTTTAAATAGCCCACATACGCCTCACGGTCGGTGTCATGGAATTTCTTTACCGTTCCCTTCACGTGTACACTATCCAAGGTGTACTCATTCTTTATAAACGAATCCGTTCCTGTCTTCAATGAAGCACATGATGCAAGCAATGCCACTGCCGGCAGCAAAAGTGATTTTAAAATCCTATTCATCGTATTTTCGCATAATCGTCCGTTACTCCAAACATTTATTTATTTCATTAATCAATGCATCAATATGTTGTGGGAACGGAGCATCGGAACTGACCAACTTCCCGTTCTTGTCAAAGAGCATGAATGTGGGGAACTTTGTAACCCCCAACAGTCGCTCAATAGACTCCTGCTGCTCATAAGGCAGATTATAATGGAATATATTATCACCGTAAAGCCCCAGTTTCTTTACAATCACCTGGCGAACATCCTCAGGGGTATTGTTCGCAAAATAGAGATAGACGACATCCTTGCCTTTAAGTTCATCCTTGACCGCTTGCATATGTTTCAGCTGTTCCTTGCACGGTCCGCACCACGAACCCCAGAAATCGGCATATACCACCTTTCCGCGATGTGGTTCAAGAATTGTTGCAAGCAATGAATCGGCAACAAGGGTCTCAGGAGTAAGGTCGGCATGATTACGCAAATACCTAACTTCGAGTTCTCCTGCTTCCAAGCGACGGAGATAATTGTTCTGTTCAACAATCACCTGTGCAGGAGCGAAATCTTCAAGCCCCTCCATTGCTGCCGATATTATAGTATCATTTACAGACTTCTCTTCCGTTGCAAGCTGATTATAAGTAAGCAAAGAAATTGCATATTTGCAATCCTCGGCAGGCAAATGCAAGTTCTCTACGGTGCGACGAGTCTTCATAATATCGCCAATCAACATACAGTTCTGCTTATTCCACAAAGGCAGAGTATCGACCTTGTACTTTTCGCATATCTGTGTATAGCGTTTGTCCACAGACTCAAGCCTTTCCACTCTTTTCTTCGCGCTTATGGTATCGCCGACTTTATTCATCGCCAAAGCCAGTTTCAGACTTGTAAGGTATTCGTACTCATCTAAAGTTCTTTTCTCTTTTTTGCTAAGGTTGATGACACCCAACCGGTCCAGTTCAAGCAATGCGGCTTTATCGGGCCAATTGATTCGCACTCCCAAGCTATCGGCATTGCAATAACTCACATAACTTTCCAACATATATGTAGTGTACCGTCCCAATGTAAGCGGGTTAGGAATATCGGTTGCAAGTTCTTTTACAAGCATAAGTAAATCGTCGGTAACTTCCTCCGGTTTGCGTCTCCTGAGCATACTCCACATTGCATCCAATAGCTCTGCCTTTATATTGGTCCTGTAAAAATATGCAGCCCTTTCATCAAAGCCCGGGTGTTCTTCGATATATTTCTGCAGGCGTATAAGATGGCGTTTGAGAGTACCTTCGGTATATTTATAAAAAAGGCTGAGTGGCGACAGATTATATGAAACCGGCGAATCATATATTCCTTTGCTTCTGTCATTGCTGTAATACTCCATAATACTCTTCTGCAATGCTGTATCACTTACCATTATTTCAGGTACGCGTTTGTTGCCGTCATAAATGACCTTTACAGTATCACTGGGCCAAGCCAGCACAGGATATGCTTTTCTACCGACCTTAAGGTAGAAACATGTAGCATTGAATACAGGGAATGTGTATGTGAAATCATCTGTGAATTCGCAATCCCTATCCTCGAAACCAAATGGATTGAAGAGAACAACAGGATCGTTGCTGTTTCTAATTTCACACTCCACCCTTATGCTGTCATGTACGTAATTACCAATAAAGGGCGATTGTGTCATCTTGCCCCATTTCTTGTCTTTACCGATTACCTCTTTCAGGCTGTATTCTTTCAAAGATACACCTTTCAGGTTCCAACCGCTCTTGCCACCGTCGAAATCAAAAGAACGGTCTTCCTTGTCCAACGGCTCAAAAATGAGGACACCTTTCATAAAGCCACATTCAGGCAGGTTTGTTACGTGCCCAATCTCTACGCCCTCGCTACGCAATAGCTTATAGTGCTTGCCAGTCGTGTCACCGACAAGCATAGTATTCGCATCAACGGTTATATTCTCTACTGCATAAAAATAGACCTCAAGAACGGTAGCTTCTTTATCGGCAATAACCTTTGAAATATCAAAGACTCGGGTATTGATAGTCTCGTAGTAGGGATATTCTACAGATATACTCTTTTGTGCAAAGCCACATACGGTGGTAAACGCAACGATTAAGGTTAAAAATAGTTTTTTCATTATGTATTCACTTACTTGTTTTGCAACAGTTCTCCACTTATAAAATTATCGTTCAAAAAGATTCTTCCGTTTTTCTCGTACATAGTACCATCTTTCAACAGAATCTCCATGTGGGGAATACCTGTGAATTGGAATTGATAACTCAGAATTTTCCACATATCGGCACTTACACGCAAGTTCTCGCCTTTGATATTGTTTCCGGTAAAAAACTCCGTTACCGCATCTTCGGGGTTGTCATCTTCGTTACATACATAGACAAAGCGTACCTTGCCTGCATATTTCTCAACCAAATCGCGATGCATTAGCATTGCTGAACGGCAAGGAGCGCATCCAAGCCCCCAAAAGTCTATTATTATCTGCTCGCCGGGGTATTTTTCATTCAGAGCCTGTAACCATTTCGCAGCCTCGGGATTCATCTGATTTGCAATGGCACCACCCTCTTTTTCTGCTACCAACTTACGGAATTTCATCAAAGCATTTGTTGCAATAAGAGGATTTGTCAGTAGAGGCATCTTGCCTATAAGGTCTTCCATCTTCTCTTCAACATCCTCATCGTTGCCAATTTCAACCATCGCTCTTTGCAACAACATGCAGTTAGCAATGCCAAGCCTTTCTTCTATTTTATTTAAAGCAGAACGATAGATATAACCTTTTGATGGTATTGAATCGTAACCGACAGCAGAGGCTGCATCTATAATTTTCTCATTATACTTGGCGGTATAATGCGGACCATAGCTCA
>JAFZGA010000030.1 GCA_017555585.1 Bacteroidaceae bacterium
AGGCTTTCGCTTGTTTTCAGGGTGCTGCGGAACTCGCTCCATGCGGATATTTTGAAATAATATATATCCGCATTATGCTCAAACAGTCCTCGCACAATGGCCTGAAAACAAACGGCCTTGCGTTGGATTTTTCAACGGTGCAATTTCGCCGTTGGCGACGAATTACACTTGTACAGTCGTGGCGGATATATTATCTGTTGTTTGCTGTGGTTTTATCGGTGCCGGACTTGTTTTGACATTACCTTTTGTCGCGGTTTTCCATCAGCAGAAGTAATGTTTTAAAATGACGGCACTGTCAAAAATAGAGTGAAAGCCCGTTTCTGTTCAGGAGTAAGCGAGGACATGCAGAGCGAGGTGTGCCGTTATATTTTTTTCAATAACGCAACACCGAGCGAGTTACGCAGCGCCTGAACAGGAACGAAAAGGTTTGAACGACAAGCAATGTTCGGCTGAGTGCTCACTGTGTGGCACGAACAGAAGAACATTGCGACTATTTTTGTTCTGTGCCGAGTTCTTTGGTACTTTCTGACACCAGAAAGTACAATGAAAGAAAGACTTGAAGAGGAATACAAATTCTAAGTGTTAAGGTTAAAAACTGCCGAAGCGTTAAGGTTAAAAACTACAGTGGAATATAACTATCGTTTGCATTTTGCATGGGGTTAAAAACCCCTGTCTCTACACCCTCGGATTGCAAATCCGAGGGTACTAGCATTCAATCATGGCGGATAATATATCCGCCACGACGCGCAAAATATATTTTTCTAGTTACCTTTCTATTTACTCCTCCCGTCGTATCATCACTTTTTTTTGTTTTAAGGCAAAAAATAGATGGAAAAGAATTACCTTTGTCGTCTAAGGCGTTGCAATATGGAAAAAAATAGAACACAATCGAAAAACAGTAAGAAAAAAAGCAAGAAAAGAACTGTGAAAATGGTCGTTATAAACTTGCTTGCAATGTTGGCAACAGTCATAATCATTCCGGCGATTGTTCTTGCCTGGCTCGATAGCTACACCAATCATGGCGAATCATGTCGTGTACCCGATATTTGCGGTATGCAGCTGGATGAAGCAAAAGAGGTACTTCGTAAACAGAATCTCGATCTTGAGATTGTTGACTATAAATATAAGAAAGGTGCTGTTGAAAATGAGGTTGTGGAGCAACGGCCGTTAGCTAATGCCTTTGTCAAGGAAGGTCGCAAGATAATGCTTGTGATGAGTTCGGTCAGCAAGCCTATGGTTACTCTGCCGAGTGTCACCGACAACTGCTCGTTGCGTGAGGCCGAAGCACGTCTCAAGGCTTCTGGTTTTGTGGTGTCTGACGTTTTGTATCAGGACGGTGAAAAGGATTGGGTATATTCTGTGCAGTGTAACGGCAAGGAGTTATATAATGGCGAAAGCGTGGCACGTGGCTCGAATCTTGTTCTTGTTGTTGGTAACGGCAATAAACCTGTACGTAGTGAATCGGTTGTTGACGAAGAATATTTCAAGTGATCGATGAAAGAGTTTGACAGTTTCGAAGAGCAGGATATCCTGGATATTGATGAGGGATTCGAGGTTGAAGAATCGCTATTCCGTGAGGTGCGCATAACTGTTGACCGCGGTCAGACACCGGTGCGTATCGACAAGTTCCTTATTGATCATCTTGCCAATACATCACGTAACAAGATACAGCAGGCTGCCGATGCCGGAGCAATCTCGGTCAATGGTAAGGTTGTGAAGAGCAATTATAAAGTGAAGCCTCTTGAGGAGGTGGTAATAACATACAACACCCCTGCTTACGACAATACCATCGTTCCCGAGGATATCCCCCTTGATGTGGTGTATGAGGATGATTCGCTCATGGTGATCAACAAGCCTGCGGGTCTGGTGGTTCACCCCGGTTGTGGCAATACCCACGGTACACTGATAAATGCTGTTGCATGGCATCTGAAAGATAATCCTGATTTTGATCCCAATGATCCTCAAGTGGGTCTTGTGCATCGAATTGACAAGAATACTTCGGGTCTTATTGTTGTTGCAAAGACTGCTTTTGCAAAGGCACATCTTGGCTTGCAGTTCTTCAATAAGACGACCAAACGAACATATAATGCGGTAGTGTGGGGTAATATCAAGGAAGATACCGGCACTGTTGTGGGCAATATAACACGTAACCCACGTAACAGGTTGCAGATGTGTGTTTCGCCTGACGACAGCATTGGCAAGCATGCAGTGACGCATTATAGAGTGTTGGAGCGTCTGAGTTATGTCTCGTTGGTGGAGTGTAACCTTGAGACCGGCCGTACACACCAGATAAGGGTGCATATGAAACATATAGGTCATATCTTGTTCAATGACGATGTGTATGGTGGCGATGAGATTCTTAAGGGAACGAATTTCAGCAAGTACAGCCAGTTTGTGCGTAACTGTTTTAAACTTTGTCCGCGTCAGGCCCTTCATGCAAAGACCTTGGGTTTTGTACATCCTGTTACCGGCGAAATGATGTTTTTCGATTCGGAATTGCCTGAAGATTTTATCTCAATGGTCGAGGCTTGGCGACGTTATTCAAGTGCCAGTGCCGCGTATATGGAATAACTATTAAGCGGAACTTATGCAGGGGCAAATTGATAATTTGCCTTTAAATTAAGATTGTTGTTGATATATTATCTGCGACAATATGGCGCCTTAGTCTGAAATTCGGAAACAGCGAAAGGGTTTTATATAGGTTAGAACCTTTACTTTTTCTTGAAGTTCTCAAGGTTGTTCGCTGTTCCGTTGAAGATGTTTATGTCAACATCCCGGTTTATGCCGGGAAGTCGTCCGCGGTCGGAGCATTGCCAAAGTGTCCAGCGTTGGTTGACCTCGAGTGTATCCACGTAATAGTGGGCAATCCATGTCGGGAAACGGTCGAAATATTTGTCATTCAGGTAGCGTTCCTTGTATTTCTTGCCAGAATATATGATTGGCTTTATACCGTAGTGCTGTTCTAATTCTGCAATGAATATCTTAAGCTCTTGCATGAATAGGGCTCTGTCTTTCGGCTTCTCTTCGACATCGATGACGGGGGCGAGGTCTCCCTTTTCTATCTTGACGGTCTTGATGAACATTGCTGCCTGCTCCAATCCTGTCGAGTATGGGCTGAAATAGTGATATGCGCCTCGCGTGAAGCCATGTTCTTTTGCCATTTTCCAGTTGGTGTCGAACTGGGTGTCTTTATGGTCCTTGCCTTCGCAGGCTTTCATGTAGACAAACCTTATAGGATTCTCTTTGGGGTTCTCGCGCTCGAGTTTCTCCCAGTCTATTTTACCCTGATGGTGTGAAATATCTATTCCGTAGACAGAATATCCTTTGGGAATACATGTTTCGTAAATCTTTATACCGTTACATGTGGTGAAACGGTATATCACCTGCTTGAACATCAGGTGGTAGGCTATGAACATGACGATAGATGACACAATAGTGGCTATGACTATATATTGCCAATGTGGCATCTCCTTAGCCTTTTTGCGTGATGATGAACGGCGGGCGGAAGTGTTCTTCCGTCCGCCGGTTCTTTTTATGGTTTTCTTTTCAGCTTTTGCCATTAAAACCAATTACTTCTGTTGCTCGAGAGCAAGAGTCTTGGTTGTCTGGTCGCAAACTTCAGTTGGGCCAAAGTACTGGATAGGACCTGGGTAAACATAGCATGTCTCCTTAGCCCACTGCTCTCTGTTTGCAGCGAATGTCTTGAAAGGTGCACCGTTGAGGTCAACGAGAGCCTTCTGGATAACCGGCTTCATCTCACCGTGACGACGCTCCATATTCATCATCATTGTGATGGGGATACCGCCTGCAACCCATTCTGCTGCAGGAGCTGTTGTGTTGCGTACTGATGACATGTAACCTGTCTTGCCTGCTGCAATGAGCTGTGATGCGTTGTAACCGAGAGCATAGCAATAGTCAGCATCGTAGTTTGATGGAGCAGCGCAACGGCCTTCGTAACCGAAGAAGTGGTGCTGTGCATTGAACTTGCCTACATACTTGCCTTCAGCCTTCCAAGCTGCGAGCTTGTTTGAAACCATCTCTGACAAGAGCTTCTCTGTCTCGATGAGTGACACCTGTACGTTACCGTGTGGGTCGCGGTCCATTGTCAACTGGCGTGCAACACCTGCAGGGAGGCTTGCGTATACCTCAGCGTTCTCCTTAGAGAGCTGGTTGATGATGTACTGACGCTGTTCCTCTGGTGCAACGGCTGCATACTCCTCGCTCTTGTGAGCCAACAGGTCGTTGAGTTCAGCGATAAGTGCCTTCATTGCTGGAACGAACTCGATCAAGCCCTCAGGGATAAGGACTGTACCGAAGTTGTTGCCTGCTGCGGCACGGTCTGCAACAGCCTGTGCAATAGCTGTAACGATGTTGTCAAGTGAAAGAGCCTTCTGCTCAACCTCCTCAGAGATGATACAGTAGTTAGGCTGTGTCTGCAATGCACACTCAAGAGCGATGTGTGATGCTGAACGTCCCATCAACTTGATGAAGTGCCAGTATTTCTGTGCTGAGTTACAGTCGCGCTGTATGTTACCGATAACCTCTGAATAAACCTTACATGCTGTGTCGAAACCGAATGATGTCTCGATGTAAGCGTTCTTCAAGTCGCCGTCGATAGTCTTAGGACAACCGATTACCTGAACACCTGTGTTCTTTGCTGCATAGTACTCTGCAAGTACGCAAGCGTTGGTGTTTGAGTCATCACCACCGATGATTACGAGAGCCTTGATGTCGAGCTGCTTGATAATCTCAAGACCTTTGTCGAACTGCTCTGTCTTCTCGAGCTTTGTACGGCCTGAACCGATGATGTCGAAACCGCCTGTGTTGCGGTACTCATCCATAAGCTCTGCTGTGATTTCCATGTACTTGTGGTCAACGAGACCGCCAGGGCCCATGAGGAAACCGTAAAGACGGCTGTTTGGATTGAGCTTCTTGACACCGTCAAAAAGACCTGCGATAACGTTATGTCCACCGGGAGCCTGACCACCTGAAAGGATTACACCTACATTGATGGCTGGGTACTCCTTAGCTTCGCCACCCTTCTCGAAAGTAACGATGGGAAGACCGTATGTGTTAGGGAACATAGCTTTGATAGCCTCCTGGTCTGCTACCGACTCGGTTGCAGCACCCTCACAAAGTTTAACTGTACCGGTCAAAGCCTGGGGCAGTTTGGGCTGGTAAGCAGCCCTTGCTTTTTGCAATGCGCTAATTTTCATGTTAGTGAATATGTGTTTATTGTGTATAATGTTCTTTTGGCAAATTTCGCCTTTTTTCGTGACATTTGAAAGAGCTTTTTATCTTTTTTATCGTTCGGGTATTAAAATAATCTTTTTTTTGCGTTGTTGTTGTTTCTTTTGTGCAGAATATATATCTTAGCAGATGTAATTCAAATAAAGACGAAATTATGGCAAGTAGAAAGAATTTAAAGAAGGTAATTGCATTTATTGTTGATGAATTGGCAACTGAGGCATTCTTTGCTTCATACGATGCAAAAAACAATGCCGAAGCGTGGGTTGATTTGTTCAATAAGATATTTGCTTTGAACAAGGAGTATGTGTCTCGCGTAAACCATGTCGAGCCCGGTATGCCTGCAAAGAAATATTTCAATGCGTTGTGCGACTCGTTCAATGCCGATGCCAAAGCTTTGCATGACGAGATGGTTGCACTCTCAAAGCCTGAGTAAATCTCATGTTGAAAAGAATTGCGGTTTTTGTGATCGCAGTTATGTGTATAGCGGTTCTGTCGGCGCAAAGTCTCGACAGAACCGTTGCCCGTTCGATAGCCGAGTATTTCAGTGGGTATACATCGGACCGATGTGTTACAAAGTATGCAGCCCTCGACCGCAGAAGAAACAACATAATAGTAAACAAAAAATCGCAAGAGATAAGAATCTATTGCAACGATGCCTTCTTCGGACAGTTGTTCACGCCCGAAACGGTAAGACGTATCTATGACGATATACGTTCCCTGTTGCCGAAGAAATACCGTAAATATAAAATACAGGTTCTCTGTAAGGGAAAATCCATCGACAGCTGTATACCTAATATATATCGTAAGAAAGGTATTGACGAATCGCGACTTTGGGGTAGAACGGATTATACCGGTCATTCTTGGGTTGTCAATGTCTCTCGTCCGTTCAAGGCAAAACATGGTCTTGAGGGCAGACATCTGGCTGTCGGTCAAAGCCATGGCAGATATTATTCTGTTGCCGATTCATTATGGAAGTGGCAACGTCCTTCGCTTTTTTGTGTAACAGAGGATCTCTTTACCCAATCGATAGTCGTTCCTTTCCTTATACCTATGCTTGAGAATGCCGGAGCGTTGGTGTATACATCGCGCGAACGTGATTGGCAAAACGGATGTGTCATTGCTGACAATGACACTGATGCTGCGTCGCGTTATGTTGAACGTGACGGCAGAAGGAATATTTGGCGTGAGGATACATTGGGGTATGCTCCTGTAAAGGAGATATATTATGATGGTGACAATCCTTTTCTAATGGGTACGTCAAGGGTTGTCAATGCAGTATCGTCAGGCAGTAGTGCTGAGGCTTCGGCTGGGTGGTATCCTGTAATTCCTGCCGATGGTGATTATGCTGTTTATGTGGCATACAGAACTTATGAAAATTCGATACCTGACGCATGCTATACCGTTGTGCATGCCGGCGGTTCTACCGTTTATAAGGTGAATCAGACTATGGGTGGAGGCACCTGGGTGTATCTTGGTACACATCATTTCAGAGCCGGTGAAAAACAGCAAGGTGTGCTGTTGAGTAACGTGAGTGGTCATAACGGCGTAGTAAGTGCCGATGCTGTACGTTTTGGAGGCGGTATGGGAAATGTGGCACGTGGAGATTCTCTGCCACAGACAAGTGGTTTGCCCAGATACCTCGAGGGTGCGCGTTACAATTTGCAGACAGGTGGTTTTCCGGTAGAGGTCTATTCTACTTATAAAGGTAAGGATGATTATCGTGACGATATAAACTCTCGTTCTCATGCCTTGAACTATCTGTCGGGTGGCTCTGTGTATAACCCCGACACTGTGGGTCTTGCAGTTCCTATAGAGCTATCTCTCTCGTTCCATTCCGATGCCGGCTATTCTGCCGGAGATTCGCTTGTGGGTTCGTTGGGTGTGGTTACTACCGATTATGAGTGTGATACTCTTGCAAGCGGCCATTCCCGTTGCATGTCGCGTGATCTTGCCTCTTTTCTGTTGAACAATCTGCAAGACGATTTGTACAATGCTTGTGGCTTGAAGTGGCAGGTTCGTGGTATAATAGACCGTAACTATAGCGAATCGCGTATTCCACGTATGCCATCTGTTATATTCGAGTCGCTGTCACACCAGAATTTCGAGGATTTGAGACATGGGCTGGATCCTAACTTTAAGTTTCTGATGGCGCGTTCTGTGTATAAATCGTTGTTGAAACATGTGGCATACGTACATGACGAGAAATATGTTGTCCAGCCGTTGCCGGTGAAGAATTTCTCCACAAGATTATCAAAGGACGGCAGTTCTGTTCATTTGCGCTGGGCTCCGGTGGAAGATTCTCTTGAGCCTACCGCCAAGCCGAAAAGCTATGTGGTTTATACCAGGATCGGTAACGGTGGCTTTGACAATGGAGTGGTGGTGAAAGAACCACATTGTGATGTGGTTGTCGAGAAGAATACATTGTATAGCTTTAAGGTGGTTGCGCTGAATGACGGTGGTTGCAGCATGCCGTCGGAGGTGCTTTCGGTATATCTATCCGATAACCTCTCGGACCGGGTTCTGGTTGTAAACGGTTTTCACCGTTTGGATGCTCTGCATTCAGTGTCTACCGAGAACAAGGTCGGATTTGATATGGATATCGACCCGGGTGTAGCGTATATGAGAACACCAGAGTTCTGCGGTAACCAACTTGATTTGCTTAGAGAGAATATCGGATATGAGAATGGACTCGGGTTGAGCGGTAGCGAGTTGGAAGGTATGCTTGTTGCCGGTAACTCTTTCGACTATCCTTATGTGCATGGAAAAGCATTGGCTGCCAATGGAATAACGTTTGTGTCGTGTGGCAGTGATGCGGTGATGTCCGGTGATGTTGATTTGTCCGGCTATGTTGCTGTCGACCTGATTCTTGGTGTCGAGAAGCAGGGTGGATACGGAGTCGGGCTCGGGTATAGCGGTAAGTACAAGACGTTCCCTTTGAAACTGCAGGAGAGGATAAGGGAGTACTGCGATGGCGGTGGCAGGTTGTTTGTGAGCGGTGCATTCCTTGCAAGTGACATGTATACCAATGACAATGACCGTAAATTCATACGCGAAGTATTGCGTCTTGATTATGGTGGTACGGTATATGATAAATCGGAGAATCTTATATTCGGTTCAGGTCTTGAATTACCGTTGTACCGTAATGTCAACGAGGAGTGTTACGCCGTTGCTGCTCCCGATGTGCTTGTGCCTATAGACGATGCATTCGTTTCCTTTATATATAAGGATAACAAGAAAAGTGCCGGTGTGGCATATTCGGGTGATTATCGTGTGGTTTCTACAGCTTTCCCGTTTGAAGCAATAGCCGATGAAGGCAAACGCAGAAAACTTATGGGTGCAATAATGCGCTTTCTTCTCGAGTAAAAAAGGATTTATAAAGAAAATTGAAAAGCTTCTTAAAATTACTGTCATAAATCTTTGCCATTATAAAAAAAAAGAGTAATTTTGCACGCTGAATAGCATAAAGCACTTTTTAGAACAAAACATAATAATATATAAGACGATGAAAAGAACATTCCAACCCTCTAACAGAAAGAGAAAAAACAAGCACGGTTTCCGTGAGAGAATGGCTACAAAGAATGGCCGCCGCGTATTGGCTGCTCGTCGTGCAAAAGGACGTGCAAAGCTTACAGTTTCTGACGAATACAACGGCAAGAAAAAGTAATTGCATCTAATGTCAGGCGCAAGCCTGCCTAAATAGAAATTGCAAACGCAAGAAGGAAGAGTTTCTCTTCCTTCTTGCGTTTTTGGCAGTCTGTACCTGTTGGAATATTTCGGTTATGGCTCTCATGTCGGCGACTGATACTCTCTTTTTTTTGTCGTATTTCTCGTTTTTTTGTTAATCTTTAAAGGTTTACTTCGTAAAAATTCTCTTAAATATTGTTTAATTGATTTTGAACTATTATTTTTGTGGGTATGTAATAAGGTTTCGGCAGAACTCTTGTTGCTCCGGTTTATCATATTTGATAATTAATAAATAATAGATATTTATGAAAAAATTATTTTCAATCTCTTTGGGGTTGCTTCTGACCCTTTCGCTATCATTGTTCTGCAGTTGCAATGGTGGAAAAAATGCTGTTGAGATTATATTGAAGTTTACAGCTTCCGGTGATGCCTCTTTTGCAAATTCAGCAGAAAAGACAATGAAGTTCATGACGGGAGATACTGTAACTGTAATAGCAACTCCTAAAAAAGATTGTGACTTCTTCGGTTGGTATATCGGAAAAGAAAAAACACCTGAGAGCAAGGAGGCAAAATATACATTTGTCGCTACTGAAAGTGTTACGTTGGTTGCCAAATTCGGTAAATCTCCGGTCATTTCGCTGAGCAGTAACGATTACGGTACTGCTGCTTTTGCTGATTCTGCCGAGAAGTCAATGGTTGTTTCGTATGGTAAAACAGTGAATGTAGTGGCAACTCCTAATGCTGATTGTGAATTCGTAGGATGGTTTGTGGGTGATTCAAAAGTGAGCGAGGATGTCAACTATACATTTACCTCATCAAAGAATACATCTCTGGTTGCAAAGTTCGTTAAGAGTCCTGTTGTATCAATAAGCAGCAGTGCTGACGGACGTGTTGCCTTTGCAGACGGTTCAAAGAAGTCTATGGCGGTGTTGACAGGTAACAATGTTACTGTAGTGGCAACTCCTGACAAAGATTGTGAATTCGAGGGCTGGTACGCGGGCAACTCAAAAGTTTGCGCAGAACCTGTATATACATTTGCTGTTTCAAAGAATATCTCTTTGGTTGCAAAATTCTATCCAAGCCCTGTTGTGTCAGTCAGCAGCAATAACAATGGTAGTGCCGCTATTGCAGGTTCTTCTGATGATGCTGTTGTTGTCCTGTTGGGTAATGATGTGACTGTAACAGCAAAACCAAACGATCATTGTGAGTTTGACGGATGGTTTGTTGATGATGTAAAGGTAAGTACAGATTCTGTCTATACATTTGCTGTTTCGGAGAATACATTTGTTGTAGCCAAATTCAATCCTTGCCCTGTTGTTTCAATAAGCGGTAGCGATAATGGCAGAATTTCTTTTGCGGAACATTCCGGTAAGTCTGTAATTGTATTCTCAGGAACAGACGTGACCGTTACTGCAACACCTGATGCGGGATTTGAACTTTACGGTTGGTTTATCGGTGATTCAAAGACACCTGCAAGTACTGATTTGATATATACATTTGCTGTTGACAAGAACGTGAAGTTGTACGCTGAATTCAGAAGAAGCCTCAACAGACATGAGTATGTTGATTTGGGCTTGCCAAGCGGTTTGAAATGGGCTACATGCAATATTGGTGCCGATGCTCCCGAAAAGAGCGGTGCGTTCTTTGCTTGGGGTGAAACCGAGGAGAAGGGCGATTACAGCTGGAATACATACAAGTTCTACAATGCTGCGGATTATACAGTGACAGAATATTGTATCCGTCCACGTTACGGAGTTGTTGACCAGAAAACAGTTCTTGAGGCCGAAGATGATGTTGCAAATGTGAAGTGGGGTGCTTCATGGCGTATGCCTACATGGGCAGAGCAGGAAGAACTGTACAATTCATGTACATGGGAGTGGACAACACTCAATGATGTACCAGGATATAAGATTACCGGTCCAAACGGTAACAGTATATTCTTGCCTGTTACAGGTTACAAGAATGATGACAAGACCTACAATAAGAACGGTGGTTATTATTGGACAAGTACATTGATTGACAAAACCTGTCTCTGTGCATATTACATGATTTTTGATGGTACAGAATGCCGAAGAGGCGAGTATGCACGCCGTTGCAGTGGTCGTGTCGTACGTCCGGTTTTTGAATAATAGTGTTTTCATAACAACACAACAGCAGGATACTCCATGGAGTATCCTGCTGTTGTATTATTAATAAAGTGTTCGGCTCACCAGCAAACTCTAGGGGGGAGGATGTCTTTCATAAATAATTCTCAACCTTCACATTACTATCTTGTATTCCATTTCTTGTCGTTATTTATTGTTCTTTTGGCGGCCAAAAGAACGAAAAGCCCCGGCACAGAAC
>JAFZGA010000019.1 GCA_017555585.1 Bacteroidaceae bacterium
TATCCACTACTACAACAATGACAGAATAAAACTGAGATTAAAAGGAAAGAGTCCGGTGCAATACCGAACTCTTTACCAATAAATTTATCTATTAATCCGTCCAACTTTTTGGGGTCAGATCAAATATTGCAGGGAGCCGTTTTGCAAAACAATTATCTTAAAAGACAAATACTTTCTTTCCTTCAGAGGTTACATATATTCCACGTACAGGCTTCTCAACAAGATTACCTTTAAGGTCGTAGAACTTGATTTCCTTCTCCACCAAAGCGGCATCAATAGAGGTGTCAACAGCAGTTCTCAACGCCAAAGAAGTATTTTCTGTATCAGCAATATAATAAGCTGTATTTGCTGAGAGAATACCCGAAGCGCTGTTTCTCTTCACAAATTCACCATTGCTGAGCGTATAAATATTGCTACCCGATACAGAAGTGCTTTTCAAAACACCCTTAAGTGCATTTTCTCCATCATACGCAGCAAAATTACCACCTACACCGATTGTATATTCACCATTGCTTGCAGCAAGTATTACAGGAGTACCCTCAGCAACCACCTGTGAGCCATATTCAGTAACAGGAACATAAACAACACCCTCATTGTCCTGAGTCAAAGAACCTGCAACGTATGCAGTCACACCTTCAGGCAAGTTCATTGCATAAGGCATACATACAGCCAAATATTCATCAATATTCAAAGTAATCTCATCTACAGGCTCAATATACCACAAGGAAGCATCGGCATTATTTGTCCAAGGCACAAGACGTACATTGTCACCTGCAAGATGCAGACCTGTATTGCTACCGGTCTTGTTCTGACATATAATAGAACTCAATCCTGATGTTGTACTGCTGATCTTCCACTTACCTGCAGCCGATTTGTCGGTAGTAACAATTGGCTGTGTCTCGTTGTTGCCAAGAGGGCCGAGCATATACTGATAGTTGCCGTTATAGAGATAATACTCCTTATCATTGCCGGTTGGGACGAATGCGAACAACTGGTCGGCATTGGCTGTATTTGAAGTTGCTGCAGAAACACGGTTTGCTTCCGGTTTCAAATATAACGTAGCATTGCTACGCTGCGAATTACGTATACGATACCATTTACCGGCCTCCACCTCTAGAGCAGGCAAAGTTGCAATAGCCGCATTGATAGCCTCATACGCCTCGTATGAAGGTGTTTGCTTATAAGCATCAACATATCCGGCAAGTTCAGCTATTGACTGTTGAGAAGCACAACCCACATAAGAGCCACCTTCCAAGCCCTCTATCTTAGAGTCGATACCTGCAACAACAATATCCTCGTGATTGACTTCGGCATCATAGACATAGGCACTGTCAGTAATATATTCAATGCTATAGTTCTTATATACAATAGTATAACCACCACCGCTTGTGCCGTAAGTATCCTCCTCATAGAGGAAGCCGATATTGTTATCGTGCTGCAATGTCATTGTAGAGTATGCACCGGCAACATAGCTTGACTGGTGACGACCGTCCCAATCGGCAGCAATTGCATCCGGAGTAACGAAATCAGCAAGTGTCTCTAGTTCCTTATAATAGATACCTACGTTTGCACGACCTGAACCGAGAGGTACAGACTGCAATGCAAGGAACATCTTCTTGTCGTCAGCCTTACGTTTAACAGGTACAAACATTATTTCACCGTTAGTAGAGTTGCTGACTGCAATTGTACCGTTATTTGATGCGTTAGAGTATTTTGATGTACCCCACGAACCTTCAGCTTTCTTTGAGTCTGTATAAGAGAAAATATTATAGATACGGCCACCACTTGTACGTGAGCTGATAATTACAGAACCGTCGGGCAACTCATCAGCCTTTGGCTCGTCGCCACCGCTTGGGATTGGTGAAACCTCACCACCGCCAAGAACAGTCCAAGTTTCACCGAAATTGTCACTGTAGAGTACAAAGTTAACGTGTGCACCGTTCACATCCTTTACAAGAACAGCGCAGTAGATGCGGTAGTACTCACCTACTTTGATATACTGGCTCTGTGAAATCTTACCCGAACCTACGAACATAGCACGCACAGGACCGTACTGTGTATTGTCGAACTGTGCATATACCGATTCTGAACGATCAACAGGAGTGCTCCATGTCTCGCCACAGTCCTCACTATAGAAATGTGCAATACCCTGGTGGTTGTTGCGCTGTCCATTAGGGAACGATACGTTACCCGAGCAGCTGATTACAAGCACACGGTCGCTTTCGCGGTCGGCAACAATTGCGGGGTCACCGAAACCGACATACATATCGTTGTTCGAAGCATCGATTCCGGCAGCACCCTTACCCTGGATGATGTCGAAAATATCGCCCCATGTTTCACCATTATCCTTACTTATGCGTGCACGCAAATCGATACGGCCGTTTGTTGCCATACCGATATCGGCGCGGCTGTGGCGATAGTCGGCAACGGCAATGATATTACCGTTCTTTGCCGTTGCAATGGCCGGAATGCGGTAAGGGATTGCACCTGTTGTAAGGGTGGGGAATACATCGAATGCGGGCTCCGGAGTGCGGATATCGAGTCCCATGTGAACCACAAAGTTTGAGAATGTGATACCCTTGTTCGCACCGCTCTGTGTGAAGTATACAGTGCGTGCAGGCTCAGCTACTTCAACCTCAAGATGCTGGACTGTAGCCGATGATGTAACACTATTGCCCTCGGCTGTAAGAGTGAGAGTATAGCTGCCATCATTGTTTGTGTTCACGTAGTCAAAGCTGTAACCATTGATTACAAGACCCTCTGGGGCTGTAAGAGTGTATGACGATGTACCAGACTGGCCTGAATAACCGGCAATATAGTCACCCGATGTTGTCATATTGTTGGCACTTGTTGAGAGTGAGAAACCTGCAAGCTCACTGCTCTCCCACTTTGAATGCCAAGTACCGTTTGGGTTACTTGCGGTAAATGAACCGGCAGAAACAAGAATCTCAACCGATGTCTCGGCAGCTGTGACTACAATTGTAGAACCGGCATCGGCACCTTCTGCCCAGAAAGCGAGCTTTCCAAGACCACCAAAATCATTTACAGCATAGTTTGTGCCATGAATGCGCATGAAGTAACCGTTTACATTGGCAATCTTGTCTGATGTGGCAAAATCCCAACGTCCTACATAACCATCGGGCAAGTTTGCAGCATCCTGCATGGTTGGATAGGTTGAGCCGCCTGTACCGCCATAGCCGCTGATTGCGCTCATTGTTGTCTTTGATGCAAGCACCTTGCTTGGACCTGCCTGCTTATTATAGACAGCATAACCGTTTGTGGCATCACCGACAAAGCACCATAGCTCGTCATCATTACCCTTTGGTGTTGAGACACCAAGTGCAATGTGGTCGGCACCGGCATTGTCCTTGATTAGCTTTGCTCCTACGCCAATTCCCATTGTATACCACGTCGTACCTTGAGCAAACTCGCCGTCCACAATGGTAGTAGCCTTGAAAGGCACTTGCGCCCACACAGTTGCAACAACAAGAAGCGCGAACATTGAAAGTAAAGTTTTCTTCATAAAATAATATTAAAGTTAGTATTAAGTCCACATTAAGGGAAATTGCGACAAATATATTGAAAAATAATTATATTATAGATAAAAAATATATAAAAAACGATGAAAGCCTTATAAAAGCCATCATCGTACCAATAATTAAATACAAATCCGTAACACTATCTCATTCCAGTTCTACCACAGTTATTCCTGCACCGCCGAACTGCACATGCTCATCATGAAAATTCTTCACAAACGGCAATGTGCTAAGGTATTGACGGACAAGAGTACGCAATATTCCATTACCGGTTCCATGCAATATGCGTAACTGATGGGCATTGCATACCACTGCATCATCAATAAAGTATCCTACTGTCTGAACAGCGTCCTCACCACGCATTCCTCGGATATCCAGATCAGCACTGAAATTCAGACGTTTCTGATGCAGTTGCTCCTGTGTCTCCGTTGTCAAGAACGAGACTTTGCGTACCTCCTCCTTAGGAGCCTCACTCGGCTGCAACCTGTCGAGTGCCACAGTCGATTTTATCGAACCAAAGCTGACCACCGCACCACCTTTCTTGATTTCCATAACCTTACCGACAGCCTGTTGTCCTGCTATGCGGACGAACATTCCCGGCTGAATATCGAAACGCTTCTGTTCCGGTTCCTTGCGGACTGCATCACCACTCTGCTGTGACGATGCGTTTTTCTCCTTTTTACCGTTCTTTTTACGTTCCTGGCGTGCAAGTATCTTAGCCATTTCACGATCAGCCTTCATCTGTTGTTTCTGACGCGCAAGTTCTTCGATCTGCTTGCTGAAATCATTCAATTCCTGACGTGCCTGACGTGTGCGCTCCTTTTCAGCCTTAGCCTCAACAATTGCACGTATGGTATTCTCAATCTTTGCGTTAGCCTCGCGCAACAGGCGTTCAGCCTCCTCACGTGCCTCTTTGATTATCTGTTTTCGAGTCTTGTTCAAGTCGTCGCTCGATTCCTGTACCTTACCGAGCATCTCATCAAGTTCCTTCTCCTTCTGATGGACATTCTTTCGCTTGCTTTCCCAATAGCGTTTATCGCGAACGATATCCTGCAGATATTTGTCCGACTGGATATAATCGCTTCCTACAATCCGAGAAGCATCAGCTATAACCTCTTCGGGCAAGCCAATTTTGCGTGCAATCTCCACAGCGAACGAGCTGCCGGGATTACCTATCTGAAGTTGGAACAACGGACGCATCTCACCTCTGTCATACAGCATTGCACCATTGACAATACCGGAGGTGGCATCGGCAAAATGCTTCAGGTTCTGATAGTGTGTCGTTATTATTCCAAAAGCCCCACGTTCATTGAAACGCTTTAACAAAGCCTCTGCTATGGCGGCTCCGATAAGAGGCTCTGTTCCGCCACCGAATTCGTCGATAAGAATCAGTGATCTGCCGTCACAGTTCTTCAAGGTATGCTTCATGTTAAGCAAATGACTCGAATATGTACTGAGATCGTCTTCAATACTCTGCTGATCACCGATATCTATAAACAGATTTTTGAAGATACCCGCACGGCTACGTTCATGTACAGGAATCAGCATACCGCACTGCAACATATACTGCAACAAGCCGGCAGTTTTGAGGCATACCGATTTACCACCGGCATTAGGGCCTGATATAAGCAAAAGGCGATTCTTTTTGTCAAGTTCAATATCAAGAGGTTGCATCTTACGGCCGTGACGTCTCAACGACATTTCGAGCAACGGATGATATGCTGCGCCCCAATCAATCATCGAACGGTCACACATTGCCGGTTTCAAAGCATTGAAATCTATTGCAAGTTCTGCTTTTGCGCGTATAAAATCCATCTCTCCAAGGAATTCATATGCCTGAAGCAATTGAGGAACCTGTGGACGCAACTCTTGTGAAAACGCTGAAAGGATTGCTATTATCTCACGTTTCTCTTCTGCTTCGAGCTCACGTATCCTATTGTTGGCCTCAACCACCTCTGCCGGTTCAATAAAGACAGTCTTTCCACTTGCAGACTCATCATGCACAATACCCCCCATCTTGCGTTTGAGAGCAGGTGCGACAGGTATTACAAGACGACCATCGCGCATTGTTGGAGATGCATCTTTTTCAACAAGCCCATCTGCCTGAGCGCGGCGCAGGATATTATTGAGTGTACGCGAAATACCGCTTGATGTACGTACCAATTCACCGCGTATACGTGCCAATGCTGACGACGCACTATCCTTGACCGTACCGAACTTGTCTATTATGGAATCGATGTCACGTATTACTCGAGGAAAAGCCTCAATTTCACCTGCAAGCCTACGCAATGACGGGTAAAGCGAATTGTCCTCATCAGCATTGCCATCACCCTGTTTACGCAAGAGTGAAAGCATACGTCCTATGGTATCGAGCGAACGGCGCAACGAATGCAACTCATCGGCACTCATATACATACCCTCGATACGGATACGAAGCAACGGTTCGCGCACATCAAAATAATAATCATTTGGAAAAGTATCCTCTATCTGAAGTATGCGCACGAACTCAACCACTTCGTCAAGACGTCTGTTCAATATTGCAAAATCGGTCATAAACCGCATGTCATCGACACGTTCACGTCCCAATACACTCAGGCATTTCTCATGCAACATCCGGCGCACTGCATCAAACTCAATTCGTGATTCAAAATTTTGAGGATATATCATTCTTCTTTTATTTTGGAGTGCGAAGATACATCAAATTCAAATCAAATCTAAACCAATAGGGCGCAATTCTTTATAAAGAGTTGTTTTTTATTAAAATTACACTCATCTATAGCTATAGTATATAATAAATTTTATAATTTTGTACGATGGTGCGTCCATTTGCGGAAACCGCACAGAAAGCAGGACAAAAACTAAACAAAACAATAAATTCAATCACTATGAGATTTACAAAAAGAAGTTTGAAGGCGATTCTTTTGTCAGCAACCATTCTGGCTGCAGGCATCGCTCCTACACAAGCAGTTGCAGACAACATGACTGTAAAGGCTGTCAAGCAAATCAACCCGACAGCGGTGGAATTACGTCTTGACAACAGCCAGAGAATGACTATCGATTTTTACGGCGAAAACATTTTCCGTCTGTTCCAGGACAACAGCGGTGGAATTCTCCGCGACCCATTTGCAACACCTGAAGCAAAGATCCTTGTAAGCAACCCACGTAAGGATGTTTCAAAGATCGACATCAAGGAGTGTGACAAAGGTTACACCATCGAAACATCACAGATCAAGATCTCTGTATGCAAAAAGAGCGGTCTGATTAAGGTTACAGATCTTGCGACAGGCAAGACAGTGATTGAAGAGACAGCTCCGGTACTTTTCAAGAACGCAAAGACCACTATCACACTTAAAGGCAATGAAGGCGAGTTCTTCTACGGTGGTGGTGTACAGAACGGACGTTTCTCACATGCCGGAAAAGTCATCGACATCGAGAACCAGAACAGCTGGACAGACGGAGGCGTAGCTTCTCCTGCACCATTCTTCTGGTCAACAAACGGCTACGGTTTCATGTGGCACACATTCCGCAAGGGAGAATATGACTTTGCAGCTACAGAGCCAGGCACTGTTACACTTATGCACGAGGCCGATTACCTTGATGTATTCTTCATGGTAAACAACGACGGCATTGCATTGCTCAACGATTTCTACCAGTTGACAGGTAACCCTGTACTTATGCCTAAGTTCGGATTCTACATGGGCCACCTCAACGCATACAACCGCGACTACTGGACTCCAAGCAACGACGGCAACGGCATGTTGTACGAGGACGGCAAGCGTTACAAGGAGAGCCAGACCGACAACGGCGGTACAAAGGAGTCGCTCAACGGCGAGAAGAACAACTATCAGTTCTCGGCACGTGCGGCTGTTGACCGTTACCTTTCACAGGATATGCCTCTTGGTTGGTTCCTTCCTAACGACGGATACGGTGCAGGATACGGACAGACCGAAACTCTCGACGGCAACATCCAGAACTTGAAGGAGTTCGGAGACTATGCACGCAAGAACGGTGTTGAAATAGGTTTGTGGACAGAGTCAAACCTACACCCACGCGAAGGCATCAGCGCACTTTTGCAGCGCGACCTTGTAAAGGAGGTTCGTGATGCAGGTGTACGTGTCCTCAAGACAGACGTTGCATGGGTCGGTGCAGGTTACTCATTCGGTCTCAACGGTGTGACTGACGCTGCCGGCATCATGACATACTACGGAAACAACGCACGTCCTTTCATCATCTCACTCGACGGTTGGGCAGGAACACAGCGTTATGCAACAATATGGAGCGGTGACCAGACCGGTGGCGAGTGGGAATATATCCGTTTCCACATCCCTACATTCATCGGTTCAGGACTTTCAGGACAGCCAAACATCACTTCAGACGTTGACGGTATCTTCGGTGGTAAGAATGTTCCTGTTTTCGTTCGCGAATACCAATGGAAAACCTATACTCCAATGATGCTCAACATGGACGGTTGGGGTGCAAACGAGAAGTATCCACATGCTCTCGGCGAACCTGCGACATCAATCAACCGTACATACATGAAGATGAAGTCAGAGCTTATCCCTTACACATACAGCATCGCACGCGAAGCTGTTGACGGCAAGCCAATGATCCGCGCTATGTTCCTTGAGGACGAAGCCAATGCATTCACAATGGGTACAGCTACACGCTACCAGTATATGTACGGTCCAAGCCTCCTTGTAGCTCCTATCTACCAGAACACAGCAATGGACGAGAAGGGTAACGATATCCGCAACAACATCTACTTGCCCGAGGGTACATGGTACGATTGGTTCACAGGCGAGAAATACGAAGGTGGACGAATCATCAACAACTTCGACACTCCACTATGGAAGCTCCCAGTATTCGTTAAGGCCGGTGCAATTATCCCAATGGCCAACCCGAACAACAATGTGAAGGATATCGACAAGACATTGCGCATATATGAGGTTTACCCTGCAGGCAACACATCATTCACAGAATATGACGATGACGGTGTAACAGAACTTTACCGTAACGGTGAATACACAACAACACTTATTGAGCAGAGCCTTGACAATAAGGGCAACGTTACCGTTACCGTTAACCCTACAAAGGGTAACTTCAACGGCTTTGTAAAAGAGAAGGCTACAATCTTCAAGGTTAATGCAAGCGCACAGCCAAAGAAGATTTCAGCAAAGGTTGCAGGCAAGAGCATCAAACTCACAAAGGTAGAGACAATCGAAGAGTTCAACAACGGTGAAAACGTATGGTTCTACGATGCAAAGCCTAACTTGAACCGTTTTGCAACTGCAGGAAGCGAGTTTGCAAGCGTTGAGATGATAAAGAACCCTGTTATCATGGTAAAGACTGCAAAGAGCGATGTAACTGCAGGCGAAACAGTATTGAACATCAAGGGATATGAGTTCAACATCGAGAGCAACCTGTTGGCAAAGGAAGGAGCTCTTGAAACACCTGTGGCTACAGTTACAGACGAGAACTGCCAGGCATACACAATTACTCCTACATGGAACGAAGTTGCAAATGCCGACTACTACGAAGTTCTGTTCGAAGGCCGTGTATATAGCACAATCAAGGGCACAAGCCTTCTGTTCGAGGACTTGAAACCTGTTACCGACTACACATTTGCTGTACGTGCAGTGAACAAGAACGGCGTTTCAGAGTGGAACGAAATAAAGACTACTACAAAGAGCAACCCACTTGAGTGGGCTATCACAGGCATCACAGCAACAACAAGCTGTCCTAACCAGGGTGGTCAGGGAACAAACAGACTGTTCGACTTTGACGAGGGCAACATCTGGCACACTGCATGGAGCGGTAAGGCTGTTCCATTCGAGATGGTTATCGACCTCAACGGCCTTTCAACACTCGACAAGCTCCACTACCTCGGACGTGAGGATGCAGGTAACGGTACAATCACCAAGGCTACACTCTGCTACAGCACAAACAAGGAGACATGGAGCGAGCCTATGGATATCAACTGGGAACGCAATGGCGAAATCAAGGTTGTTACATTCGACAACAAGCCTAAGGCACGTTACATCAAGATCAACGTGACTGAAGCTGTCGGAAACTTCGGTTCTGGCCGTGAAATGTACATCTTCAAGGTTCCTGGAACAGAGACATACCTCTCTGGTGACATCAACAAGGACAAGAAGGTAGATGAGAATGACTTGACATCATACCTCAACTACACAGGCTTGCGCAAGAGCGACAGTGATTTCGAATACATCAGCATCGGTGATATAAACGAGAACGGTCTTATCGACGCATACGACATCTCGACAGCAGCAACACGCATCGGTGACGGTGTTTACGAGAAACCAGAGAACAAGGTTGCCGGAAAACTAAGCATTGAAGCCGACAAGAAGAGCTATCAGGCCGGCGAAGAGGTTGTAATAACTGTGAAGGGTAAGGACCTTGCAAATGTAAATGCATTGAGCATTGCACTCCCATACGACGTAAACGAGTATGAATACGTAGGTATTGAGGCACTCAATGTTGCAGGTATGAGCAACTACAGCAAGAACCGTCTGCACAGCAACGGCAACACCGCTGTATACCCGACATTCGTAAACGAAGGCAACCGTGTTACATTGAACGGCGATGTTGAGATTGCCAAGATAACATTGAAGGCAAAGAAGAACATCAAGAAGTTCAACATCAAGGCTGTTGACGGCATTATTGTCGACAAGCACTTGAACAGCATAAAGTTCTGATACATTATTTTTCCCGATGTGCAGCGCACATCGGGAAAATATTTAAACTTTTCAGATGATATATAGATACAAGAATATCGACGTAAACATCAGCATATCGGGTAATGGCGACCCGATATTGTTGTTGCATGGCTGGGGGTGTACACATGATATTTTCAAGGAAATAGAAACTGTACTTTCAACATGCTACACCGTCTACAATTTTGATTTTCCGGGATTCGGTGCTTCCGGTGAGCCCGATACCGTTTGGGGTACAGAGGAGTACACCTGCATGGTAGAAGAGTTCGTCAAGGAGAATGGCATAAAGAATCCGGCACTTGTAGGACACTCCTTCGGAGGCAGGATAAGCATTATCTACGCATCGCGTAACGATGTCAGCCGTGTAGTTCTTGTTGACGCGGCAGGCATAAAACCAAAACGCCCGTTCAGATATTACTGGAAAGTATATACATTCAAGACACTGAAATGGCTATGCAACACATTCTTGCCAAAAGCAAAAGCACAAGCCATTATAGACAGACGCCGCAAAGGTGCCGGTTCGAGCGACTACAACAATGCCTCGCCAATGATGCGTGCAATACTCTCCAAGGTGGTAAATGAAGACCTGACCCACCTGTTACCGGAAATCAAAGCCCCCACCCTGCTGTTCTGGGGTAATTTGGACACCGCTACACCTTTAAGCGATGCAAAGACTATGGAGAAACTTATCCCCGATGCTGGACTGGTTGTAGCACACGGAACAGGACACTTCTCGTTCCTTGAGAATTCAGGTTTGTTCAAAGCCGTAATGAAAAACTTTTTCAAGATAAAATAAGATGGATCATTTCACTATAAAATACGCCATAGTGGCCTTGCTGTTCTTTTTGATGATGGCAAAATACGACATTCACATGTTCCAGTTGAGTTCGTACCGTTACAGCCGCTATTTCCGATGGTTGATACCCGGAAATATCATCTCCATAAAAAGAGCGATATCCCTGGCCATGCTCGGCGCAGCATTTATCCCTGGACATTTTGGAAGCGGCTTTGCTACTGGAGTAACCGCAGCCGGCTGGTTCTACTGCTTTAGCGAGAAGTTCAAGACACCTCTTGCATACACTATGCGCGTAAAGAGACTGTTTGCGACAAGCATCATACTGTTTGCTACTATTGCCACGATTGCAATATTCTTTGCAGACAAATGGGCTATGGCAATAATTGGAGCATCGTTGCTGCTATCAAATTTCATCATGCTGCTTGCAAACCTCATAAACACTCCCATTGAGAAAGCTATCAACCGCTACTACTATAACGATGCAAAACGCATAATAGAAAGTCACAAAAATCTTACAATTATAGGCGTAACAGGTAGTTTTGGAAAGACAAGCACAAAGAACTACCTTGCTGGAGTACTTGCCGAGAAGTATAATGTCGTAGTGACACCTGGTAACTTCAACACCCTGTTGGGTGTAATACGCACTATACGTGAGCATTTGCGCCCATACCACCAGGTATTCATTGTTGAGATGGGAGCAAAGCAGAAGAACGACATAAAGGAGATATGCGACCTTGTACACCCCACCATAGGCATTGTAACGGCTGTAGGAGAAATGCATCTTGAAACATTCAAAAGTATCGAGAATATCCAGGATACCAAATTCGAGCTTATAAATTCGTTGCCGGCAAACGGAGTAGGTATAATCAACAACGACAGCGAATTCATAAACAACTATAAAGGCATAACCTCACAATGCAGAATAATACGTTACGCAGTGGAGAACAGTGCCGACTACAAGGCTACTGATGTACAATACGGCACAAGCGGAGTATCGTTCAAACTAAACGGAAATACAGAGTTCAGCAGTCGTCTGTTGGGTGTAGGCAACTTATTAAACATACTTGCCACTATTGCTGTAGCCGACCAGTTGCAGATAGCAACAAACAAGCAAAGAAATGCCATAGCAAGATTGCAACCAGTGGAACACCGCTTGTCGATGAAGGTAGCTAACGGAATCACCGTACTTGATGATGCATACAACTCAAACCCACAAGGTGCAAGAATGGCACTTGAAGTACTTAAGAACTTTGCGGTCAACGAAGGTAACAAACGCATCATAATAACACCGGGATTCGTTGAAATGGGAACAAGGCAATACGAAGCCAACAGAGAGCTCGGCAAGCAAATTGCCAACAGTTGCGACTATGCAATCATTGTAAACGCAACCAACCGTGAAGCCATCAGACAGGGCATTGACGAAGACAACCTTAATGCAGACAGATATTATCTGGCCGATTCGCTCAACCAGGCACATGCACACTTGGCCCAGATATTGAAAGCCGGTGACGTGGTTCTCTACGAGAACGACCTGCCGGACAATTTCAAGTAAGAGGTATGAAGGGATAGTTTAGAGAAAAGAAAAACTCTCCCTCTTATGAGGGAGTACGGCGAAGCCGGGAGGGAGATAGAAATGCAAAACAGACTCTATCTCTTCCACCGCAAGCGGTCCCCCTCCTCTTAAAAAGAGGAGGAGTTAAAAACAAAAACTCTCCTAAAAGAGGTCTTCTAAAAAGAAGAAAAGAAATGACAGAAAACAACATACGTAATATACCTATCCTTAAAGAATTTCGTCGTAAATTACGAAAAAATATGACACCTGCAGAGATTGCTTTATGGCAACATTTAAAAGCGGGAAAATTAAATGGAACACATTGGCGAAGACAATATTCTGTAGATAAGTATATTTTGGATTTTTATTGTCCTATATATAAATTGTGTATCGAACTTGATGGACAAGAACACTACACAATGCAAGGTGATAAAAAAGATTATGACCGTGATGAATTTCTAAAATCAAAAGATATAACAATAATACGTTTTGAAAATAGAGAAATATGGGAGAATATTGAAATGGTTTTAGAAGCCATAAAATTTAATTTAAAAGATATAATAAACAATCAATAAAGATTGTCCCTCTTCCAAAGAGGGACGAGCGAAGCGGAGGGAGATTGTAAAAAGTTCCTCCACCGCAAGCGGTCCCATCCTCTTAAAAAGAGGAGGAGTATAGAAAGAATTTTTTAAAAATAAACAATATAACAATGAAAACAAACGTAGGAGTAGTATTCGGCGGACGTTCCGTAGAGAATGAGATTTCAGTGGTTACCGCCAACCAGGCAATGGCAGCCATGGACTGCGACAAGTACGAGATAACACCTATATACATAACAAAAGATGGTAAATGGTACACCGGCAAGGCACTTCTCGATGTAGCCAACTATCATGACACAAAAAAACTGCTTGCACAATGTGAAGAAGTATACATGAAACCGATATATGGCGACACCAACCTATACCGTGCCAAGAAAGGCATGTTCCAGAAGGAGGTTGTGACAAGACTCGATGTAATCATGCCTGCCCTGCATGGTACAAATTGCGAAGATGGTACATTCCAAGGTGTAATGGAGTTCTGCGGTATCCCATATACAGGCTGTAACACACTTGCTTCGGCAAACGGTATGGACAAGATTACCATGAAGATGATTCTTAAGGAGTGCGGTATACCGGTTATCGACTATTGCTGGTTCAGCGACAAGGAGTGGGCCGACAAGCAGGAATCGACAGTCGAGCAGATAGAGAAGAGCCTCGGATACCCGGTTATAGTAAAGCCTGCAAACAGTGGTTCAAGCGTAGGAATACGCGCTGCCCACAACAAGGAAGAACTTCTTGACGCTGTAGATTATGCAATATCATTCACAAGCCGCGTAATCATCGAGAAGTATGTACAGAAACTCA
Source organism: Bacteroidaceae bacterium (assembly GCA_017555585.1). GTDB lineage: Bacteria > Bacteroidota > Bacteroidia > Bacteroidales > Bacteroidaceae > HGM04593. The sequence continues at coordinate 14,022 of JAFZGA010000019.1, forward strand.
AAGAGGTCAACTGCGCTGTACTTGGCAACTACTACGAATGTCAGGCATCGGTATGCGAAGTACCTGTACGCAGTGGCGAAATCCTCTCATATCAGGACAAATACATGAACGGTGGCGGCAAACAGTCGCAGGGTATGCAGTCGACAGTACGCGAAATTCCTGCCAACTTGCCACAGGCAAGCACCGACTTTATCCAAAAGGCGGCATGCGACACTTTCCGTGCACTCTCATGCGATGGCGTGGCACGTATTGACTTCATCATTGACGAAGCTACGAACGATATTTACGTAAACGAGATAAACACCATTCCCGGTTCACTCTCTTTCTATTTATGGGAATACAGCGGAATTAACTTTACCGCGCTCATCGACAGACTTATCGAGATTGCCTTCCGTCGCAAGCAGGATGCCGGCTTCAAGGCAGTCAACTACGGCGAGAACATCTTTGCAGCACAAAGTACAGGCGGAGCAAAGAATGGAGTCAAATTCGGCGGTGCAAAAGGCGGAAAATTCGGGAAATAACACCAAGCACCATACATTAAAAAATCAGGTTGCAATTGCAACCTGATTTTTTAATGACCTTATTTCTTCTCCTTGTTCTTTTTCTCTTCCTCAACGGTAGGAGCTGATTCCTTATACATGAACCGTCGTATCTTTTGAGTGGCAGTCTTTTCGAAAGGTTTCTTCATAACCTCTACAGAACTTACCTGAGACGATTTGTTCACATTCTTGTTCGTTATACTCAACAACTTCGCCTTCCACTTGGCAATATTCTCATAAATCTTCTCCTCACTCTCGTTATCCCACTCTATGAAGTTCTCTATTGGAGCTACAAGAGCCACAAGACGACCGTTACGCTCTACAACGATTGATTCACTCACACCCTCGAGATTGTTAAGCACATTCTCAATCTCCTCCGGATATATATTCTCGCCCGACGGACCAAGAATCATATTGCTGTTACGGCCTTTGATATAGAAACGTCCTTTATCATCCTGCACGGCAATATCACTTGTACGGAACCAGCCATCTTCAGTGAACACACTCTTTGTACGTGCCGGATCCTTGTAATATCCGAGCATCACATTAGGACCTTTTGCAATAATCTCACCTTCGCCTGTTTCCGGATTTACATTATGCAACTTCAGCTTCACATTGTATACAGGATATCCAAAAGAGCCTACCACTCTCCACCCTTTCATTGCATAACCGAGCAGAGGAGATGTTTCGGTCAATCCATAGCCTATAGCATACGGGAAACGGGCTTTCAGCAAGAACTTCTCAACCTCAGGATCAAGTTTTGCACCACCTATACCATAGAAAGATATATGACCACCGAATGTCTTTTTCAGTTTCATTCCTATGATACGGCACATAAGTCCATTCATGTGTTTGTTCATCCAACGTAAGGTACGGCTCTTTTCGATTGTCGGAAGGACACTGCCTTTGTACACCTTTTCTATAATCATAGGTACAGTAAGCATTGTTGTCGGCTTGACTATCTTCATAGCCTTAAGCAATAGAGTTGCAACCGGTGGCTTTGGCAGATAATATACCGTAGAACCGGTATACATAGGATAGAGCATTCCGAGTGTCATCTCCAAGGTATGCGCCATAGGCAAGATGGATAGCCACCTGTCGCGTTTGCCACGTTTACATGAATGGTAGCATGTGATAACGTTCGATGCAAGGTTACGGTGACTCAACACAACGCCCTTTGCACTACCGGTTGTTCCCGATGTATATATGATTGTGGCAATATCATCAGGAGTAGGATTGGATGTTCTGCCGTCGCAAGTAAACTTATCGTCATTGGCCTTCAGCACCTCGAATGTATCCAGGTCTATCACAAGAGTCATTTTTGCGATTATCTCCTGAGAAATTTTTCCGGCGAGCCTCTTCGACACGAAGATAACCTTACTCTCAGAGTGGTTTATAATGTTTGTTACCTCATTCTCCGAACTGTCAGGAAGTATAGGTATAGAGATTCTGCCATATGCAACAGTTGCAAAGAAAGCGACAGACCAGTTAGGCATGCTCTGTGAAAAGATGGCAACCTTATCACCTGTACCTATACCATACTGTGTTAATTTCTTCGAAAGGGCATCACACTCGCTCTTGAAAGAAGCAAATGTATACGAGCCCTCCTTTGTATCATACCATTGGGTATAGGTTCTTTTAGAATACACAGTAGTAGCATATTCATACAGCTTTGCAAGAGTATCGACATACTTCTCACGCATTTTCTGTAATCGTTTGTAGACTTGGATCATAGTAATATCTTTATGTTTCAAAATGCAAATTAATAAAAAATGCTGTTAAAAATAAAATAAAAGCCGTCAAAGTTATACGACTAACCTTTCGCAAGGTTCAAAATGGAACCTGCAATCAGTGCATGTCCCTGTTCATTGGGGTGTATGCCATCGCTGCACATAAGTGACATCATATTGCCGTTATAGTTTTCAAAAGGCGTTGTAATATCTATTATATCAGTACCTGCCGACTCCGAGATTTCAAATAAGGCCCTGTTATAGCTCTCGTGCCAACGGGTTATGATATTTACGTCACCGCCAAGCCATCTTATCACATTGGCCTTCTGCTCTTCGTCCATAAAACGGCTTATAAAAGAGAAGTAGGCATCGGAATCTATTGGAGGCAACGATAAAATGACCGGTTTCGAACCGAGTTCCTTAACCCTCGCTATAAGTGAAAGGAACTCTTTTTTGAAGGAATCGAGTATAGTCTTTGGATTATGCTCCGATGTCGGATCATCTGCAATCATTTTCCAATCGAAATCACAATCGTTCCCGCCGAATTCGAGAAAAGTGATATCAGACTGCGAAATTTCATTTGAATGTCTGTCGATTACATTATGTCCGAACCCGATTGTACAACCGAACTTCGCATAGTTCTTTATACACAAATCCAATTTCTCGCTGATTATATTTATAAATGAACCTTTCAATATGGAATACCTGTTTTCGTCGTTAAGCACCACTCCCTTTGTCAAGGAGTCGCCAAGTGCAGCAATGTTTACCTTTTTCATTTATCTGTTTTTTTGTTCCGGGGCAAAATTACTGCTTAGGTAAAGAATGGAGAAAAAACAGTTATGGGGACAAACGTTTAGTTAAAAAACACTATTATTCAGGGATTAAACTGCGTTTTTAGGGATAATTGACAAATATTGCATACCTTTGTCCCTACAAAAAAGGTATAAGAAATGAGCGCAGACAAGAACAAGATCATAGGAGGAGCATCGGCAATTATCCACTCCTTGGCTGTACCCCTGTTTTTCCTTTTCTTCATAATATTCTACAAGCCGCATGCCATATACGGCCTCTTGGACATGGAGCATGCAGGCTTTACATTCAATGCAACAATACTGTTCTGCATAATACTGCTGTCAACAGCCATTACAAGAAGCATCCTTTATCTTATTGGCAGATACAAAAACATATCCACACAGCTCTACTCCGCATGGTGCTTGGCAGAGATGATTGTATCGGCACTGTTTTCGTCACTGTATGTCACCCTCATGCTCAATGGCTCCATCTCGTTTTTCGAAGTGGCAGGCTCCATTATCATTATGGTCATGAGTACAGCAATATACCCATATGCATTCATTTGGTTCAAATACGAAATATATGAGAAGAACCAAGAGATCCATGAGACTCCAGACGAGAACTCTCTGATACGTTTTTATGACGAATACAAGAAATTGCGCCTTGTGATGGCACGTGAAGCGATACTGTTCATCAAATCGGAAGAAAACTACGTGAACATATACTATCTTGACAAAGGCAAGAACAAGAAGTTCACTTTACGTTCATCAATGAAGGCACTCGAAGATACATTGGCAAAGCATGGTCTTGTACGCTGTCACAGGTCATATTTCATCAACCCGGCCTACATAAAGATAGTACACAGGAACAGTGCAGGAATGATTGTCGCAGAGTTGAACCAACCGGATTGCGACAGTATACCTATATCAAGGAAATATCAGGATATTATAACAAGGCTCATATAATTACTCCTTGCCCCTTACAAGCAGCTTTTTTATAACTGCTGCATATCCGCAACGGCGGCACAGCGGTTCAACAGCCACATGGCGCGTAAAACCGTCATATATGGCACGCGCACGGGGTGAAGCCATAATCTCATCAAGCTGTTGTTCAAAGAGATTACCCAATGGGATATCTCCGGCATGGTCAAGACAACAAGGAACGACAGTTCCGTCAACAAGCACACCGAACTGGTTGCGCAAGGCATAACAGAAAGCCTCCTTCTCAGTATTCTCCTTACGCTCGTTGTCGGGCCACTCAAACATACGTGCATACTCCAGGTAGACATTTTTGGCAACACGCCAACCATAGTGACGCTCGTCCCACGGACGTGGAAAACGTTCAGCCACCAGTTCGTGCAAGAGGTCATTCTGAGTATCATATCCACCCTGATTCCACAAGCGCAATACAACCACAATTCCGGCTTCAGCCGCGCGGACAGTAAAATCCATCACCTCCTTAATGTACTGCTGTGGGTTATCCTTGCCGTTACCCTCATGTGAATGCAGAGATATCTGTATCTTATGTGGCTTCGCCTCTATAACACCCTTAGCACGCGAAAGCAGCGTACCGTTGGTGGTAAGTACAGGAATGAATCCTTTGTCGCGTGCCAAAGTAATGAATTCCGGCAAGTCAGGGTGCAGAAAAGGTTCGCCCATGAGATGAAAATAGAGGAAGCGTACCTTGCCACGCATTTTCTCGGTGAGGAGATCGAACTCCTCCATTGTGAGTTTACGCTTGGGCCTCTCTGTCTTTGGACAGAAAAGACAATCAAGATTGCAAATATTTGTAATTTCGAGATAGCAGCGTGTTATCATAGGATATAAATGCAGAAACAAGATAGACAATGCGGTATAAAACAAAAAGAGAATCCAGTTGGATTCTCTTTGATGGTGACTCGCTTGGGGCTCGAACCCAAGACCCCATCCTTAAAAGGGATGTGCTCTACCTGCTGAGCTAGCGAGTCTACCTACGTGCCGTTAAGCGAGTGCAAAGATAGGAAGATTTTTTATACCTACAAACATTTTTGGCGTTTTTTATCAAAAACAGCCTCAAAAAGCCTAAATAGGAGTAACACTTTTACTGTTTTTCCTTATCTGAGGCGACATTGGCACTGTTGATAGCCTTTTTCAGAATCTGCTCTTCGTCCGACTTCGAGAACTCTGCTATCTCGTGATAACGCTTGAGGTACGCAAGCAGAATTGTTGTCAGAGGCAATGCCACAATCATACCTAACAGGCCGAGCAGCTTACCCCAGATGGAAAGTGAAAGCAGTATCACTGCCGGATGCAGATTCATTCTCTTACCCATTATATACGGGACAAGCAACATATCCTGAATAAGCTGTACAACCACCAGCACAGCACATGCCGACATTATTATAATCCAGAAATCATCGCCAGTAGAAGCCGCCTTGAGAACAGCCAGAAGCACCATAGGAGCTACCGATACCAACTGAAGGTATGGCACAAGGTTCAGGACACCTATAAAGAGTCCGAACGCTATTGCAGCCGGGAAATCGATGATACGCAAACCTGTCGCATACAATATGCCCACACATAAGGCCACCAATGCCTGTCCGCGGAAATATTGGTTCATGCCACTTACAAGATCACCCCACAGTTTACCTACGATTCCACGCCATTTCTTTGGCACATACGGTTTCCATCCTCTTGACAGACGTTCAAAGTCAAGAAGAATAAAGAACAGGTACAACAGCGTTATACTCATTGCCAGAAGTTGCCTTACAGCATTGAAAGTACCCTCAACGACACCATGAAAACGGTCGGCAAATACAGAGACAAAATCACCGCTTCCTACAGCCGCCACAATATCTGCAACACCCTCGTCATTGAAAATATCCCTAAAGAAATCAATGACAGGTTCCGGAATTGTCGCATTCATCAGATTATTGTTCAAGAAAGCAACAGTAAAGTCGGTCAACGAATGCATCTCATTCAGTATAGAAGGTACTATGAGCAGAAGAACGCCATAAATCACTGCACCTATAAGCAACATTGCTGCAAGAGTCGACAGCAAGCGGAATTTAAAACGTAGTTTGTTCTGGATAAAATTCACAAGCGGATTGATGAAATAGGCCAGCAACCACGCAACTGCAAACGGCAGCAATATGCCGCTCAGGCTGTCAAGCACAAAGTATGTAATGGTCAATGTTGCCATCACAAGCAATATGCGCAAGAAACGCCCTAAAGTAACCTCATTCTGTCTCATAAAGCAAATGTTTACTCATCCTCGTTCTTACCACGCTGCTCCTCAACACCGCCCACAAGCAGCACAAATTCACCACGTGGTTCATTCTTTGTAAAATGCGCTACAAGCTCGTCGAGCGTACCGCGTACACACTCCTCATGGAGCTTCGATATCTCACGTACTGCGGCAGCCTGACGCTCACCGCCAAGAACCTCGGCAAGCTGCGTCAATGTCTTGACAACCCTGTATGGCGACTCGTAGAAAATCATTGTACGCTGTTCGGCTCTAAGGAAATTCAAGCGGGTCTGACGACCTTTCTTTTGTGGCAGGAAGCCTTCAAATACAAATTTGTCACAAGGAAGCGCAGAACACACCAATGCAGGAACAAACGCTGTTGCCCCCGGCAGACACTGCACCTCGACACCGTTCTTTACACACTCGCGTACAAGCATGAAGCCGGGATCGGATATCGCCGGAGTTCCGGCATCAGAGATCAGGGCAACATGGTTGGCACAATCCTTTATACGTTCCACAATAGATGCAGAGGTCTTGTGCTCATTGAACTTGTGGTGTGAGTACATGGGCACCTGGATATCCAGATGCTTGAGAAGTTTTGACGAGGTTCGCGTATCCTCGGCCAATATAAAATCGGCCTCCTTCAACAATCGCACCGCACGCATTGTAATATCTTCAAGATTTCCCACAGGAGTAGGAACAACATATAACATTCCCATAATTTATTCTCTTCTTTTCTATCCTAACTGATTTAATGCATAAATCTATGCAAATTAAATACAAATAATAGAATAACACAGCAGAAAGAAAACTTTTTTTAAGCAGTTTAACAGGAAGCATAAAAAAAGGAGAGCCGGAGCTCTCCTTTTCCTTTAGGTAAGTTATGATATTACTTTACAATAACTTTTTTACCGTTTACAACGTAGATACCAGACTTGGTAATCTCAAGGATGCGACGACCTGTGAGGTCATAGATAACCTTCTCAGCCTCAGTTTCAACCTCTTCGATACCGTCGGTAGTACCCTCGACAATTATCCAAGAGAATACCTTATCACCTGTCAAGCCCTCAAGGTTGCTGAGGTCGAGAGTATATGTACCAGGCTCTGTGATAACGATAGGCTCGTAGTTCATATCAACAGGAACATAAACGCCTGACATATAGATGAAGTTATATGTCTTCTCGCCACATGTGATAGGCAACATGTCTGGTTTCATACCGTTGCTGAATGTGATTGAAATAGCGTCAAGGCTCTCCAATTCACTACCTGAAGCAGGAAGAATCTCTGTTACAGAGAACTCCTCAACGATAGGATCGCCATATGTGTAAGTTTTCACAGCCTCCTCGTTAGCAACACCGTTTACAGTGTAGAGACCTGCAGGGAGTGTGAATGTATAATCACCCTTAACGAACTCGAAGCCCTCAGCATAGAAGTCCTCGAACATAAGCTCGATATAATAAGCATTGCTCTGCTCGTCATAGTAGTAGCTGAGTGTTGAGTTGTATACACTCTCGCCAACAGCGATTGTTGCAACCTTTGTATCGTCAACCTCTACAGACTGAGCATTTGCGATAGTAATAATCGCACCCTTAGGCATATACCATACCTGGTCGAGATATGACTCCCATGTATCGAAGTCACGTGTAATCTCCAACTGTGGCTTGCGGTATGTGAATGTGCTCTGTGCATACGCCTCGTTTGCAACACCATCAACAGTGAACAAACCTGCAGGAACATCAAGAGCATATTTACCCTCAACGAACTCTCCATCGAAAGCCAATGTGATTTCCTGAACATTGTCGTACTTCTCAACTGTTACAGTAGCCTCATATACATTCTCACCGCATGTAAGAGTAGCCTTAACCTCATTGTTGATAACAACATCGTTGTCAGCGTTCTTAACAGTGATTACCTGCTTGTTGAATTCATCTACGTGTGAGTAGCTTGCGTTCCAGAAGAAACCATCCTCAGCTGAAGGGATTACCTCTACTGCAGCTTTTTCTACTGTGAATGTAAACTCACCACCCTTGTACTCCTTAGTACCGTCAGCGCTAAGAATTACACCAGACTTAACAACAACCTTATATGTACCAGCTGCTGTAATCGGTGTTGTTGTATAAGGAGTAGCAAAGTCATTCATTGTACCGTTTGCACCCATACACTTGTCAAGTGTAGCAACCACATTACCATCAGCGTCAAGGATTTGACCATAGTCACCTGAAAGGTCTGTTGTATATTTCTTAACAACCTCACCAAAGTATATCTTAACACCGCTCAATAAGTATTTACCCAACAGACCTGTAGTAAAGTCGTATGAGGTTTCAAGAGGATTTCTGTCATACTTGGTTGACTCAAGAGCTGGAAGCTCAGCAGGAGCTGCAATAGTAAATTTATATGAGAATGCCTCTGAAGCACCGCCGTCTTCACTTGTACACAAAGATGCAGGAATTTCTACAGAATATTCACCAGCATCCTCGATGGTTGTAAAGCCAAACTGACCACCATCACCAAACTTGAATGTTACTGTACAACCGTCAATTGTTGCATTAGAACCATATGCTCTTGTTGTGGCTGCACCAAGTTTCACCTTTATCTGAGCACCTGATGATACGCTCTTGATCTCCTTGTCGAATGTGATGACAATTTCACTCACACCACCTTCAACAACAGCGCCTGCTGCTGGAGAAATTGTCTGAATAACAGGAGCAACTGCTGGAGTTGTAGGCTCTTCATCTATAGCAGGAACAAGCTCCCACTCCATAGCGCTTGTCATATCACCGTTGCTGAAGACATGGTAAGCCCAGTCTGTAGTAGTATAGTCAATCTTATCAGCCTTGAAATAACCATTTGCACTACGGATATAGTATTTGCCGTTAGTATTCAATTCGAAGTAGAGGACAGAACCGCTCATTGCATTATTGCCAACATTGTATGCGTGGCTACAGTCAAGGTACTCGGGATAAGACATACCACCCATATCCGCCAATCTTGAAACAACGTAACCATCTCCTGAAGGAGTCAATTTGAACGACTGTTTCTTATTTGAATCCATGTAAACCTGGCCATAGTTAGAACCGCTCTTTGTACCGATTGTCAAGTAGCCACTGTTCATTCCCCAGTTATAAGAACTGTAGAGATAATACTCCTTGCTGGTGTCAATACCTGGTTCAACAACAGGAGCTACAACAGTCCAAGAGTATGAGCCCTCGCATACACCACCGTCCAACTTGATCTGAGAGAGGTCGAGTGTATATGTACCTGCAGCTGTGATAGGTTCAGCAGGAGTAAATACAGCCTTGCTATAGATATTAACATCATTAGATGTTGTAAGCTCTATAACATTGTTGTTCTCGTCAACAAGATTTACAGGATAGAAGCTACCTCTATTATCCATTGACAAGAAAATATCTTCTGTGAACTTGATCTCGATCTTATTGATAGCCTCAACCTCAGCACCGTTTGCAGGAGTTACGCTCTCAACCTCGAACACCTTAACTGCAGGAGCAGGAATTGTGAACTGTGCAGAGATGATTTCCTCACTTGGCTGACCATTTACTGTAAACGCACCTGCAGGAGCATAAACCATATAAGTACCAGGAGTAGCAAAGCCATCGAACTGAACAGCTACAAGCTGCATACCGTTGCCCAAGAGGTCACCGAACATAATGCTTGAAGCCTCAGCTACAGCACCACCCATTGCTGGGTCAAAGATACAAACCTTAGGAGCATCAGCAGCCTCGGCAAGAGCAGCGTTGTTGTCGCTTGCAGCAAAAACAACAAAACCAAGCTTGCTTACAGTGCCTTCCAATAGGCTTGGATTCATATAGTCATCCAATGCATAGATATCGAATGTTACAGGCTCAACAGCAACACCTGCGTTTACTGTCTCAACAAGAGCGTTGATAGCCTCAGCAGCTGCGGTAAGCTTAGCTATACCATAAGTTGCATTGTCAGCATATGAATCACATGTATTCTTCAAAGCAGCAACCTCATTTGCAACAGCCTTATACTTATCAGCAACAGAGATTTCGTTTGTATAAATATCAAACTCACTCATGTGCCAGTAAGTTCTATTAGACTGTTGTGTCTTTGTAACATTGAAACGGATATAACGATAAGCAGTAGTTGCAACGATATTGCCTGAACTCCAGCTTGTGTTAGAAGATGCAGGCAAATCAGAAACTGTGTAAATCTCGTTATAGTTCTGCTTGTCGTTACTACCTGTTATCTGAATTACATTTGGATAGTCATCAGCACCGCCGAAGTTACGTGTGCTATAAGAAAATGCAAATTCAGAAAGCTCATTATCAACACCAAGGTCAACCTCTATATAGTGAGGAGCGGCAGGAACTGGGTTGCTCCACTGTGTATGGAAGAAGTCTTTACCGTCGTAAGTACCAGTGCTACCATCAAGAAGGAATTTAATGTGGCCCTCATTTGGCTCTGGAGCATTACTCCACAAGTAATATGCAGCATTTGCATTGTCAACCTGCAAAGGAAGTTCTGTTGAGTTTACAGCCAACTCAGCCTCATCAAGAATTGCCTGAGCTGCAGTGTAAGCAGAATTGAACTCTGCCTGTGCAGCAGCGAGCAACGCAGGATCCTCAAAACTGATAGCAGCGATTTCCGCTACAGAAAGAGCACCTTCGTAAACCTTTACACCAATGATAGTACCATCGAAAACCTCGTCATTGCCCTCAGAGCTGACACCACCACCAATGTAAATATTTGCATTAGCGTGAGCAGCTTTCACCATTGCAGGAGTCGCAATTTCATAGCCATTCATGAAACCGTTAGGGTTTGTTCCAGACCAAGATCTGTCCAAAGCGCCATTAAAGTACAACTCGAATTTACCATTGGTAGGATTGATAACATAAACACAGACAACCTCTGAGTTTGCCGCGAATTTTGCGCTACCAGAGAAGCGGTCACCAGCTCTCCACGAAGCAAGATAAGAGATGTTTTCTGCATTAAGGCCATAAGCCACATAGCGAGAGCTTGTACCCTCAGCAGCAGTATTTTTGGCCAATGTTGGATCTGATGTTACAAAAAGTCCTCTACGACCAGATACACTTGCTGTATTGATTTTTACAGCAACTGTCAAATCGGTCAAAGCGAAAACCTTTGCAGCATCTTCATCTTCGAGCTGATATGGATATGATCCTATCTGCTCAGCAGAGAGCTCCAATACAGGAGTCTGTGCAAACGCTGTAGTTACCATTGTAACCATCAACGCCAAGAAAAGTGTAAATTTTCTCATAGGTTAAAATTTAGTTAATAAATAAGTTAATTATATAATGTTTTATTTTTCACTTTTGTTTAATTGCACAAATATTGCTGTAAGATACTTAATTACAATCAAAATCCACCACAAAAGCAGGCTACGCTTACAGCCAACATAAGCAATTGCACATTAGTGCATATAAGTATGCAAATATAATAAAAAGCTATTGCTTTTCAAAAAAAACATTAAAAACATATAGAAATTCAAAAAAACATTCAACAAAACAAGGAAAGATATCCACCAAAAGCCGGCTCACCTGCAAACTCTAGGGGGGGGAGGATGTCTTGCATTATATTCTCAACCTTCACATTACTATCTTGTATTCCATTTCTTGTCGTTATTTATTGTTCTTTTGGCGGCCAAAAGAACGAAAAGCCCCGGCACAGAACAAAGATGTGATTAAACGAGTGAAACGTCAAGCTTGCTTGAACGT
>JAFZGA010000031.1 GCA_017555585.1 Bacteroidaceae bacterium
AAAAAAAAACAAAAAAAAAAAAAAACTAAAAACTCCTTTTAATATATTTTTTAATTATATTTGCAAATATATTGTGTCCTGGAACAAATATCAGGACAAAAAAGTTTAACAGTTACACTTATTTTCATTTAGGAACCATTAATCATGCTCAATTTTTATCAAATTATAGTTCCGGCATTATTGGCATTTCTTGGAACACTTTGGATACACCCAAAGGTTCTAAAAATTGCAGTCATGAAAGATCTTGTTGATAATCCTGACGCAAGAAAACTGCAAAGAAGACCTATCCCGAATATGGGTGGAGCTGCTGTATTTTTCGGAATAATCATAGGACTGTGCAGTTCGCAGACTATATTGAACAGTCCAAATGTATTTATGCTTATGGCAGCCATGCTCATCATGCTTTACATTGGAATAATGGACGACATCCTGAGCCTTACACCTACCATACGTTTTGTTATTGAAATTCTTTTGATATGTTGGCTGATGTACGTAAACAAAGCCTCCATAAATTGTTTTTACGAACTTTGGGATATAACCACCATTCCAACATGGATTTCGGTCCCATTAACCATATTTGCCTGCGTGGGTATAATAAATGCCATCAATCTCATAGATGGCGTAAATGGCCTTTCATCAGGATTCTGCTTTATGGCCTCCATCTTTTTTGCCATAATGTTCTACAATATGGGAAACACAGAAATGCTGATCATTGCCATATCTGCAGCTGGAGCAATCATTCCATTCTTCCTGCATAATGTCTTTGGCAATAAGACAAGAATGTTCATTGGCGACAGCGGAACACTTGCCATTGGCACAATGATCTCAATGTTTGTGATAAGCATTCTGAGAGAAAATTTTGACGGAACCTGCATGATGATAAAAGGATTGGGATTAATACCATTCCTATTGGCTGTATTGGCAATTCCTGTATTTGACACGTTGCGTGTAATGTCCACACGAATATTGAACAGGAAATCCCCATTCAGCCCGGACAAGACCCACTTGCACCACATGTTTATAGATCTGGGATTTTCACACATTGCAACAACAATCAGTATATTGTCCTTGAATTTTATTATAATAGCGACATGGTTCCTATCGTATAAACTTGGTGCATCAATCGACATGCAGCTATACACAGTTCTTGCATTAAGTCTTTTATTCACTTTTGGATTATACAATTATTCCCAAGCGCAATTAAAGAAGAACGGCAAAGCACTGAGGATATTACAGCGTATCGGAAAATCCATAAACCTTGAAAAGAAAGGCATATGGGCAACAATACAGAATTGCATCGACAAATTATAATCAAAAAGAAAGGAAGAGCAGCTGCTCTTCCTTTCTTTTTGATCAATTATTACCTACAACAATATAACCGACCAACTTATCATACCTTGCACCGAACTCGCGATGATAAATGTATATCAGATACTCGTTTTCGGTATTATAGAAATTGTTCTCAGTCAAACTCAAAGCCCCCTTTTCTGCACCTTCGGGCAACCACACATACATATAATTATATACTCCCAATTTCAAAAGGTGTGATGAGAAATAATAGCCGGCCTCAGCATCATATAACATAACATTTTCTTTAGAGAACATTTCACCGCAGAAATCACCTGTCAGGTAATAATTGCCGCCTGCGCGGTATGGCATTTCAATTGCAAAATGCACATTCACATAATCGGCCTCAATCGGCATTCCATACCCCTCTAAGGTATTTATGTAAAAACGTCCGTTTTCGTCCATGCCATTAGAATACGACACTCTCGGCTTGTCGATATACAACAATGCATGGTATGCGCTATCGTGATATACGACATCCTCAACATTCATTCCAGGCGAATTAGGATCGGTAAGTTCAAAACGACGATATTCATTTCCAGCTTCAAATATCAGTGCCGTGTTATGGACATATTCAGCCTCGTTGCCTGTCATATAGGTAGGTTTAATATCTGTAACGAAATTATCCCTACGTCGATTCTGATAAACCACCGGTATCAACTCATTTGCAGGAGAAATGACATTGCAATTAGAGTGATTCACCACAAATGAGAGCTGCTGCTCGCCAGCTTTAAAAGAGGTATCTGTATCTCCTGTGATTGTAGCACGTATTGTCACTTGGGGTTCAACGACAGAAAAATCGAACCTCAACACAGGAACGTCATCCTCCATATCATCATAGACCTCAACACTATAGTTCCCTGACACTTTCAACGAGACATCATCGTTAGGCAAATCAAAAGTATAATGAGTATACAGTTGCGTCGTATTATGTGAATTTTCCCATGATTCTATGACAAAATCATTGAATCCATCAAGATAGTCTATTTCAAAGAGTTCAGATCTTGTACCGTTGGCATTATTATGGGTTATACGACATGTATAACGGTGATATGTGTGCGACATCTCATCAAACGAAAAATGTATGACATCATCACTGCCGAGTTCCATCACCGCCGGAGCTTTCCAATCATCGTTTAGTATCATATTAGGAGTACGCACCGACGGCATGTATGACGTTGCAAATTGCGCCTTTATGGCAGGCACAGACAACAGCATTATTGCAAAAAAAAGAATCCGCTTCATTTACTATTTATAATTTTAGGCGAAGATAATCAATTAAAGAGAATAAATCCCTACCTTTACATAAATTATGGTTAAATGAAGACAAGAACATTAGGAACAACAGCATTAACAGCAATCATACTCATAATAGCAACCGCGACAAAAGCAAGGGCTCAGAATATCATATATGAAAAAGAGGACAGCATCTTTATCGAAGAGATTATAAAGAGATACCCGAGCAAGAAGTTCAATACTACTGGCGAAAGAATGATTTCCTTAGCAAATGAGTTTTTAGGCAAAGAGTATGTTTCCGGGACATTGGACGAGCATGACAATGAACCTCTATTCATCAGTTGTTCAAGACTGGATTGCACCACATTTGTAGAGACAGTTCTTGCCATAGCCTTATGCGACAACGACGACCACTTCCCGACCTATTGCAAAAACCTTGAGAAAATACGCTATAGGAACGGCATACGTCATGATTACGCCAGCCGACTCCACTATACAAGTTGGTGGATTGCCGATTCGGCAAAACATAATATAATAAAAGAAGTTGAGAGCCCGTTTCACACAGCAGAACAATCTTTGGACTTGAACTTCATGAGTTGCAACACTGAGAAATACAGACACCTGAAAGAAAACCATGAGACCAGAGAAAAAATCATAGAATTCGAGAAAGCGTTCCATAACATTCAAATAAAATATATTCCCAAGGCAGCAATTCCCCAAATACAGGATAACAGAGAAATAAAAGATGGAGACATCATTGCTATTGTAACCGATATAGAAGGACTTGACATTTCACATTTAGGTTTTGCATTTTGGCAAGATGGAACATTATACATGATTCATGCATCAAGCCGTGAGGGCAAGGTCATACGCGACGCCGAACCACTTTACAACTACTTAGCAAGCAGGAAGAAACATATCGGAATTAGAGTATTCAGAGCCTTATAGAAGAGTGTACCGGCAATAAATGTCTGAAAAAATACTTTTTTGGTATTTTATCAATGGTTTCTTGGTATTTTTTCGCTATCTTCGCGCGGAAAAAAGGTCCCGTAGCTTAGCTGAATAGAGCGTCAGATTCCGGTTCTGAAGGTCGTGGGTTTGAATCCCACCGGGATCACCATTAATGCAAGGCATTAAACACACATAAAAAAAATGAAACTTTACAAGCTACCAACAAAATACAGGCCTCTGCTTGATCTTAAACAGACAGAACTTGCCATAAAACAAATAAAGGAGACATTCCAGTTGAACCTTTCGGCATCACTTCGCTTACGACGCGTGACAGCCCCATTGTTCGTACTGCAAGGAACAGGACTTAACGACGATTTGAACGGATACGAAAATGCGGTAAGTTTCCCCATACAGGACATGAACGGAGCTGTTGCTGAAGTGGTACACTCGTTGGCGAAATGGAAGCGTGTCACTCTTGCAGAATACAATATAGCACAAGGTTACGGAATATACACCGACATGAACGCTATACGTGCACATGAGGAGCTGGACAACCTCCACTCACTGTATGTTGACCAATGGGATTGGGAGCGAGTGATAAATCCGGAGGAGCGTACAGCAGAATTCTTGCGTAACATTGTCAAGGATATATATTCAGCAATTCTGCACACAGAGTTCACCCTTAGCGAATGTTACCCTCAGTTAAAGCCATCGTTGCCCGAGAAAATCGAGTTCATCCACAGCGAGGAGCTTCTTCGTCTTTATCCCGGTATGACACCTAAAGAACGCGAGGAGGCTATTACAAAGAAATATGGTGCGGTATTCATTATAGGTATCGGCAACGAACTTTCTGACGGAAAGCCACATGACAACCGTGCTCCGGACTACGATGACTATTCAACAGCAAACGAAGACGGATACTATGGATTGAACGGCGACTTGATGATTTGGAGCGATGTACTCGGTAAAGCAATGGAGCTCTCTTCTATGGGAATACGTGTCGACAGGAACGCACTGCTTCGCCAGCTTGAAAAGACAGGAAAAGAGGAACGCAAAGAACTATATTTCCACCGTAGGTTGCTCGAAGACACATTGCCATTGAGTATAGGTGGAGGTATAGGCCAATCACGCCTTTGTATGCTGTTATTGAAGAAAGCACACATTGGTGAGATCCAATCAAGCATCTGGCCTGACGAAATGAGGAAAGCATGTAAAGAGATGAATATTCCATTGATATGATTATTCAATCACTGCACTAGGGACAGCAATCACACATTGAATGAAATAATTAAAAATAGACAGATATGGCAGAACTTAAAGAGTTAACCAAACGTAGCGAAAGCTACTCACAGTGGTACAACGACCTTGTACTGAAAGCAGATTTGGCAGAACAGTCACCAGTAAGAGGCTGTATGGTAATCAAACCATACGGATATGCAATTTGGGAAAAGATGCAGCGTACTTTGGATGACATGTTCAAAGAGACAGGACACGTAAACGCATATTTCCCTTTGCTTATCCCAAAATCGTACCTCAGTCGCGAAGCTGAACACGTAGAGGGCTTTGCCAAGGAGTGTGCTGTTGTCACACACTATCGTCTGAAGAACGCAGAGGACGGTAGCGGAGTCGTAGTGGACCCTGCAGCCAAACTTGAAGAGGAAATGATTATCCGTCCAACATCAGAGACTATCATCTGGAGTACATACAAGAACTGGATACAATCGTACCGCGACCTGCCTATCATGGTCAACCAGTGGGCAAACGTAATGCGATGGGAGATGCGTACCCGTCTATTCCTACGTACAGCAGAATTCTTGTGGCAGGAGGGACACACAGCACATGCCACACGCGAAGAGGCTGAAAAAGAGGCACAGACAATGTTGCACGTATACAACGATTTTGCAAACAAGTACATGGCTCTTCCTGTAGTGATGGGTGTAAAATCTGCGAACGAAAGATTTGCCGGTGCGCTTGACACCTACACTATCGAGGGTATGATGCAGGATGGCAAGGCGTTGCAATGCGGTACATCACACTTCCTTGGACAGAACTTTGCAAAGGCATTCAATGTACAGTTTGTAGACAAGAACAATAACCTGGAATATGTATGGGCCACATCATGGGGAGTTTCGACACGTCTTATGGGTGCACTCATCATGACCCACTCAGACGACAACGGTCTTGTATTGCCACCAGCACTTGCACCTATACAGGTTGTAATTGTCCCCATCTACAAGAATGCTGAGCAGCTCGAAGCCATTAAGGGCAAGATTGATCCAATTATTGCCGAATTGAAGAAAATGGGCATCAGTGTCAAATTTGATGATGCAGACAACCGTCGTCCAGGATTCAAGTTTGCCGAATATGAATTGAAGGGTGTTCCCGTACGTCTTGTACTTGGTGCAAGAGATATCGAGAACGGCACAATCGAGGTTATGCGCCGTGATACCCTGGAGAAAGAGACACGTCAGATCGACGGCATTGTAGAGTATGTAAAAGAGTTGCTCGACAACATACAGACCAACCTCCACAGCAAGGCACTTACAATGCGCGAGGCATGCACACGCAGTGTTGACAGCTACGAAGAGTTCAAGACAGAAATCGAAAAGGGTGGATTCATACTCGCACATTGGGACGGCACACCTGAAACCGAAGAACTTATCAAGAACGAGACAAAAGCAACAATACGTTGTATCCCTATCGGCTGGGACGAGACTCCTGGAACATGTATGGTTACCGGAAAGCCATCGGCACGTCGTGTATTGTTCGCAAGAGCATATTAATACAATATCAATATAGAACAGGCGGATACTTGACCGTATCCGCCTGTTAATCTTTATGACATCATGGAAGTAAAAATAGAACAGAGTTGGAAAGAGGTACTCCAAGAGGAGTTTCAAAAAGATTATTTTGTACGTTTGACATCCTTTGTAAAAGAAGAATACAAAGGCAACACGCCCATATACCCACCCGCAAAGTTCATTTTCAATGCCTTTGACCACTGTCCGTTCGACAAGGTCAAGGTCGTGATACTTGGTCAGGACCCCTACCATGGTGTCGGACAGGCCAACGGCCTATGTTTCTCAGTAAACAAAGGTATTCCTTTCCCACCGTCATTACTGAACATCTTCAAAGAGATTGAAAGTGACACAGGCACCCCCATACCGCAGGACGGTGATCTCACACGTTGGAGTGAACAAGGTGTCCTACTGCTCAATGCAACACTGACTGTACGAGCTGCTCAAGCCGGTTCACATCAAAAACGCGGTTGGGAAGAGTTTACAGATGCCGCAATACGAGAGTTGGCATCACGCCGAGAAAATATTGTTTTTATTTTATGGGGAAGCTATGCCCAAAAGAAAGGAGCATTCATTGATACAGAAAAACATCTTGTACTTAAATCGCCACATCCTTCCCCACTGTCGGCATACCAAGGATTCTTTGGAAATCACCATTTTACCCTAACAAATGACTATCTTGCCAAGCATGGCAAAGAAAAAATAGTCTGGTAAAGAATCAGTCATTATACCATTGTACATTAGAGCTTCGGTCACTCCTTTTCTCAACTTTAAGGAAGTCGGCCAACATTGCCGATGTAGCTCTGAAACAGAAATTGAACGAGGTATAAGGACTCAACACTATACCACATGACATTTCAAAGCAATGCAAGTCGCGTGATATATTCAACGTAGTGGTGGTAAGTTCCTTATATTCGAAATTATATCCGGAAGTAAAGCTTATACGCCAATTATCGGATATACCTATATTTCCTGAGATATTCAAGTTCTGGGTAAACTTGAACGGATATCTCATGTTCCTGATGTTTATCTTTGCAGACCGGTCTTCGGCCATATTGATACCATAAGAGAATGTAAGACTCCAAGGGAATTTGAACGGCATATAACCGTCTTCATCAAGATCAGCACTCTGCGCCTGTTTGCTTCTTGAACTTTTCAAAGATTTTTTCTCCGGCTCAGTCGTCTCTTCATCAGGTTCCTTGTTTTCCTCTTCCTCACCGGTATCCTCATCCTTGGCAGCAATCTTATCCCACAAGCCCTTTATTTTGCCCCATGTACTGTTGTTCAATGTATAGGAGAGGTTTTGGCTCATTCCTTGGAAACGGCCAAAACGGCCATACGACCACTCTGTGCGTTCACCAACGACAACCTGACCTTTCTCATTGAATTTGTAGGCATAGGTTGCCCATGTCGCATTAAAACTGAATGTGTAACTTTTGGTCAATTTCAACCTTAATCGTGTTGTCAAGTCGCTCCAAGGGCGTACTTTTGCCGCAAGATTATAGGATAGTGATGCACCAAGTTCGTCGATTATGCTTATTTTCTTCAGCGAATCGTTCTTGGTTCTCCATTTCATCTCCACATTATTACTCATACTGAAAGAGACGCTTCCCGTTTCGCCCTTTGATGGAATACCATATAGGGAATTCTGATACGGAGAGTATTCCACGGTACGGGCCTCACCTTTCTCATCGGTATATACGTATGTTTCGTAATAACCATAACGTGCATGTCCGAAATCCGGAGCATAGCTCAATGAAACAGACGGCTTGAAAACGTGACGTACAGCATTTATACGGCTGTTCTTTATAAATGAGGCTGGCTTGTAGAAACCATACAGCGTTGTATTGGCTGACAAAGCAACATTATAATTGTACACACGATGGAAGCCGTGCACCGTATCCTGTACAACTTTATTGGTCACTTCGTCCCATTCCTGATTTACCTTCTTGAAATACCAACGCTCGGTATAATTGAAACTTGGGGTAATATTTATGAAATTAAAAAGCTGGAATGTCGCATTTATCGGTATTGTATGTTTAATACCGTTTTTCCAATCGTCAATAATGTTGGATTTGAATATCAGATCCTCCTTGGTACTGATACTGTTGCTCATCTGACCATTATAAGACAACGAGATTTTCTCATACCAACGTTCGTCACCTGCACGTTTCTTGCGTTTGAACGGATATTTTTTAGCCAACGACACGTTGAGAGTAGGCAATGTCAACGAAAGACTTGAATCCTGCACATTCTGGGAGATGTTCATTGTTGCAGACAAAGACAAACCTATACTTGGGAAATTATGCGAGAAGTTTATACTTGATGTCCTTACACTCTGCGAATTAAGGGCCGGATTATAAAGGCTGTTCAAGTTTGCACGTTCATAATTGGAAGTCGCAAAATTCACACTTGCCGAGAAATTGGTGTTAGGCATTGCCTTTGCGTCTTGTCTATGACTCCATTGTACACGGAAGTTCTTGCCTACAGCATAGTCGGGCAATCCCTTCTCACCATTCTTTGTAACAAGATAGCTAAGGCTGACATTTCCGGAAAATTTGTATCGTTTTGCATAGGTTGAAGCGGCATTGACACCCCACGATCCTTTAGTAAAGATTTCTCCTGTCAGTCGCAAATCCAATTTATCACTTATAGCGAAGTAGTATCCTCCATCGCGCAAATAGAATCCGCGCTCAGTTTCATCACCATATGAAGGCATTATAAAGCCCGACGAATAGTTCTCTGTAAACGGGAAATAGCCGAATGGCAATGCCAAAGGCAAAGGAACATCAGCGACAACAAGATACAGGGGACCGGAAACAACATCCTTTTTAGGGCGCACCTTGGCACGTGTAAGCCTTACATAGAAATGAGGATGTTCGGCATCGCACGTCGTATACATACCATCTTGCGAATATATCACATCAGCAGAGTCCTTCTTGGCCTTTCCACCCATCAGGAAGCCGTCGCCTTGTTGCGTATACACATTGTTGATAAAACCTTTCTTCGACTTGAAGTTATATTTCATGTTGTCCGACTCATAGGGTGTTCCACCATCCATGAATATCGGCAGACCGCTTACGACGCCCATAGAATCAGTGCGTCCCATAGCATGTACAACACTACTGTCCATATTCATGGAGATGATATTGGCAGTCAACTCGATATTCTCATATTTGACCTTTCCGCTACCATAAAGATATGCGTTTCCGCCACGAGACCAGACTATAGAATCTGTACATTCATAATAGACAGGAGCTTCAATTGCATCTTTTTTTGGACTCTTTGCAGTATCCGTAGCAAGGGTATCGGACCGCAATGTATCCTGCAATAGGATAAAACTGTTTATAGACGCTGAAGGCAACAGGACTGCTTTGACAGGAACTGCAAACGCAATTACCGCCAACAGCAAAGCCACCCATATTACCTTAACCGATGTGTTGTTCATTTACATACGTCCATAATAGGGTGCAAAAATAGGAAAATAAAAGGAGTATTTATTGATTTTAAGATAAAAAAGCACTTTCACAAGCCTTATTTAAGAGAAAAACAGGTATTACATAAACATTGCAGCCCATTTTCTTATTTTTTCGGCAGAATCTTCCGAAATCTTGAGCATACTATCAATAACTTGCTCAAGGTTGCGTGGCGCATACAGGTATTTCGTTTTTGAATAGAACTTGTCAGCGAAACATATAAGCTGCTCTTCCAATGTCTCAGGCAAAAAATCCTTTGCAGGCAAATCCCAGCCATTAGCAATAACCTGCTCTTTAAGAAGCCCGGTCCCCGTATGGCGTTCACACACCCTAGCATGACGTTCATGACCCAATGAACGCAGTATCTCGGCACCAAGATAGCCATGACATAGATATTGTGCATTGCCATGACAATGTATCCTTGGAGCATCTGTCATAAAAATGCCCAGATCGTGCAACATGGCAGCCTCTTCCACGAATTCAACATCCATTTCAAGTTCCGGATGTCTAGCGGCCAGTTCAAGTGCCAGTTCAGTAACCTTGCGTGCATGCACCATGTATATTTCCTTAAGTTCATTGTCCAAAGGATAATACCTGTCAATTATCTCTTTAACGTTTATTCTCTCCGACTCCATCATTATATGCCACAATTATGATAATGCGAAGATAGTAAAAACAATTTTCAAATACAACAACTGCCATAAAGTGCCAATCTATATAAATTATATGCCAATTTACAGAAGCATAACTATAAATAACATGTAAAATGTTCAATTTATAAATCTTTTGTTTATTTTTGTAACAATATACATTGATTTATCATGGACAATGGCATTATAGAAAAGACGCTGCTATTACCTCCAATCTCTCTACAAGAGATGTCCGGAATCAAGCTGATGAACCGCACTGACACAAAATTTGTGGCAACTGCGGAACAGTTGCATGCCTTCTTGCTTGCAGTCCAAGGAGAATATTTCATACAAGAGATAAACGACAAACGTATAGCAAGCTACCATACGACTTATTTTGACACCGGTGATTATCAGATGTACAACATGCACCACTGTGGCAGGACAACAAGAGAAAAGATCAGAGTCAGGACATATCTTGACAGCAATGATACTTTTTTCGAAATAAAAAACAAGAACAACCACGGCAGAACAAAGAAAAAGCGCATATCAATACAGGGACACGACACCGTACATGCAGAACATGACGCTATTGTTCCGTTTATGGCAAAACACGCATGGTACAGCATCGAAGAGATTACACCTGTAATAGAAAATTGGTTCAACCGCATAACATTGGTCAATTACGGAAAGACAGAGCGTCTTACAATCGATTTCAACCTGAAATTTCACCATTTGAAAAGCGACGGACACGACCGGCTCGAAAAAGTTGCAATAATAGAGCTTAAACGTGATGGCAATGTACCCTCTCCTGCATTGGACATTCTCCGTGAACTCCGCATAAAGCGTTCAGGATTCAGCAAATACTGTATAGGCAGTGCATTAACTAACAGATCCCTGAAGAGGAACAATTTCAAGGAGAGACTTGTGATGATAGGCAAAATGGAAAACAAACTATAAAAAACTGATAATATGAAACTACTAACCACATTAATGATGTTATGCTTGAGCATAGGCTTTTCGCTTCAGGCACAGTCACTACCGGTCACAGCAGGAGCCGAAGATTACATAATATCGGAAGCAATGGACAACAGCTACAACTTTGACGATGATGACGGCGACAGGAACGAAAAGATGTCCATAGGCATTAAAGAGAAGAGAATCAGCGACAAAGGCTTCATAGACATCAACCATGTAAAGATGTTGCTTGTAGCATTTTTAATAAATATAGTATCGATAATGATTGTTGTACGCGGTTTGTATTATCCAAAATGCAAACGAGGAGAATTCTTCTTTACGTACATACTCATTGCCATAAGTACCTTTATGCTCATATATGTTTTGGGTGACGTAAAACTCAAGGCAGGTATAGCATTGGGACTTTTCGCTATATTCAGCATCATACGCTACCGTACCGAGCAGGTAGCTATACGCGAGATGACATACCTGTTCATCATCATTGCAATAAGCGCGATAAACGGACTCATTGTAAGCGAATTGAGCTATGGCGAGGTTCTGATAATAAATGCACTGTTCATCATCTCAATATGGCTCTGTGAAAGCAAGTTGCTCATAAGCCACTACTCATACAAAGTCATAAAGTACGATAACGTAAACCTTATTACCGAAGACAAGAGAGAAGAGCTTATAGCAGACCTTGAGAAACGTACAGGACTAAAGATCGAGAAGGTAGAGGTAGGCAGCATTGACTTTCTGAAAGACGCTGCTATAGTAAAGATGTACTATCGCAGCAAAGAGGCTAACAATTCAGTCGATACAACACTAAAAGCACCAGTAGATGAATACAAACTTAAGAATTAAGCATAGCGTTGCAAAGCTTCTTTTTGCAGCAGCGATACTTGTAGCACCTATTCAGCACATCACAGCCCAAGAGAGCAGTGATGAATTCGGTGTATGGGGTACATTCGAATTTTCCAAGAAGGTAAATAAAAAGACCAAGTTCGTAATTGATGCCGAAGTGCGCTCAATAGAGGCTGTAAGCAACATAGAGCGCATAGCTGTAGGCGCAAAGCTCGACTACAAGATCAAGGAGTGGAAGAATGCCGACAAGAGCAAACCACAATTTGAGCTAAAGACCAATATCGGATACTGCTTCATTTATGGTCACAATCTACGCGAAAAAAGTTACAAGGATTTCATTGAAGAGGTCGAAGAGTACAACTATAACATAGATGAAGCCTACTGGGCTACCCGAAACAGAGTATATCTGACTCTAACCGGAGAATTGAAAGCG
This sequence comes from Bacteroidaceae bacterium, assembly GCA_017555585.1. Classification (GTDB taxonomy): domain Bacteria; phylum Bacteroidota; class Bacteroidia; order Bacteroidales; family Bacteroidaceae; genus HGM04593. The sequence continues at coordinate 12,692 of JAFZGA010000031.1, forward strand.
GGACGATTCGAGATTTCACTGCGTGAACGCCTGCAATACACCCATACCGGTTCAGCAACCACAAGCGAGACAAAATATCATTGGGAAGAGGTTACAGACATCAAAGGAAATCACATTGGATGGAACGAGCCTAATCCGATACCTGAGCCTGAATTCAAGGAGGCAAAAGAGAACTTGTCACTCCGTTCACGTCTCAGTGTAAAGTACGACATCCCGAACTGCAAGATAAGCCCCTTTATTTCGGCAGAGCTATATACACGTCTTGACAAATGGCAAATATTTGATAAGGCACGCTATCGTGCCGGAGCATCGTACAAGATAAATAAGAAAAACGCCATTTCATTGTATTATCTGTATCAGGACGTAAGCGGTAATGACCCGGACGGTCATGCCATCGGATTTGAATACTCCATAGACTTATAATAACGATCAAGCAGCTAAGAAAATGAAAAGAGCATACATATCATTGATTATACTCATGCTTGCCACTCTACCGACAATGGCACAACAGATCATAGTTGAAAAGAGCGGTAACAGAGAGACCATAGAGTTTGCCAAACTCGACAAGATAACATTCAGTGGAACAACCGTAAAAATCCTACAGACAGACGGTACTGCCACTAACACTTCCATGGGAGATATAGACCGTATTTGTTTCAGCAACTACAGCAACATAGACAACATGGAAACCGGCAATAAGGGTTTCGTCAGCTACATTTCAAACGATGCAATAGCAGTTAACTGTAATGCAGGAGAGACTGTCACCATATATAACATAATAGGAACAGAGCTTATATGCATACGACTGAAGTCGGCAAACGGCATAATAAGCATTGCCCAACTGCCTAAAGGTATATATATCATAAAATCAAATGACCAAACTGCTAAATTTGTAAAAAGATGAAAAAGTTCGTTTACACTATAGCACTGTTGGCCACAACAGGCCTTCAGGCCCAGGTATTGAACGTCAACAACAACGACGGCACATTCCTACCCATTGAAACAGCCGATACCCGCGAAATAACATTCGACGAAACAAGGAAAACTGTCACATTTATTCTGGATGGTGGGATACAGCATAGTTTCCATACAGGAAAGGTTGAAAGCCTCTCACCCAGAACAGACAAGAGCGAACAGCTTACATACAACCTTGACCCTACAGTTGCATTTGACGACAATGACAAGAACAACTTCAACGAGATTGTAGAAACAATTCCTACGACAGAGACTACAGACAATGACTATGGCGATTTTGTTGAAAAATTCTCCATAGGAAAAGTCATAAACATATCATTCAGTGATAACGATGTTACCGTTTCAGGAAATATCCCATACACAAAGAACGGTGCACACCTGACAATAAATTCAGCAGACAGTAAAGTAGGATATATTGTAAGCGGAAAGTCCGCAAACGGTTCTTTAAAGATATACAGCGAGAAGAAATTCCAGCTAATGTTATCTGGATTAGACCTGACCAACCCCACCGGTCCTGCCATAAACATACAGACCGGCAAGACAGTCTACTTTACCATTGACGACAACACAACAAACAATCTTTGCGACGGTGCAACATACAACGCACCGGCAACAGCCGATGAGGACCAGAAAGGAACACTCTTCAGCGAAGGACAGTTGATATTCAACGGATATGAGGACGGAAGTGGCATACTCAATGTAACCAGCTACGGAGGTCACGCTATCTGTAGCGACGACTATATAAGAGTCAGAAGCGGAAACATCAACATCCTTAAAGCCGCAAAGGACGGTTTCCACACAAACGACAAATTTATTGTCGGACGTACAGCTGCCGCATCACCTAAAATAACAGTAAATGCCGAAAATGACGGTATCGATTGCGGAAAGGGTGAAGTGATAATAGATGCCGGCATCATTGAATTGACAACTGGCGGAGAAGCCATCAAGGTGGAATACGAAGAAGCCGACCCGGACCCGGCTGTCACACCAAATGCTACAATAAACGGTGGATACATTGAGTTCACAACAACCGGAGAAAAGAGTTCTGGAATCAAGACCACAGGAACATACAAGCAGACAGGCGGTGTAATACACGGCACTGTAAAAGGCGATGGTTCAAAGATATTGAACTGCGACAGCAACATCACCTTTACCGGTGGAAAATTAATCGGCAAATCAGAAGGAACTGTCTTTGATGGAGCCACATTGGCCGGAGGTATAAAATGCGAAGGAACATTCACTATTGAAAACGGCATTATTGCCATTGAATGTTCAGGCGAAGGCGCCAAAGGAGTAAATACTGAAAATACAACAGTAAAAGGCGGTGAGATGACAATTCTCTCAACAGGTGGAAACCACGCAGGCACCACCGAGAGCAACGAAAGCATCGCGGTAGATACAGGCAACCTTACAGTCACAAATGGAGTGCTCAAATTCAAGGCATACGACAATGCCATAACAGCAACAAAGCTATCCCTATACAAAGGCACGCTTCATGCTATAAGCGAGACCGGCGCTGCCATTGACGCAGCTGTTACACAATCAGGAGGCTGGATCATGACAAAAGAGAATGAATAATAAGCTACACAATATAAAAGAAGTGACTGCCTTGGCGGCAGTCACTTCTTTTATTATAAACGTAAATATTTACGGGTGAACGTATGTACCGATCTCCTCGCCATCCATAACCTTCTTGAGGTTGCCTACGACATCCATGTTGAACACGTAGATAGGGAGATTGTTTTCACGGCACATGGCTGTAGCAGTGATATCCATAACCTTAAGACCACGACTGATAACCTCATCATACGAAATGTCATCGAATTTTGTTGCAGTAGGATCTTTTTCAGGATCGGCAGTATAGATACCGTCAACACGTGTACCCTTGAGCATCACATCGGCCTCAATCTCGATGCCACGAAGCGATGAGCCTGTGTCGGTTGTAAAATACGGACTTCCTGTACCTGCAGCCATAATAACCACCTGACCGCTCTCCATAGCCTCTATTGCCTTCCATTTTGTATAGAATTCACCTACAGGCTCCATACGGATTGCAGTCAATACCTTATTGGGAACACCGGCAGCACCGAGTGCAGAACTGAGAGCAAGGCTGTTGATCACAGTTGCCATCATTCCCATCTGGTCGCCTTTCACGCGGTCGAATCCCTTACCTGCGCCGGTCAAGCCACGGAAGATATTGCCACCACCGATAACAATACCTATTTGGACACCCATTTCAGCGACCTCCTTGATTTGTGCCGCGTACTCGTTCAGACGTTTCACGTCGATACCATAACCCTGTTCACCCATTAGGCTCTCGCCGCTAAGCTTGAGCAGGATACGTTTGAATTTTGCCATATTGATAATATTTAGATAATCATTATTATTCTGTAAAAATAGGACAAAATATTAAATAATACTATAATTTGACGTAAAAGGTTAAGCAAATTTATTTCTCGCAAAAAAATGCTTACCTTTGTATTTGATTATAAACACCAACAGACTGCATATATTATGAGATTTATCAAGAACCCGAATATTACAATAGCCGTGCTCGCCATATATACAGCGATAATGTATATATACCTGTTCCCAAAGAATACAGAAATGTCAAATACCGAAAAATGGATAACTGTAGGCATTTCTGTTGGCATACTTATTCTTTTATGGTTTTTGCTACGTCGTCGCAACAAACTCAGAAAAGAGCGTGAAGAGGATATGAGGAACAGCAGCAGATCATAAAAGCTGTTCAACCTCCTTGAAAGCATAGCGCGACAAAATGCCATCACAGCGTCGCAACAGCAGATGCCCGTCACTCTCAACACCCTCTATAACAGCATCAAAGCGAGCTTCCGAATCAACGAAGGAGCGTAATTCCTTATATCCGATAAGAAGCCTTGAATACTCTGCAGCCAAAGCCTCCCGATTACCGTAAAGCATTTGGCTATAATAGTGTTCAAAGAATTCGAGAACAGTAGCAAGTACATCATTGATACCAAGATTACTGCCAAGCAACATCTTCATTGATACAGGAATCCTATCCATTTGCGGAAAGAGTTCCTGATTCACATTTATCCCTATGCCGATTATAGCCTGCTCGACAAATGCCCCGGAGTAATCAAGTTCCACAAGAATGCCAGCCAATTTCCTGTTTTCCACATATATATCGTTAGGCCATTTCAACTTCGTATCAATGCCATAGCACCTCATTGTATCGTGCAAGGAAAGAGCCACAACCTGTGACAACAAGAACTGTTCGCAAACCTCTAACTGTTCACCGGGACGCACAAGAATAGAAAAGAGAAGATTCTCGCCCGCATTGGAACACCATACGTTGCCTCTTTGTCCTCGTCCGGCAGTCTGATGCCCGGCAACGACAACAACAAACCTCTTTTCTAAAGCGCATTTGTTCCACAGAATGTCAGCCTCATCACGCAGGTAACGATTCGTGGAATCTACCGTATCAAGACGGATTATATATTTTTTATCACAAACCATACTTTACACGAATTTTCTTAGGCAATTTCTTTATCACTTCACAATAAGAGTGATCAACAAGCGAATAAAAGAGTTCGTCGTTCAACAACGCTATATCAAGCTGATTCCAATATTTCTTGTTCATGTGCCATGCCGGAACAATCTGAGGAAACTTATCACGAAGCTCAATGGCATAATCCGCATCACATTTCACGCAGAACCAGCTGACGTTATCAAGATCCACTATTGCAAAGATTCTGTTTTCAACCCTGAAGGCGAGTGTTGTCTCGTCAAAAGGAAAGTCCTCTGTTGCATTCATCTTGGACAGACAGTACATTCGGGCATCTTCAATATTCATGACAGAGAGTTTTAGACCTTACCATGTAGCATAGAAAGCATCTTTTATATGCTCAATTCTGTACGGGTCGCATGTACCCACAACGGTCACTATGTCAAAGCGGTATGGAGTATCAATCTTATGCCTTGCAATATAGACCTCTGCAGCAGAGATAAGACGCTCTATCTTTTGTGGCGTAACAGCATCATACGCATTTCCATAAGACTCGTCCCTACGGCTCTTTACCTCGACAAAGACCAGCGTATCCCTATCGCGTGCTATCAGATCGATCTCCTTGTGACCGCACCGCCAATTGTAATGCAGCATCGCAAAGCCTTTATCCAGAAGGTATCGCGAAGCCAACATTTCTCCTTTATCACCCAACAGGTTATGTTCAGCCATACAAAATTGTTCTATTACATGGCGAAGATAACACATGTAACAAGGAAAAGCAAATGAAAAACTTGCAATTCCTTTCAATATGAATTATTTTTGCACAACATAAACAGTGCATTAACATAATCCATAAGCGTGAAAAAGACAAGAAAACCCAAAGCTACTACAACGCGTACACAGCCTGTGCGCCACTCACGCGTAGTCTGCCTTGTCAGCGATGAGGAGATGAAAATAATAGACGACTATCTGAAGAAGTACCGCATAACAAACAAGAGCAATTGGATGCGCGAAACACTTCTGTCGTTCATATACAAGAACCTCGACGAAGATTACCCTACCCTCTTCGGCGAACATGACATGCGCCGTTGACATGACAGACATCGAATACATGAACATAGCCCTCAATGAAGCCAGAAAGGCTTACGAAGAGGACGAAGTACCCATTGGAGCAATCATTGTCTGCAAGGGACGCATAATAGCACGCACGCATAACCTTACCGAAGCACTCAACGACGTTACCGCCCATGCCGAGATGCAGGCTATAACTGCCGCAGCCACCGCCATTGGCGGCAAATACCTTAACGACTGCACGCTGTATGTTACAGTGGAGCCATGCCCCATGTGTGCAGGAGCCATTGCCTGGTCACAGTTAGGACGGCTCGTATATGGTTCATGTGACGAAAAGAGAGGATACAGGAAATATGCCCCGAACGTATTACACCCCAAGACAGAGGTTGTTCAAGGCGTATGTGCAGAAGAGAGCACAGAGCTTATGAAAAAATTCTTCAGCAGTAAAAGATAGATAGAAATTCCTTATTTTATCTCTTCGAAGTCGACGTACTCGCCATCGTCTTTATCAAAGATTTTCTTGCGGGTACGTTTTTTTTCTCTTATTTCACTTGCTTCGGATTTGTTTCCCGAAGTATTTTCCCATTTGGTCCGGGTTCCTTTGTTCTTGTCGGTACGTCCCATTTTAAGACCAAAAAGCGACAAGATGCCCGAAACTAACGAAAGCAACATTGTCGGTAACAGCAACAAGAGAATAAGAATAAAGAAAAAGATATATAACAGCATATTTATTCATTAAAGGGTACAGTTGTCCTTACAAGACAACACAAAAAAGAGGATTTTGTTCCCCCAAAAGGCAATCAGAATTCAGGCCTTGGGAGAACGCAGAAAAAGAACAATCGAAAGCAACAGATACCATGTTATTATGACAACCGGTGCCAAATAGCCCAACAATAACATAGGTAAAGATACCAGGATGAAAATGTATCTTATCCTATTGCTTTTCCAGCTCAGATCCTTGAATTTCAGAGAGAACATAGGAATCTCCGACACAAGGAAGAATGATGAGAGCAATATCAGGCCAAGCATAAGGAACCAGCCTGCATTCAGATTGAATATCCAATGTCCTGCGCCTGTCACCAACGACGACCAGAAGAGCGCGTTTGCAGGAGTAGGCAGGCCTATGAATGTATTTGTCTGACGTTTATCAACATTGAACTTTGCCAATCGGCAAGCCGAGAATACAGCTATCAGAAAGGCTGCATAAGGCAGAATATCCGCAACTGCACCAAGGTAATGAGGATAATACAACACATCGTGCATATAGCAGAACACAATTGTTGCCGGAGCGAGACCGAATGTGACATCATCAGCCAAAGAGTCCATCTGGACACCAAGTGGCGACGATACATGCAAAAGCCTTGCTACCATACCATCAAAGAAATCGAATGTTGCTCCAAGAACAATAAACAACATAGCCAAGTCAAAAGCGCCTTTGAATGCCATGACACAAGCGATACAGCCCGAAAAGAGGTTGCAACAAGTTATCGCATTTGGGATATGTCTTTTTATTGACATGATTATCAGATATTTGCAATTATAGTTTCGTTTCCTACAGTCTTCTGGTCAAGTTGTACCTTTATATCCACATCAAGAGGCAGATACAAATCGACACGTGAGCCGAACTTGATGAAGCCCAGATGCTGGTCGATGAAACACTCCTCACCGGCTGTAGCGTATGTAACAATACGTCTTGCCATAGCTCCGGCAATCTGACGTACAAGAATTTCCCTGCCGTCCTCCATCTTGATAGCCACAAGAGAACGCTCGTTCTCGGTGCTGGCCTTTGGCAACCACGCCTTATGGAACTTGCCCTTCTGATGTCTTACACAGGTAACTACACCGTCAACGGGATACCAGTTGGCATGCACATTGGTAGGACTCATGAAAATTGAGATCTGTATTCTTTCATCCTTGAAATAGTCAGGTTCAAAGACCTTTTCTATCACTACGACTTTTCCGTCGGCAGGTGCAACGATTACACCATCCACCTCACCTGGGAATATTCTTTTAGGACTCCTGAAAAAGTTCACCATCAGCAGATATAGCACAAAAGAGGCAAAGCTCACAAGAGAATTCAACACAGTCATCGAAGGGCAGAAATACCATAGAGGCACATTCACAAGAAGGAACAGGAACAATGCCACGAGAAGTATCTCAGTACCTTCGCGATGGATTCTGTAATCCTTTAATTTTCTAATTCTCTTAAACTTTTTCATGGATAAGTTGATTCTTTATTTTTACAAATGTAGCGATATTTTATTAAACAACAATAAAAAAGTCAAAAAAAGGACAAAAATAAACGCAAAGGTCACACACATACACGGATATTAAAGGTTACAACATCTTTATATTAAACAATCGTATGGAGCAATTCACACGCATAAAAACAATATAAACGTTAATGTTCATAACTTTTCCGGCAACAAAATGCTCCAATTCAGCCAAAAAGCAGTATCTTTAACAGCAAAATTCATAAAACAGCACATAACAGACAGCAACCATGCAAGATTTTGTCCATCTGCACGTACACTCCCAATACTCAATACTTGACGGCCAGGCAGCCATCAAGAAGCTGGTTGACAAGGCCATTTCGGACGGAATGAAAGGCATTGCCATTACCGACCATGGCAACATGATGGGTATAAAGGAGTTCTACAACTACGTCAGCAAGGTAAACAAAGGCAAGGACGAAAGCGAGAAGTTCAAGCCAATCATCGGTTGCGAGGTGTACGTGGCCGAACGTCGCATGTTCAACAAAGAGGTAAAGGAGGACCGCGGACATCACCTCATATTGCTTGCAAAGAACAAGCAGGGATACCACAACCTTGTCAAGATTGTCTCAAAGGCATGGAGCGAGGGATATTATTACAATCCACGTACCGACAAGGTTGAGCTTGAGAAATACCACGAAGGCCTTGTGTGCTGTTCGGCATGCCTTGGCGGTGAAGTTCCGCAACTGATAAAGAACGGCAAATTGGAAAAGGCCGAAGAGACCGTGATGTGGTTCAAGAACCTGTTCGGCGACGACTATTATATTGAGTTGCAGCTGCATAAGGCAACAGTAGAAAGAGCCAACCACGAAGTGTACCCATTGCAGGTAGAGGTCAACAAGCACCTTGTAGAGCTGTCAAAGAAGTGCGGAGTAAAACTCATATGCTCCAACGACGTACATTTTGTAGACGAGGAGAATGCCGAAGCGCATGACCGTCTGATTTGTTTGAGTACCGGCAGGGATCTTGACGACCCCACACGTATGCTGTATTCAAAGCAAGAGTGGATGAAGACAAAAGCCGAGATGTGGGAGATGTTCGGTGACATACCCGAAGCAATGGCAAACACTGTCGAGATATGCGACAAGATAGAGCACTACTCTATCGACAACGCCCCCATCATGCCCAACTTCGCCATTCCCGAAGAGTTCGGAACCGAGGAGCAATACCGCCAGACCATAACACACGAGGACCTTTTCAACGAATTCACATGCGACGAGAAAGGAAACGTAGTCATGTCGCGTGAAGAGGGCGAGAAAAAGATCAAGAAGCTTGGAGGATACGACAAGCTGTACCGCATAAAGCTCGAGGGTGACTACCTGCGCAAAATCACATACGACGGAGCAAGGAAATGCTACCCCGAACCATTCTCACAGGAACTTACCGACCGAATTGACTTCGAGCTGCATATCATGAAGACCATGGGCTTCCCGGGATACTTCCTCATTGTACAGGACTTCATACGTGCAGCGCGCGAAGAGCTTGGTGTATCAGTAGGCCCGGGCCGTGGTTCGGCAGCCGGAAGCGTTGTCGCATACGCACTCGGAATCACACGTGTAGACCCTATAAAATATGATCTCCTTTTCGAGCGTTTCCTGAACCCGGACCGTATTTCACTGCCTGATATCGACGTCGACTTCGACGACGACGGACGCGGACGTGTCCTCAACTGGGTGACAGAGAAATACGGACAAGAGAAGGTAGCACATATCATCACATACGGTACAATGGCGACCAAACTTGCCATCAAGGACGTTGCCAGAGTGCAGAAAGTACCGCTTGACATATCAAACAAGCTGTGTAAGGCCATCCCCGACCGACTTCCCGACGGCCTGAAGATGAACCTGCCCAATGCCATCTCGGCAGTTCCCGAGCTGCGTGAAGCCGAGGCATCGCCCGACCCGTTGTTGCGCGATACCATCAAATATGCAAAGATGCTCGAAGGCAACGTACGCAATACCGGAGTACACGCCTGCGGAACAATCATCTGCCGCGACGACATTACCGACCACGTGCCCATCAGCATTGCCGAAGACAAGGAGACCGGCGAGAAGTTGCTTGTGACGCAGTACGAAGGAAGTGTCATCGAAGAGACCGGACTCATCAAGATGGACTTCCTTGGCCTCAAGACACTGTCCATAATAAAAGAGACGATAGAGAATATACGCCAGAGCCTCAAGATTGATGTGGACATAGACTCCATTCCCATCGATGACCCCAAGACATACGAACTGTACAGCCAGGGCAACACCATCGGAACATTCCAGTTCGAGTCGGCCGGCATGCAGAAGTATCTGCGCGAACTGCAGCCCACCACATTCGAGGACCTCATTGCCATGAACGCCCTCTACCGTCCGGGCCCTATGGACTACATCCCCGACTTTATCCAGCGCAAGCATAACCCGGCATTGGTACAGTACGACATACCATGCATGGAGAAATACCTGAAGGACACATACGGTATCACGGTGTATCAGGAGCAGGTGATGTTGCTGTCGCGTCTGCTTGCCGACTTCACCCGAGGCGAGAGCGATACCCTGCGTAAGGCCATGGGTAAGAAACTGAAAGAGAAGCTGGACGAGCTCAAGCCAAAGTTTATCAACGGAGGAAAAAAGAACGGACACGACGAGAAGATACTCGAAAAGATATGGGCCGACTGGGAGAAATTCGCCTCATACGCATTCAACAAGTCACATGCCACATGCTACTCATGGGTAGCATACCAGACTGCATACCTCAAGGCAAACTATCCGCCACAGTACATGGCCGGTGCCATGAGCCGAAACCTTGACAAGATAACTGAAATCACCAAGCTCATGCAGGAGTGCAAGAGCATGGGAATAAACGTTCTTGGCCCCGATGTAAACGAGTCGCGCCGCAAGTTCAGTGTGAACAAGAATGGCGATGTACGCTTTGGACTCTGCGCCGTCAAGGGTGTAGGCGAGAACGCCGTACAGTGCATCATCGACGAACGCGAAGCCAACGGACCGTTCAAGAGCGTATACGACTTTGTGGAGCGCGTCAACCTAACGGCATGCAACCGCAAGAACATTGAATGTCTTGCATTCTCGGGCGCGTTGGATGAACTGCCCGGCGGAATATCACGTGAGCAGTACGCCAACGTCAACAGCAAGGGAGAGCAGTTCCTCGAAGCCCTTGTGCGGTACGGCAACCTATACCAGACAGACAAGGCCAACGCCACCAACACCCTGTTCGGTGACACGGAAATGGCTGAGATACCAAAGCCCGAACCGCCGGCAGGAGGCAACTGGAGCACACTCGAAAGGCTGAACAGAGAGCGCGAACTGGTAGGTATATACCTGTCGGCACACCCGCTCGATGATTTCTCGATTGTGCTGAACGAATTCTGCAACACCAAAGCGGTAGAAATGGAGAACATGCAGGCATTGCAAGGACGCAAGATAACACTCGGCGGCGTTGTCAGCGACCCTCCACGCACAGGATTCACAAAAAAAGGAACACCATACGGCATAGGCAAGATAGAGGACTTCACAGGCTCAGCCGAGATATTCTTCATGGGCGAAGAGTGGATGAAATGGCAGAACTATTTTGTCCCCGGCAACTTCCTATACATCAAGGGCAGCTGTCAGCCACGCCGTTGGGACAACACCAAGTTTGATTTCTCGGTAGGTTCCATAGAGCTGATGACCGAGATAAAGGAGAACCTCGTCAAGAGCATTACAATCACATTTGATATAATGTCACTCAACGAGGAGATATACACCACAATCGTCGATTACGCCGACAAGAACCCGGGCAAGAGCAAGCTCCATTTCAAGATAAGGGACTACGAGCAGGAATTCGTGCTGGAGTTGGCATCAAAGAGCCACGACATTGAGGTAAAACAGGAGCTTATCGACTACATCAAGAGTTTGGAAAACATAGAATATAAATTAAACTAACCCATTAAAATTCAGAATTATGGCAGTAAATGTAACAAATGACAATGCAAAGGAATTCATGGCAACCGAATTGCCAATCGTATTAGATTTCAGCGCAACATGGTGCGGTCCATGCAAGCAGCTTGCCCCCATCATCGACGAATTGTCAAAAGAATATGAGGGACGCATCGCTGTAGGCAAGTGCGACATTGAGGAGGCTGATGACCTCACAGCAGAATACGGCATCCGCAACGTACCAACAGTGATATTCATCAAGAACGGACAGGTTGTCGACAAGTTTGTCGGTTCAAAGTCAAAGGGCGACGTGCAGGCTAAGTTCGAATCACTTTTAGGATAAAGGATCATGAACAACGACGAATTCGCAATGGAAGACCTTGATGACGAGAAGACCATTGCATACATCAGAGAGAGATTACCTCAGGACCTGAAAGAGAAATTCAGCGACGACGAGTTCTACTACTTCCTTGACACGATATACGACTACTACGACAAGAGCGGAATCCTTGATGGTAACGACGAGTATGTCGACATCGATATCAACGAAATTGCCGAGTTCATTGCCAAAGAGGCAAAGAAGAACAAGATTGGAGAATTCGATCCCGAAGAGTTATATTTCATCGTCGAAGGTGAATTAGCATACAATGGAATTGTCGATTGACAATTCCATTGTTTTTTAGCAACAACATAGCAGTAGACGCAAACCTTGTATTTCTCATTCTATATTTGCAATGTCATTGCTTCGTTTTGCTTATCGCCACCCGCGTGGTATAAATTCTTATCTATGCTTCAGCAACCAATGGCTGCAAAATTCACTGATAACAAAACAAGTTTCGTCATTTCGAACCTTGGGTGAGAAATCTCTGCTTCCGCAAGCATTGCCGAACAGAGTATTACTCTGTTCGCTTTTAATAAAACCCTCGTCGCTTTGCGCTCAATCGACATGACAGAATGCGCGTTTTTTTTGGAATAACATCTTATTATCGCAATGAATAAAGCTTAACATCCCCGATAAAGTACTTTATCGGGGATGTTAAGCTTATGTGGAGTACTTCACCGCATTATGGGTGAAACCTTATACCTTGGAAGATTACTTTCTAAGAACCTTCTTGGTCAGTGTCAATCCATTTTCACGGACTACGATGATATACAATCCCTTTTCTTTTGGAAGAACTGCAGTGATTGTACCCTCGCCACATGCAAAGCTTGTGAGCTTACCACATGGAGTGTATACAGAAACCTCAGCAGTAGCTCCGGCATTGTAAATTACACATTCGTCGGTTACAGCAAGGTTCTCCTCGCATATGTTCTCTATGACAGATGTGGTAGGATCTTTCTCGCCCTTGTATTCCAAGCTGCAACGTGCCGCATTCAGAATCTCACCATTGCTGCTGTCAGTAACAATCATGGTCATCTTGAGCATACGTGGATCTCTGATGTTTGTAGCCAAAGGCAGAACAAAATCGCCCGAGATGGTATCACCGGCTACAACATTCTTGAAACAGCATGTATCGGCACTGTATGTCTTGCGCACAACGTCATTGAAATAAATTTCTATAATGTCATCAAGATACTGATAACCATTGAAATTACCCATGTAACCACCTGAATATATATTGTTCTGTTTGTTCCATACGCTATCCTCTGTAAGAACAAACATATAGTTGCACTTCAGTTCTTCGCTATTGAGTGCAAAGATTGTCTTTGTTGAAATCTCAATACTGTTGTAGTACGAAGATCCTTCAATATATGATTCTAATAAAGGAAACTGTTCTTTTCTGTTATTTGAAAGGTTTGCAATGTCATCATATACTTCACCTATTGCCATGCGGTCAATAAGTACGTCGCATACATCATCCATGCCATATTTGTCCTGCAAAAGAGTTGTATACTCTTTTTCGTTTTCAGGAGTCATTGGGTCTTTCTTAACACCTGCACCATGCAATTGCAAACCGATGAACCAAGGGGTGTCTCTAAGCAAATTATAACCCTCGTAAGCTCTAATGCAATATCCGTCAAAGTTGTTTATATAACTTTCAGCCACAACCTTCTTACCGCTTGTAAGGTTCAAAAGGTATGTAAAACTGCTGCTGTCGCTTGCAAAACAGTGTTCTTCGTTGTCAAGAAGATTGAGCTTATAATCCTTTACCTCGGTTGCAATGCCGGGAAGGCCTGTTTCAAGAGCAAATTCATAAATTTCGTTTGGCTTTAGATCTAAACCACCGAATATCTCCGTTATAGTGTCTGTCTCTGTAGTAATTTGTGCTGTAAAGGATGTAATTGTATCCAATATACCAACTTTTAACCTTGCAGCGACCTTGCCGGCATTGTTTATTGCATATTTGTCACTTTTAAGTGTAAACTTTCCTTTTGTAACGCTCTCTCTGTCGCCAATTGTTATATCATCAAGAAAAAGCAACCAACCACTGGTGGTATAATTGACAAAAGCAATATTTACTGTATCACCGGCATACTTGGACATGTCGCTCTGCCAGCTGGTCCATTTTGTGCTATTGTTTATTGGCATTACAGTACGCAGATGTTTCCATTTATACTCTTGAAGTTCTGTAGAAGAATCTAGCTTGTCTGTCGTGATAAAAACATAATATCCATCTTTGTATGTATCAAACGCACTGCGTGAACGCCAAAATAGTTGGCAAGCTGCAGAATCCTCCGGTAGTGCAATATTGGGTATTACCAACCAGTCATTTGCCTCTCCTTTATTTTCGTAATATGAGCAGCTGCATGCAACTTTACCTTCGGCATCGTTCGGGTCTTCCCATATAGTCCATGCTGTATTCTTGGGGAATCCAAGGCCTGATTTTGGTGTCAATCCGTCATAGTCCTTTAGGATTAGAGTGTCAGGTATGCCATTCTCGAAGTCGATATTGCATACTTTTGTTTGGGCCTTTACACCGACAAGTGCAGTCAGTGAAATAAAAACAGTAAGTAAAAATCTGTTCATCAGTTGATATTTTATTGAGTTAATACATTATTTATGCTGCTGATATAGCCGTAAGAAGTACATGATTCTGCTTTTGAAGAGTACGGTTCTGCTTTGCAATAGCATGTTTCGAGAAATATGCAGCGTACCTGTCCAAAATACGGCTATAGAAATGCAAAGGTACAATAATTTTTGCAATAATACAGATGTTGTCACCTCAAAAAAAACGCAAATCTGTCATTCTGAACGAACCAACGGTAGACGCCCGAAGGGGCTAAAGTCAATGTGAGAATGTTGTGATTGCGTGAGTTAAACATGAAGATTTCTTCGATGTTTTACAACGAGCATAAACAGCATCGCCAAAGGCAAATCTCATACATTGTTTTAGAGATCATTTGACAATACTTGTTTACCGCATCCCACGCGGTGCAAGCTACGCCTGCACTACGCGTGACTAATTGCTACAAGCATTGTCGAACTAAACTTTCGTCGCTTCGCTCGCTCGGGATGACACAATCCAAGGATGGTGGGTCAACATCTATATTATTACCTAAAAAATTGACATCTTTGAGATAAATCTCGAAGATACTTTCACTCGCTGTGAAAAATATTCAAGTAAACTTGATATTTATCGCTCGTTTATTGACATCTTTGAGACAAATCTCGAAGATACTTTCACTCACTGTGAAAAATATTCAAGTAAACTTGATATTTATCGTTCGTTTATTCGTATCTTTGCAATAAACAAAATATTATTTGTTGACCAATAATAACCGCTATTATGAACAATATATTATTGCTTAATACAGAAACCCCGAATGAAAAATCCATTCATATAGCATCAAGGGTGAAGGCTCGTCGATTGGAACTCAATTTGACACAAGAGGGGTTGGCAAACCGTGCCGGTATCAAGTTCGCGACATATCGCCGTTTTGAACAGACTGGCGAGATTTCATTACGAGGTCTTCTTCAAATAGCTTTCGCACTGAACGCCCTGTCCGATTTTGATGCACTATTTGCACAAAAGCAATATCAGACACTTGATGATGTATTGAATGAGCAGAGCGGAAATCGCAAAAGAGGAAAGAAAAATGAATAGTATCAAGCAGATTGAGGTTATATATAACAATTTTTTGGTTGGCCATCTGGCTCTTACCAAAGAGGGTTTATGCGCATTCGAGTATTCAGCAACTTGGCTTGCATCGGGCTTTTCGATTTCCCCGTTTGAGTTGCCGCTTCGCAGTGGTGTATTCGTTGCCAGACCAAGACCTTTTAATGGAGGTTTTGGAGTTTTTGATGACTGTCTGCCCGATGGTTGGGGGCAACTTATTCTTGACAGGTATTTGCAACTGCAAGGAATAAACCCTCGCAGTCTTACGATACTGGATCGTCTTGCGTTGGTGGGCTCTACCGGCCGTGGGGCATTGGAGTTCAGGCCTGACAAGAGCGTGATTACAGAACAGGAATATGCCGATTTTGAGAAATTGGCAGTGGAAGCAGAGCGCATACTTGACAGCGACGACTATACAGGCGAAGGGATAGAGGAATTTCAGCATCGTGGAGGTTCGCCCGGTGGTGCAAGGCCAAAGATTTTCACGCGTTACGACGGCAAAGAATGGCTTGTAAAGTTCCGGGCAAAACGAGACCCGGCACACATTGGCCGCGAAGAGTATAAGCACTCCCTGTTAGCTCGACAGTGTGGCATTGAAATGCCTGAAACACACCTTTTCGAGGATAAGTATTTTGGCGTACAACGCTTTGACCGTACACCTGAGGGGAAATTGCATGTGGTGAGTATTGCCGGCCTTATATGCGCGGACTATCGCATACCAAGCATTGACTACTCTCATATATTCCAAGTATGTGCAGCACTTACTCACAACATGGCAGAACTGTGGAAAGTGTATCGCTTGATGGTGTTCAACTATCTGATAGAAAACAAGGATGACCATGCCAAAAACTTTGCATTCATATATAGTGATGGTGAATGGCATTTTTCGCCAGCCTACGATATTTTGCCAAGCGATGGCATGAACGGATATCGCACAACGTCCATTAATGATAGCATTGAACCATCAAAAGCTGATCTGATAGCTGTTGCGACAAAAGCCGGACTTAACAAGAAAGATGCAGAAGAGATTTTTGAATCAATTCACGCGACAATAAGAATTCACGGATAGTACCGTAGTCGTTAGTGGCAATATTAAAAAGGCAATAATATAGCAGTTGACGCATAGGTCGATGCAACACGCGAATTTGTCATTTTTCGGGCAAGCCCTCAACAACACGTCCGACAGAGCGCAGCAACGAGGAATCTCTTTCAGGTACTTTACGTTGTGTTTTTATCGATGCCGGTTCTGTTTGAAAATTACTCTTGGCGTGATAAATTTCGCGCATGCTGTCATGTCGATGGAGCGAAGCAAGGAGACATCTCATATTCAGCAGAGGTTGCGGATACAGAGATTTCTCAGTCACTTTGTTCCTTCGAAATGACAAAACTTGTTTTGTTATCGGTGAGTTTTGTAGGAAATTAAAGATACTTTTCCTTGCAGACAGGGTTTAATACTCTCTGGCAACCTATTTACGGTTGCTAGAGAATGTAAATTATACCTATTTCTATTTAGAGTCCTTCATTTCATTTGTTACAAGTTCCTGCAACTTATTCTTAGGTAACAAATATTGATATTCCGCTACTCCAATTGGTTTGTTTACATCTTGTAAAGCCAATTCAACTTCCAAATGGTCTTTTTCGGCACAAAGAATGATTCCAATAGAAGGATTTTCATCGGGAGCCTTTTCTAACTTATCCAACAGGGATAGATAAAAGTTCATCTTGCCTACATATTCGGGCTTGAATTCGCCAATCTTCAATTCAATAGCAACCATAGAACGAAGTCGGCGATGGAAGAAGAGCAAATCCACACGGTATTCCTTGTCGTTACAAATCAGCGTATGCTGATTGCCGATGAAACTGAAACCGCTACCCAATTCCATTATAAAGGTTGTGATTTTCTGAACAAGGCGACGTTCCAACTCCAACTCTTTTAATGGCTCGACAGCATCTATGAATCCGAGATTATAACTGCTGCGGAATACCTCATTGGCATAATCGGCTTGCAGAGCAGGCAATGTAGAATCAAAGTTGTTCGACTTCTCTACTGCTTGTATTGAAAGATGATATTCTGATTTAAGTGCGTGACGCAACATATCGCGTGACCAACCCTTAGAGACAACTTCATTGGCATAAAACACAATGTGTTCGGAAGACAAATCATGGCTCATCAGAAGCAAATTATGACTCCATGGCAAAACTGCGACAGCCTGTCGCAGTTTTGTATCTTCCTCATTATAACGGAGATAGAACTTTTTCATATCCCATAGGTTTCTTGGAGACAAACCCATATCGGGATATTTAGACTTCAAATCAACAGACAATCTTTTTACGATACTGTCCCCATGCTTGCTGTCAACTTTTTTCTCGTCTAACAACTTGCCTATCTCCCAATATGAAGACATCACAACCGTATTCAGTTGCTTTGCTATTTGTAATCGAGAAGTTTCGATTACTGCGACAGCCTGTCGCAGTAATTCGTTATACTCATCTTCGTTGAATGGTCTTGTAACGGTTAAATCCTTCATACTATTGTCCTCTATTGCTTAAACCTTACACAAAGGTATAAAAGATTTTCGGTTGCAATATAAAACAAGCGGACTTAAATGTCTTTTGCTTATTGAATTATGATAATATCTGTTCATTGAGAGTTCGTATCCTGACAGTAAAGAGTAAAGAGACATTTCTTGCTGGTACTGTACGTTGTATTTTTATCGATGCCGGTTCTGTTTGAAATTACTCTTAGCGCGATAAATTTCGCGCATGCTGTCATGTCGATGGAGCGAAGCGAGGAGACATCTCATATTCAGCAGAGGTTGCGGATACAGAGATTTCTCAGTCACTTTGTTCCTTCGAAATGACAAAACTTGTTTTGTTATCGGTGAGTTTTGCTGCCATTGGTCGCGTGAAGCATAGATAAAATTTATAACGGACACGGCAGCCGTGTCCCTACTGCTTTTATAGACCAATAAATAGCTAAAAGATACAAATTCAGGCAGAAGTGTGTGCATTGCTGGCATTTACCACGGCTCACCAGCAAACTCTAGGGGGGAGGATGTCTTTCATAAATAATTCTCAACCTTCATATTACTATCTTGTATTCCATTTCTTGTCGTTATTTATTGTTCTTTTGGCGGCCAAAAGAACGAAAAGCCCCGGCACAGAACAAAGATGTGATTAAACGAGTGAAACGTCAAGCTTGCTTGAACGTTTTGTAACGAGTGGT
>JAFZGA010000032.1 GCA_017555585.1 Bacteroidaceae bacterium
AGATTTCTCGTCGTTACACTCCATCGCGATAGAAGTAATTCCCTGCCAACGGCGGAACGGCACCGTTGAAAAATCCAACGCAAGGCCGGTTGTTTTCAGGCCATTGTGCGAGGCTGTTTGAGCGTAATGCGGATATATATTATTCCAAATATCCGCGTGGAGCGAGTTCCGCAGCACCCTGAAAACAAGCGAAAGCCTGGAGTGACGAGCAAGTGCACGACCGAAGGCTCACATTATGTGGCCTGAGCAAAGGGCATTTGTGAAGATTTTTCCCGTGTGCCAAGTTCTTTGCTCCTTTGGCTTTAGCCCTTTCAGGCGCCGACCGTTGGTTCTGTCGGCACAGAAAGTACATAAAAGAAAGACTACAAAAAGAATAAACGACAAAAGCGTTAAGGTTAAGAACAGCCAAAGAATATAATAAACATAGTACACGCTCATAGGGATTTTTTCGGACAAGCCCTCAACAACACGTCTCGTCACTCCGTTCCAACGAGATGGCATAAAAGTATTTGAGCAGACCTGTGTGTCTGCCCAAATTACTTTTATCTCTTTTTAATGATATGCTGTGTCAAGCGGACAACAGATTTTATCCACTCAAAAACAAGTAATGGGAATACTATTGTGACAAGCCTGTTGTATTCCCAGGCTTCGGTAAAACGTAAATAGAGCGCGGAGAATATGGCACGTGTAATGCCACATCCCCAACACTCTACTCCAAAAATATTTGTAAATATACAGATGCTCTTGCCGTTATAGATGCTTTCTTCGGGTATTGTATAAAGCACTATCGGAAGAGAAAGGAGAAGCAGTAACTTAATTGAGTTTGATTGGGTTTCCGTTAGCATCGGTAAAGTTACCTGTCAGAATCATGACAAAATCAATCAATGCCCATATTCCACAACCACCGCATGTAAGCAGCTGTGCAACACCTGTACCCATTTTGCCTACATAAAAACGGTGCACTCCCAAACCTCCTAAAAAGAAGCAAAGCAACAATACAACCAACCAATTCTTGTTTACTGATTCTGTGCCATTATTTACAGCACAACCGCATTTTACACACACTACTGCATTTTCGTGTATTTCTGCGCCACAATTTTTACAATACATAATAATAAAATATTTAGGTTAACAATTATTTTGTCATTTGATTTTCATACTTGCTTTTACAAGATATAGAATGAGCAAAGCGTATGCAGCCAATGAAGCGACTTCGCTTAACGGGTTGTTTACCCATGCTTCGTTCATGACATTGATACCGCCAAATCGCATTGCTGCACTTATGACACCCATGAGTGCTCCTCCGGCAATGAATCCCGACGCAAGCAAAGTACACTTCTCGCCACGTCTGTTATTCAGTTCACTATCCTTGCTACGTGATGTGACATACCAATTTATGGCACCACCAACAAGCAAAGGCAAGTTAAGTTCAAGAGGAATGAACATACCCAATGCGAATGCCAATGCAGGAACTTTGAAGAATGTCAGAACCAATGCGAGCAATGCTCCTATACCATAAAGTAACCATGGTGCACCGGTACCGTTCATCAACGGGTCAATAACAGCTGCCATGGCATTTGCTTGAGGAGCTGCAAGCTCACCGCTTGTAAAGCCATATGTCTTGTTTAGTATCATGATTACACCTGCTACAGTGGCTGCAGATACAAGTGTTCCCAAAAATTTCCATGTCTGCTGTTTTGCAGGGGTATTGCCGAGCCAATAACCGATCTTGAGGTCAGTGATGAATCCGCCTGCCATAGAGAGTGCTGTACATACTACTCCACCCATAATGAGTGCGGCAACCATTCCCGAAGAACCTTTCAATCCAACGGCAACCATTACAACAGATGCTAGGATAAGAGTCATCAATGTCATTCCTGAAACAGGATTTGAACCGACAATGGCAATAGCGTTTGCTGCTACCGTTGTAAAGAGGAATGATATCACTGCAACGAGCAATACTGCAACAATGCTATGCAACCAGTTACCCTGCATGACATCAAATACAAAGAATGCAAGCACCATGAGAAGAGTGAACATTGAACCAAAAATCACTACCTTCATTGAGAGGTCCTTTTCGGTGCGTTTTGCTACAATGGCATCTTTTTTGCCACCGAATTCACGTGAAGCAAGTCCTACTGCACTCTTGATGATACCCCATGATTTGAAGATACCGATAATTCCTGCCATTGCAATGCCTCCGATACCGATGCTCTTTGCATACTCTTTGAAAATGACTTCCGGTGACATCTGTCCTACGGTTTCAGTTATTTCGGGATTCCACATGTTCAGCACTGTATCACCGAAGATAAGGTTCATTCCAGGAATAATCAGCAACCATACGGCAAGTGATCCGGCGCAGATTATAACAGCATATTTCAAACCGATAATGCAACCCAAGCCAAGAACTGCAGCACCTGTGTTTATTTTAAGTACCACCTTTGCCTTGTCGGCAACAACTTCACCCCAACCTACGAGGCGTGTTGTGACGTTTTCGTTCCACCAGCCGAATGTTGCAACAATGAAGTCATATATACCACCTACTACTGCTGCAATGAGAAGCGGCTTAGCCTGGCTTCCACCCTTTTCGCCCGATACAAGAACCTGGGTACTTGCTGTAGCTTCAGGAAATGGATATTCGCCATGTTTTTCCTTCACGAAGTATTTACGGAACGGTATAAGGAACAGGATTCCAAGAATACCGCCAAGCAGTGAACTTATGAACATCTGCATGAAGTTGACCGTCATTTCGGGATATTTGCTCTGCAATATATACAATGCCGGTAAAGTAAAAATTGCACCAGCCACAATGACACCGGAGCATGCACCTATTGATTGTATTATTACATTTTCGCCAAGAGCATTCTTGCGTTTTGCAAGTGTCGACATTCCTACGGCAATGATAGCAATAGGTATTGCGGCTTCAAAGACCTGGCCTACCTTCAAGCCAAGATATGCTGCAGCTGCTGAAAATAGGACAGCCATTGCAATACCCCAGGAAACAGACCATAAATTGACTTCGGGATACACCTTGTCGGGTGACATCAACGGGCGGTATTCCTCACCTTCTTTCAACGGACGGAAAGCATTTTCAGGAAGCCCTGTGTTGTTTTTTTCGTTTTGTTCCATTATGTAACTTTTTATAAAATTCTATATTAATTGCGAATATAGTAAAAAAATGCGGTACATATATTTTTATTGGTTGTTTTTTGCTCATTTAAAGCTTTTAGGATAATTTCGCACAGTCAAAAAACGAACTATGTCAAACAACTACTTCAAATTTAAACAATTCACCATAGTACAAGATGGTTGTGCAATGAAGGTAGGTACCGACGGATGCCTGCTCGGCGGATGGTTCAATTGTGCAGAAAGCAGGAATGTTCTTGATATAGGTTGTGGAAGCGGTCTTATTGCAATAATGGCAGCACAGAGATGTAATGCTCAAATAATAGGAATTGAAATTGATAGGAATGCTTCTTTGCAAGCAAGGGAGAATGTTGCCGCTTCTCCATGGTCTGAACGTATTGAGATAATCAACGGCGACTTCCTTGAATATAAAAATGATAAAAAGAGATTTGACACCATTGTATGCAATCCTCCATATTTTGTGAACAGTCTGAAATGTGACAAATCATCGCGTACTCTTGCGCGTCATAGTGACAGCTTGAACTGTAATGATTTTTTTGCCAAATGCGCTGAAGTTTCAACAGCAGACTCTACAGTCTCGATAATCATTCCATGCGATATTGCAGAAGAATGGCAATCGGCTGCAGAAAAGAACGGTTTTGACGCAAGCCGCATAACTTATATAAAGACAACGCCGAAAAAAGATCCCAAGAGAGTGTTGATGGAATTTGCACGCAACGGTGCAGAAAAAGCTGTTGAGAATACACTTGTTTTTGAAAACGGAAGAGGAGAATATAGTGAGGAAACAAAAGAGATACTGCGCGATTTCTATCTCAAAATAGAGTGATAGATGTAATTATTTTTCGATACTCTTATTTGTCACCTCGTCTGTTCAGCAAGTTGTATCTTCTCATAAGCGGCTTCGTGACAAACACGCTTAACAATGCTGCCAGAACCACCCCTGTCGTATTGAATATAAAGTCAGCCAATTCCCCACCACGATGGTTGGTCAAGTAGGATTGTGCAAATTCAATCACACCGCTAAAAACAATAGGTGCCACAAGAATCCACAGAAAGGCTTTCTTTACATTTGTTTTGGCATGGGTTAAAAAATACTCGAACCACAGGACTGTACAGAATCCTCCATACATAACAAGATGTACTATTTTGTCAAGATGTTTTATTGTTTTGAACGAAACTGTAGGTGGCTTGAAAAATGAGAGATAGATAATAGCCAACAATACAATAATAGACAGCGGATATTTCTTGAATACTTTTAATATACTTTTACCCATAATAAGTTATAGCAGGTTGTAAGAGTGTGTTGATAAAGTCATTTTTAATCAAATTTGAACAATGGCAATTCAGGAACTTGGACTGTGCCGGTTATTGATTCGAAAAATTGTCTGTGAAGTGGAACTGGCTCGCATGTTCCGTCCCAACCTGGTGTAGCCAATACTTTTAACCCGTCCGGAACAATTTTGATTTCCAGGTTGGCTTCCATTACAGCAGGTTCGCCATCGTAATGTACAAGACCGGCCTTTTTCCTCTTTATTACCAATTTATGTGTAGTAATGGTTGTTACACGAAAATTCTTGTCTAACGTGTTGGAAAAGAGTTGCGCGACCACCAATGGAACTTCAACAGCCGTGAACGGTTCCAATATGGAAACGCTCAATAATCCGTCGCGCATTGATGCAAACGGTGTTATATATGCATTGTTGCCATATTGTGAAGCATTGCCGCATGCAATAACAAAAGCCTTGTATCTTTTTCTTACAGAATCCGCAATCACCTCATAAACTTCCGGTTCGAACTTTAACCAATCAACAAGAGCCTTTTGGACATAACTCATTAGGCCACGGTGAGTCCCGTGTGCAAAATCATTGCTTACAAGCGCGTCGAAGCCTACTCCGCATGCACAAAAGAAAGGTGTATTGTTCAACATTCCGTAGTCTACGGCAAGAGGTTCGGCTTTATTGATAAAATCAATGGACTTCTCAATATCCAGCGGTATGCCCACATGTCTTGCGAATCCGTTTCCGGAACCGCATGGAACAACTCCAAGCGCGGTGTCGGTGTGTACAAGGCATCGTGCAACCTCGTTTATTGTACCGTCACCACCGACGGCTACAACAACATCTACCCCGGCCTCTACTGCTGATGTCGCCAATTCCGTTGCATGACCAGCGTGCGAGGTGTATTCGATGGACAGATCATACTTTTCACGGTTGATCTGTTTCTCGATCATGCGAGGCAGACTTTTCTTGTTGGAAATGCCTGATTTCGGGTTGATGATAAACAATATTTTTTTCTTCTCGGACATCAAAATCTGCTATTTTGACATATTCTCTGCAAAGTTAACTCTAAATGATGAAACAATAAAATCAAGAATAACAAAACTTCTATTAATTAATAATATATATAATTAATTATAGTAAAAAGTTTCAGCAAGTCAACAAAAATGAATATCTTTGCATTTCTTAACCGTAGCCATGTTTGTGTGGCACATTTAAGCGGTTTGATAAATGAATTCATTATTAAAGTAAACAATATTACAAGATATTTATGGAGGACGATAATTTCAACGATAACGGCTTTTCGCTCATTGCTGATTTTCAAGAAGGCGGTGAGCAGAATTTGCGACATATAGAGATTGACGAGGAACTGCCTGTGCTTCCGTTACGGAACATGCTGCTTTTCCCAGGAACGGTACTTCCCGTTTCTGTCGGACGCGAATCGTCTCTACGTCTCATCAAGACTCTTGAAAGGAAAAAGGGTTGCATGGGAGTTTTCTGTCAGAAAGATCCCGGTGTGGAAAAACCAAAACTGGAAGATTTACACAATATAGGTACAGTAGCCAAGATTATAAAGGTTTTTGAAATGCCTGACAAATCGACTACTGTAATATTGCAAGGTTATCAGAGAATCAGACTCAAAGAGCTGAAAAATCTTTCGCCATACCATGTAGGTATAGTTGAAGATGCTACTGATGCCGATTATCCGATGGATAAAGAATACCAGGGCTTGATAAACAACTGCAAAGCTGCTGCAAAAGTTCTTTTCAAACGTTATGATGCGCAGGCCGAAGCGTCGTTTGCTCTCAGCAACATTGAAGACAATGCCATGCTTATCAACTTTTTATGTGCAAACATCAAGATTCCGCATGATGAGAAAGTTGCATTGTTAAAGGAGAATTCTATCAAAGAGAGAGCATTCCACCTCATGACAATTCTTGACAGGGAACTGCAACTTGAGGAGCTGAATGAAAAGATCAGGAAAAAGACACATCGCGACCTCGATCAGCAACAGCGTGAATACTATCTGCAACAACAGATAAAGAATATTCAGGAAGAGCTTGGAGGAAACGTTCAGGATCAGGATGCAAAGGAGTTGCGCGACAAAGCTGACCTGAAATTGTGGTCACGTGCTACTGATGAAATATTCAACAGGGAACTTGCAAAGTTGAGTCGCATCAACCCGCAATCTCCCGATTATCATGTGCAGCTCAATTACCTGCAGATGTTTGTAAACCTTCCATGGGGAGAATGTACAAGTGACAATCTTGATATGGAAAACGCCCGTAAAGTGCTTGACCGTGACCACTATGGGCTCGAAAATGTAAAAGAAAGAATTCTTGAGCACCTTGCAGTAATAAAGATGCGTGGTGACCTCAAGTCGCCTATCATTTGCCTTTATGGCCCTCCGGGTGTAGGAAAGACATCACTTGGAAAGTCAATCGCCGACGCATTGAAGCGTAAATATGTGCGTATGTCGTTGGGCGGTATACATGACGAGTCGGAAATCCGCGGTCATCGCAAGACATACATCGGTGCTATGCCGGGACGTATTCTCAAGAACCTGGCAAAAGCAGGAACCGACAATCCTGTATTCATCCTTGACGAAATAGACAAGGTTGGACAGGCCTCTACACATGGAGATCCTTCTTCGGCTTTGCTTGAAGTTCTTGATCCTGAGCAGAACAGCAGTTTCCACGATAATTTCCTTGATGTGGATTATGATCTCAGCAAAGTGATGTTCATTGCTACAGCGAACAACCTTGCAAACATACCTGCCCCCCTACTTGACCGTATGGAATTGATAGAGGTCAGCGGATATCTCACCGAAGAGAAAATCGAGATTGCCAAACGTCATCTTGTTCCTAAAGAGAAAAAGGCAAACGGTATTGGCGGAGAGAAGGTGAATATCAACAAAGCGGCAATAGAAACCATTATCGAGAACTACACAAGAGAATCGGGTGTACGTACGCTTGAGAAAAAGATCGGAAAAATATTCCGTCGTCTTGCATGCCAGATAGCAACAGACGGCAGCCTGAAACTGTCTACAGTAAAGCCATCAGACCTTACAACACTTCTTGGAGTAAAGGAGTTCTCACGCGACAAATATCAGGGCAACGATTATGCCGGAGTTGTTACAGGTCTTGCATGGACTGCTGTCGGTGGTGAAATCCTTTTTATCGAGACAAGTCTCAGCCGAGGTAAAGGTGAGAAATTGACCCTGACAGGTAATCTCGGTGATGTAATGAAGGAATCAGCAATGCTTGCACTTGAATATATCAAGTCACATGCTGCTGAACTTGACATTCCATATGAGATTTTTGATAAATGGAACATACACTTGCACGTTCCTGAAGGAGCAATACCCAAAGATGGTCCATCGGCAGGAATCACAATGGCTACTGCACTTGCTTCGGCATTGACACAAAGAAAGGTCAAAGAAAACATCGCAATGACAGGAGAGATTACACTACGTGGAAAAGTATTGCCTGTTGGTGGCATCAAGGAGAAGATTCTTGCAGCCAAACGTGCCGGAATAAACGAAATTATCATCTGTCACGAAAACAGACGTAACATCGAGGCAATTCCTGAAATGTACATACAAGGATTGACATTCCATTACGTGAAAGATGTAAAAGAGGTCATTGACATAGCATTGCTGAAAGAGAAAGTAAAGAATCCTATAAATCTAATATAACAAACTGTGGAATTCAAGTTATTACATACCGATAGTGGCAGTAAGGCTCGTGCAGGAGTGCTTACGACTGACCATGGCGAAATAAACACTCCTATATTCATGCCTGTCGGCACTGTGGGTTCTGTCAAGGGAGTGCAAATACCACATCTTAAAGAAGACATCAAGGCACAGATAATTCTTGGTAATACATACCATCTCTATCTGCGCCCGGGACTCGATGTACTTGAAGGCGCAGGCGGATTGCACAAGTTCAATATGTGGGACAAGCCAATACTTACCGACAGTGGCGGTTTTCAGGTTTTCTCGTTGAAGGATATAAGAAAGATGAATGAAGAAGGTGTTGAATTCCGCTCGCACATCGATGGCTCAAAGCACTTCTTCTCTCCAGAAAGAGTTATGGATATCGAACGCAGTATCGGTGCCGATATCATCATGGCGTTCGATGAATGTACTCCAGGCACAGCCGACTATGAGTATGCAAAAAAATCGATGGAGAGAACACACCGATGGCTTGACAGGTGTATCGGCCGTTTGGCCGAGACTGAACCGAAATATGGATATGAGCAACAGCTATTCCCTATAGTACAGGGTTGTGTTTATCCCGATTTGCGTCGTCGTTCAGCAGAATACATTGCATCGAAAGAGGCTGCCGGCAATGCCATTGGTGGACTTGCCGTTGGTGAACCGGCCGAGAAAATGTATGAAATGATTGAGGTGGTAAACGAGATTCTTCCAACAGAGAAGCCACGTTATCTGATGGGTGTAGGAACACCTGCCAATATCCTTGAAGCAATTGAGCGCGGAGTCGACATGTTTGACTGTGTAATGCCGACACGTAACGGACGTAATGCAATGCTCTTTACGAAACATGGCATAATGAACATGCGTAACGAGAAGTGGAAATACGACTACTCTCCTATTGAAGAGGATGGAGCATCATTTGTCGATACACTTTACAGCAAGGCATATTTGCGTCATTTGTTCGTTGCGCAAGAACTGCTTGCACTGGAAATAGCGTCAATACATAATCTCGCATTCTATGTGTGGCTGACTCAAGAGGCACGCAAGCATATTCTCATGGATGATTATGCAAGTTGGAAACGCAATATGCTGCACGAGGTGACACGCAGGCTTTAAGCAGATGTATAAATCCTAAATTCACAAAATAAAACACAAGTAGTTTTTGCAATGAAGTGGCTTGACTATCTGAAATTAAAACGTCTTGACCGATATATAATAAAGAAATTCCTGGGAACATACTTTTTTTCCCTTGCTCTTATTATAATCATTATTGTAGTTTTTGATTACAACGAGAAAATTGACAAATTCGTGAATTCAAACGCTACGACAAGTGAGATTATTTTTGACTATTATGTAAATCTTGCCCCTTATTATGCAAACACATTCAGTGCGTTGTTTGTCTTTATTTCAGTAATATACTTTACTTCAAAGCTAGCCGAGAACTCGGAAGTAATCGCTATGCTTGCCGCAGGTGTAAGCTTCAGAAGACTTGTCAGACCATATATGATATCGGCAGGTATTATCGCAATAATGACATATATGTTAAGTGCATATATCATTCCAAACGGTAATTCCACACGACTTGAATTCGAACAGAAGCACAACAATGCCAAGAAAGTTGAGTCTGGGAGCAATGTGCAGCTTAAGATAGATGACAACACTATTGTATTCATAGAGCGATATGAAAGTCGCAATAATATGGGTTGGCGTTTCATGCTTGACAAGTTCGAGGATAAGAAACTCATTTCACACATGGAGGCTGCAACAATAAGCTATAATCCCGAAAAACCATACACATGGACTGCACGACGCTGGCTAATCAGAGAACTGAAAGACGATAAGGAGGAAATAAGAGAAAGCCGACGTGAACCGCTTGATACCATACTTCCGTTCGAACCTGCTGATTTTCTGATATCCGAGGGTGAAGAGGAGACAATGACAAGCCCTGAATTGAGTGTATACATCGACAAGCAGCAGGCACGAGGCATAGCCAATATACGCCGTTTTGAAATAGAGTATCACAAACGTATAGCAATGTCATTTGCGGCATTCATAATGACAGTCATAGGCGTTTCCCTCTCATCGAGGAAGCGCAAAGGTGGTATGGGACTCTCATTGGGTATAGGTCTGGCACTCAGTTTCTCATATATCCTGTTCCAGACAATATCATCGGCTTTTGCCGAGCATATGCCTGTAGCTCTGGCTGTATGGTTACCGAATATAATTTATGCGATATTGGCAATAGTCCTTTACAGAAAAGCACCAAGATAAAAAATGTTTTTTACCGATTTTGATTTAGAAGATGAGGTACTCGACGCGCTCGATGCCATGCGCTTTGAAGAATGTACCCCAATACAGGAACAGACGATACAACCGTTGCTTGACGGGCGTGACCTTATAGGTGTGGCGCAGACAGGAACGGGAAAGACGGCTGCATATCTGCTACCCGTCCTTAACAAACTTTGTAAAGGCGGATATCCGGAAGATGCCATCAACTGTGTGATAATGGCACCTACAAGAGAACTTGCACAGCAGATAGACCGTCAGCTCGAGGGTTTCACATATTTTATGCCCGTGTCGGGCGTGGCTGTATATGGTGGAAACGACGGGCAGAGATATGAGCAGGAGCTTCGTGGAATGGCAAAAGGTGCCGATATCATTGTCGCTACTCCTGGAAGGCTTATTAGCCATATAAACCTGGGTAACATAGACCTTTCAAGAGTGTCGTTCTTTATACTTGACGAAGCCGATCGTATGCTCGACATGGGATTCTATAACGATATCATGACTATTGCCAAGCAACTGCCGAAAAAGAGACAGACAATGCTGTTCTCGGCAACAATGCCCGAAGAGATACGTCGCCTGGCCGCAAATATCCTGACAGATCCTTTACAGATAACATTGGCACTTGCCAAGCCTGCCGATGGTATTACCCAACAGGCATATATATGCCACGAAGGACAAAAGCCGGGAATAATAAAGAGCATATTCAAGGAGGAGAGTTGCGAAAGAGTGATTCTGTTTACATCGCGCAAGACAAAAGTCAAGGAAATATCTCTAATGCTCAGGAAACAGGGATTCAATGTGGGAGAAATGCACAGCGATCTGAGCCAGAGCGAACGTGATGAGATAATGTACCGTTATAAAAGCCACAAGATAGATATGATTGTGGCTACAGATATTCTCGCACGCGGAATTGACATCGACGACATACGTATTGTCATCAACTATGATGTGCCACGCGACTGTGACGACTACATTCACCGTATAGGACGTACTGCACGTGCCGGTACAACAGGACGTGCAATAACATTTGTTTCTGAAGAAGACCAGACATTTTTCGGACAGATAGAAGAGTTCATTCAGCAGGAGGTTACAAAGATTGCTGTTCCTGCGGAACTTGGAGAAGCACCGGCATATGAGCCTAAGAAAAAGAGCGAAAAGAAAAATGGCGGTGACAGGAACAGAAAAAAGAGAAACAGCAATGGCAAACCGCATACAAAAAAAGGTAGTGCCAAACCACAAGGTGGAGAAAAGAAGAACACACCTGAAGCTGTAAACAAAGAGACTCAAGGTGATAAGCCTAAACAAAAACACCATCGCCGTCGATACCATCGTCCTAAAAAGCAGAATGGCGAGAACAATAAAAAAGAATAAGATATAATGGCAATAATCAGAGAACTACGCGGTTATATACCACAAATGGGAAAGAACTGTTTCCTTGCCGAGACAGCTGCCATAATAGGTGATGTCACAATGGGCGACAACTGTTCCATCTGGTACAGTACAGTACTCCGTGGTGATGTAAACAGTATCGTCATAGGCAATAACGTGAATATACAGGACGGAGCTGTAGTACATACCCTTTACCAACGCTCCAAAACCATTATAGGCAATAATGTATCCATTGGACACAATGCAACAATACATGGCGCAATCATTGAGGATAATTGTCTGATAGGAATGGGGGCAACAGTACTTGACAATGCCGTTGTTGAAAGCGGCTCGATAGTTGCGGCGAACGCACTGGTAACGTCAGGCATGCGCGTGGAGAGCGGCTTCATATATGCAGGTGTGCCTGCAAAAAAGATAAAAGAGGTGAGCAAAGAGCAACAGAAAGAGATTGTTGAGCGCATAGCCAATGATTATATAATGTATGCCGGATGGTACAAACAGGAAGATTAAAGGAAAAATACAACAGAGAATTATTAAAACAAACAATAAAAACAAACAACCAGCTATGAAACATCTATTTTCATTTCTAGTGGCATTATGCATCACGTCATCGGCCTTTGCAGGCAAGAACGTGACACTGCGCGATGTCATGTACGGCGGCTATTGGCCACAGACCTACGCTGCTATCAAGCCGATGGCAGACGGAGAACATTTTGCACGTATGAGTGACGACCGCACCATGATTCTCAAAGGATCGTTCAAGAACGGTGCTATTGTCGATACCCTTTTCAATGCGGCAACAGCACGCGGTTTCAACGAGAAACGTATTGATGGCTATGAGTTCTCACCGAACGAGAAGCTGATCCTGCTTCAGACAAAGACAGTAGGTATCTATCGTAACTCATATACTGCTGAACACTATATATTTGACCGCAAGAACAACAAGGCTGCACAGCTGTCGCAGAATGGTGCCCAGCAGGTTCCAAAGTTCTCTCCAGACGGTACAATGATAGCTTTCGTACGAGACAACAACATCCATCTTGTAAAGTTGCTGTTCGGTAATGCCGAGTCACAGGTAACTACTGACGGCGAATATGGCAAGATTATCAACGGTATACCCGACTGGGTAAACGAGGAGGAGTTCATGACAAACTGTTCGTATGACTTCAGTGCCGACAGCAAGGTTATCGCATACATAAAGTATGACGAGAGCAATGTCATGATGTACGACATGCCTATGTACACTACCGGAAGCGACAATGCATATTATGACAATTTCTGCAAACCATACAGCTTCAAATACCCTGTTGCCGGTGCTGACAACTCAAAAATATCAGTCCATTCGTTTGATATCAAGAGCAAGGTTACACGCAAACTCGACGTGAATATTCCTGAAGAGGGCTATATTCCACGTATCAGATTCACAAAGAACCCTGAAATGCTTGCTGTCATAACCCTCAACCGCCACCAGAGCGTTCTTGAGATACAGGCTGTAAATCCTCTCTCGGGAGTGAGCAGAACAATTATGCGCGAAGAGAGCGATACATACCTTAATGAAAATACATATGCCGGTATTGAATTCCTCGACAATCATTTTGTATTCCAGAGCGAAAGAAGCGGATACAACCACCTTTACCTTTACACCCTTAACGGTGAGCTTGTACGCCCTATCACATCAGGTGAATATGAAGTAAAGCACTTCTACGGTTGGGACAGCAAGAAAAACGAATTCTATTATTCAAGCAACGAAGGAAGCCCATTGCGCGAACACATATATAAGGTGACATCTAAAGGCAAGAAGACAAAGCTTACAGCCAACGAAGGTACAAACAAGGGTGTGTTCAGTGCAGGAATGAAGTATTTCATCAACACACACTCAAGCATCAACACACCGCATCTTGTTACAACAAACACCAACAGCGGTAAGGTCATCAAGACACTCATTGATAACAGCAACCTCAAACAGCGTCTTGCAGAGTTCGATATGCCTACAAAAGAGTTCTTCACCTTTACCACAAGCGACGGTGTAGAACTTAACGGTTGGATGATAAAACCATATGACTTTGACGAGACAAAGCAGTATCCTGTAGTGATGTTCCAGTATAGCGGTCCATACTCACAGCAGGTAAATGACAGCTGGTACACCGGTAACTATGGTAATGCAATGTTCGAGAGCTACATGGCAGGAGAAGGTTTCATCATGGTATGTGTCGATGGTCGCGGTACAGGCGGTCGCGGTACAGAGTTCGGTAAATGCACTTACCTGAAGATAGGACAGTATGAGCCGGGTGATCAGGTGGAAACTGCAAAGTATCTTGGCACACTACCCTATGTAGACAAGGATAATATCGGTATCTGGGGATGGAGCTTCGGTGGTTACAATACCATCATGTCTATGAGCCAGGATGATGCTGTTTTCAAGGCAGGTGTCGCTGTTGCAGCACCTACAGACTGGCGTTTCTACGATACAGTATATACAGAACGTTACATGCGTACTCCAAAAGAGAACAAGGAGGGATATGACACAGGTTCGGCTATTGTCAATGCAAACAAGCTCAACGGTAAGCTATTGTTGGTTCATGGTACAGCTGATGACAATGTTCACTTGCGCAACATGATACGTTATATACATGCCTTGACACAGGCAAACAAGAAGTTTGAGACTGCACTCTATCCTGATAGCAATCACAGCATTTATTATGGTGCAAACACACGTTATCATTTGTTTGAGCGCATTGCTGAGTTCTTTAAGGAGAACTTGAAGTAATATACTTCTGAAACAACATAAAAACGCAACGTGGATTTTAAAGAATCCACGTTGCGTTTTTATTATCTACAATCTTGTAGAGTTGCATTTATGTTGTGGTGGATATGTTATATGCCATGATTGAGTTTCAGGGTTTGCAACCCTGAAAAAGCATCGAACCATGTCATGTCGACAGAGCGTATGCGACGAGACATCTCTTTGCAGCTTGCCGTATCCGTTGTATTCCACCGTAGTTTTTAACCTTAACGCTTTTGTTGTTTATTCTTTTTGTAGTTTTTTAATCCTTACTTTTTGGTGTCAAAAAGTAACAAAAAACTCGGCACACGGGAAAAATCTTCACAAACGTCCTTTGCTCAGGCCACATATGTGAGCCTTCGGTCGGTCGTCTGTTCGTCACTCCAGGCTTTCGGTTGTTTTCAGGGTGCTGCGGAACTCGCTCCACGAGGATATTTAGAATAATATATATCCGCATTACGCTCAAACAGCCTCGCACAATGGCCTGAAAACAACCGGCCTTGCGTTGGATTTTTCAACGGTGCCGTTCCGCCGTTGGCAGGGAATTGCTTCTATCGCGATGGAG
>JAFZGA010000003.1 GCA_017555585.1 Bacteroidaceae bacterium
GCTGCGGAACGCACTACATGCGGCAATTTTGAGAAAATATAATTGCCGCACTACGTTTGAACGGTCCTCGCACAATGGCCGTCAACTGGCAGGGATATACGTTGTGGTTTTGACAGTGCCGGTTATTTTTAAAGATTACTAATGCTAATGAGGATATTCGAGTAAAACGATAATCGGTTGTCAAAAGATACGTGCAAGCAAATATCAAGATTTTTTCTATACTGATTAACCAAACTTTTTGCATACCCCCCCAGACTTTGCAGGTGAACCTTTATTCTTCCGTTACTTCTTCGAGGTCTCCTATCAGGTTGTAATCCCTCCAGTTGGGATGCTTTTGATATGCTTTGAGTGATGCTGCAGGAACATGAACATTGATGTCGATATAGTTCAGTATTGCAGCTATTGCCGGTGGTGTTGTGGGGTATAGGTATATGTGCTTGAGGTTGCTGCAGTCGAAGAAGGCATAGTCTCCAATCTCTTCTACTGATGCAGGGATGGTTATCTCTTCGAGGCTTGTACATCTCCAGAATACTCCGCGTTCAATTACCTTCAATGTCGATGGCAGGCTCACTTCCTTAAGCGAACTGCACAGGGCAAAGGCGTCCAATGAGAGTCGTTCTACTCCTTCGGGTATGTAAATCTGTTCCAGTTCATCACATGCGCCAAATGCTCCGGAGCTTATCGTTTTCATCCCGTTGGGGAATTTTATCCTTTTGAGTTTCTTCATGTTGTTGAATGCGCTGCCAAACTCCTTGATGCTGCTGGGCAGTGAGATTGTTATAATTGGCTCGCAGTGGCTGAATGCAGAATCACCTATATGCTCTACACCCTCAGGGATGTAGAGTGATGCCAGTTTCTTCTTTTGAAATGCGTGGTTGGCAATGCTTGTAGTGCGGTATTCCTTGCCACCGATATTGACTTTGTCTGTAATGTATATGTTTCCTTTCTCCCCGTCTCCTCCGGTAATTTCGCATGTGCAGTCTTCATTGGAAAGGATTCTGTAGTTGATTCCCCTTACAGATGTCGTTTCTATAATATCTGTATTGCTCAGTGTGGTGTAACGGTGAATGCATAGAAGAAGTATCAGTGCCGTATTGAGTGCCACCCACCCCATTATCCAGTGTTTTGGCCTGCGTCTTCTTATTGCATTCTTCATCTCATCTATCGTCCGGTAACGCTTGCTCTTCTCCTTGTAAAGGCACCGTTCCATGATGCTGTAGAACTTACGTGAGTATTTGGTTCCGCTTTTTGCTTGAATGTACTTCATGAGGCATCCCACGGCATAGATGTCGGTGCGTTCATCGATATCGCTGTTGTTGCAGTTCCCCAGCTCGGGTGCCGTGAATCCTGCCGTTGTGCCCAGTGAGTCGTTATATGCATTGCTGAAACAGAATCCCAGGTCTACAATCTTTACATTGTTGCCGACCTGCGTGAGCATTATGTTGTTTGGGCTTATGTCAATGTATGCAATGCCTTTATCGTGGAAAGCCCTTAACCCTTCCAACAGTTGCAGCATGAATTTCCATAGGTTGCGTTCGTCTGCAAAGTAGCCCTTGTCATCCGTCAGTTTTTCTTCCAGTGTGGAGCCACATACATATTCCATAATTATGTACAGGCCTTGTTCGTCCTCACATATTCTTTCGTATTTTACGACATGCTCGCTCTGTATCGAATGTCCCAGTTCATATTCCTTGTAGAAGAGAACGCGGTTGCTATGGTTCTGGTATAGTTCGGGAAGCAACTGTTTCATGAAGTATAGCCGCCCATTCTTCTTTACCTTGTACGATTGCGATGTCTTTCCTTTTGAGTTTATCAACTCTTTCTCGTCAAAGGTGCTGTTATTGTCGATGAAATCCGATGAAATCATACTGCTCCTGCTTTTGGTTTCCTACTTGTCAAGTATCCTGTACTGTATTCCGTTCTCCTTGCCACATACATAT
Source organism: Bacteroidaceae bacterium (assembly GCA_017555585.1). GTDB lineage: Bacteria > Bacteroidota > Bacteroidia > Bacteroidales > Bacteroidaceae > HGM04593. Next base: position 1,941 of record JAFZGA010000003.1, read on the forward strand.
CCGGAGGGTTCTTCGTTGCTGTGGACAAGGCACCTCAGGTATAACGGTTGTCTGTCGACAAAATTGTAGCACTGGAATGTGTCACCCACCTGTAGCTTGCTGTTCGCCGCTTCAATCACACGGAACATGTCGAACCCCTCGTAGCGTATGACTACGCAACGATCGGGGTGCCATTTGAGTTCAATGACTGTGCCCTTGTACAGTGATGCTGTGTTAAGGTTCCTGTTTGGCAAGAAATCGCTCTCTATGCTGCAGTTATCCTTCATACAGTTTTCGAATACCTCAATGTCGGTATATCCGGCATAAACGGCAAGGACGTTCAGTGTGTTGCGGAATGGCTTCTTTTGCCTCTCCTCGCCAAGGTAACCCCAGAAACGTTTCAGGGTTACTGGTGCCAGATAAGCCTTCGTCTTGTCCAGAATGCGCGTCGAAAGGTAGTCAAAGTCGCGCGGAGTCTGCATTTTCCGTTCTGCCACATGCTCTACCTTCTGTCGTAGCACATCGTATATTTCATCGTTGTTCATCTCGTTTGTTTTGTGTCGGCTAATTTACCAAAAAAAGAATATTGTATGGTAGTAAAAACCATAAATAGTCCTACTGGGAGGTAAAAGAACCAAAAAGAACCGGACTGCATGAAGTGCTCACTGCTAATTTTGCAAAAAAAAGTAAAAATGGATAGTTGTATTGCCATAATCGTATCAAATAATGCTGTGTCTGGCGATTCGAATCATATAGTTGTCAATCAACAGGCATCTGATTTCGATGATGCTGTAATAATGCAACCGGCAGCTTACAAGAAAATCTTCTTTTCCCTCATATTGTCATTGGATTGTATAATGCGTAAACTCATAAACTTTTAAATTTATATGAAACATAATTTTAATTTATTGCTGGTGGCTTTAATGCTGTTGTGCAGCACCGTGGCAACAGCTCATGATTTTAAGGTGGGCGGTATTTATTACGAAATTATCTCTTCAACTGATAAAACAGTAGCGGTTACTTATCGAGGAATTCACTGTCAAGAATATTCGGATGAGTATAGTGGCAACGTAACCATACCTTCTGTTGTTACATACAATGGAACAACATACAGTGTAACCAGCATTGGAGATGAAGCGTTCCAATATTGCGACGGCCTTACGAGCGTGACAATCGGTGATGGCGTAACAAGCATTGGAAGTCATGCGTTCTCTAATTGCACCGGCCTTACTAGTATTGAAATCCCGGGCAGCGTAACCAGCATTGACTATTATGCGTTCTATGATTGCACAGGACTTACTAGTATTGAAATCCCGGGCAGCGTAACCAGCATTGGAAGTCATGCGTTCTATAATTGCACCGGCCTTACGAGCGTGACAATTGGTGATGGCGTAACAAGCATTGGAGGTGATGCGTTCGGTAATTGCACCGGCCTTACTAGTATTGAAATCCCGGGCAGCGTAACCAGCATTGGAGGGTCTGCGTTCTTTGGTTGCACCGGCCTTACCAGTGTGACCATCGGCAACAGTGTAACCAGCATTGGACAGAGTGCGTTCATGGGTTGCACCGGACTTACTAGTATTGAAATCCCGGGCAGCGTAACCAGCATTGACTATTTGGCGTTCTATGGTTGCTCCAGTCTTGCCAGCGTTGTTGTTAATGAAGGCAACACAACTTATGATAGCCGTGAAAATTGCAATGCAATAATTGAAACTGCAACAAATAAATTGATTGCCGGTTGTAAAAATACAATTATCCCGGACGGCGTTACAAGCATTAGAAATGATGCGTTCGGTAAATGCACCGGCCTTACACGCATTGTAATCCCCAACAGCCTCAAAAGCTATGAAACTGGTGCATTCTCTGGTTGCACTGGGCTTAAGATTGTGATAAATTTTTCTTCGTTCAATTTCAAAAAAGGTGAGGGTATTGCAGAATATGCCGACATGGTTATTAACGCGCCTGATGGTTCAATAGAAGGCGATTTTGTGTTCTGTGTAATTGACGGCGAAAATATTTTGTGCGCATATCTTGGCAAGGGTGTTGATATGGTGTTACCCGATAATTATAAAGGCGAGAGCTACGCAATTGGAGATTATGCGTTCTATGGTTGCACAGGGCTTGAAAGTGTTGAAAGTGTTGAAATTCCCAATGGCGTCACAGCCATTGGCGACTATGCGTTCTATGGTTGCACAGGGCTTGAAAGTGTAACAATCTCTTCCTCGGTTTTGGCTATGAAAAGCAATTCTCTTCCCTCTGGTGTCATAAAGGTAATATTCCTTGGAAATACTCCGCCAAGATTGCCGAGTGATGAGATTTACAGACCAACTGCAAACATGATTTATGTGTCAAACCGCTCGGTCTACGGCTATGGTACTGAGTACCCGCAACTGAGTTCTATGTTTGAGGTTGGCGGTGTGAAATATGTTATAACAAGTGCAAAGGAGCGCACTTGCGATGTAATAGACTGTTGCTACGATAGCCGTGCTGCCAATGTGGCGGTGGATAGTGTGGTTACATACAGGAATATAAAATTGACGGTAAAGAATATAAACGACTATGCATTATACAAGAATAACCATATTAAGCAGGCTTATGTGAACAACGATGGCAATGTGGGCACCTACGCTTTCTATGATTGTGACAGTATTGCCGGTGATGTTACTGTTGAGAACAATGGCGACATTGGCGAGTATGCTTTTTATGATTGCGATGGCTTTTCGGGTAATTTGACTGTAAGCAACAATGGCGACATTGGCGAGTATGCTTTTTATGATTGCGATGGTACTATTGAATATGCAAAAATTTCCAACAACGGCAACATTGGCAAATATGCTTTTTATGATTGCGATGGCTTTTCGGGTAATTTGACTGTGAGCAACAATGGCGACATTGCTTCATATGCTTTTTCTCATTGCAATGGCATTTTGGGTAATTTGACCGTGAGCAATGACGGCAACATTGGTTCCCGTGCTTTTTCTGATTGCGGAGGTACTATTGAATATGCAAAAATCTCCAATAACGGCTACGTCGGTTCTTATGCTTTTTATGGTTGCGTAGGTATGGAGAGTGTCGATATAACAAGCAATGGTGATATTTACAGTAATGCTTTCCAAGATTGTACCAGTCTGCTAACAGCCAATGTCATGAATAGTGGAAGTATAGGTTCATATGCTTTCGAGGGGTGTACAACATTGGAAAATCTTGTTTTGGGCGAGAACGTGGGGAGTTTGGGCTCTTACGCCTTTAGCAGTTGTAGCTCTTTAAAGGAGTATGAAGTTCCAGACTGGATACCATCAATGGGAGAGTATTGCTTCAGCAATTGTATATCGCTAAAGAAAATGGTCGTAGGTACCGGCATTGAGCTGTTGGCAGCGGGAACCTTCAAGGACTGTAGCTCGTTGCAGGATATGACAATTGGTGTAAATGTTGAATCCATTGATTACCAAGTGTTCAGTAATTGCACTTCGTTGCCTGTTATAAATATACCGCAGGCGACAAAGCATGTCGGTGATTATGCCTTTTTTAAGTGTGGCAGTCTTGCGACAGTGGTGTTTGAGAACCGCGCCGACTCAATTGTGCTTGGCAGTAACGGCGAGTCTCCGATGTTCAGCTCTTGCCCGCTCGACTCGGTTTATATTGGCGGCAGATTGCAATACAGTACTCGAAATGACAAAGGTTATTCGCCTTTCTATGGCAACAGATATTTGAGGAGCGTTACATATAATGATGTGGAAACCACCGTTTATGACAAAGAGTATATGAACTGCACTAACCTACAGAATGTACATCTTGGCAACGGTCTGAAGGAAATTGGAGCCGAGGCTTTCCGCAATTGCACTGCATTGCCACGGATAAAGACTCCCGATTCTGTTTATACAATGGGAGAATACACTTTTGCCGGTTGTTCTTCACTGAAGAATGTTGTTATAGGAAATGGTACGCAGGCTGTGAACAAGAGCACGTTCCGGGACTGTACATCGCTTGTTGATGTCAAGTTAGGTGGCAAGGTGGCTTCTGTCGGAGCAAATGCGTTCAAGAACTGTACTTCGTTGCCTTTGATAAGAATTCCTGCAGCAACAATATCAATTGCCGACTCGGTTTTCAATAATTGCGTAAGCCTGAAGAACTTCTTTGCCGAGGATGGCGACAAAACCTTGACAATGGGCATTAACGCCGTTAGTGTTGAGAGTGGCAAAATTGGTGACATGTGTCCTTTGTTCATTGACTGCCAGCTCGACTCGGTTTATCTTGGACGCAACCTTTCGTATAATAAGAAACAGGAGTATGGCTACTCGCCTTTCTACTTTAACAAGACACTGCGTGCTGTGGTTATCGGTGACAAGGTGAAGTCTGTGTTCCCTAATGAGTTCTACCAATGCAAGAAACTCTATTATGTTTCGGTGGGCAATGGAGTGACATCTGTGGGCGATTGGGCATTCAGTGGCTGTATAAGCCTCGACCATTTCTCATTCGGTACAGGACTCCAAACCATTGGAACCGAGGCGTTCAGCGACTGCACCGCGGTTACAAAGATTGTGAGCAGTTGTGATGTGCCGCCTGTATGTGGCGACCAGGCACTTGCCGACATAAATGTGTGGGATTGTACGCTATATGTTCCCGAGGAGTATATCGATGCCTATTATTTTGCCGACCAGTGGTGTGACTTCTTCTTCATTGAGGGTGCCGAATATAATCTCAGATTCATTGTTGACGGTGAGGTTTATGTAGAGAATAAGGTAAAGTATAATCAGGAGATAGAATTGCCTGCCGATCCTGTAAAGGAGGGTTATACATTCCTTGGCTGGAGATATGATGGTGCAGAGCTCCCCGAGAGAATGCCTGCTGCAGATACTGAGTTCAATGCATTGTTCAAGGCTAATGACTATACTCTTACCTACATTGTCGATGGTGACGTTTATGAAACGGTAACAGTAGCCTGCGACAGCGAAATAACTCCTGTTGACGCTCCCGAAAAGGATGGTTATACATTCAGTCACTGGGAGGGACTGCCAGCAACAATGCCTGCGGGTAACATGGAAGTGACAGCTGTCTACAACGAGATACCTACCAGCGTTACCATAACGATTGGCGCGCACGGCAGTACAACATATTGTTCGCAGTACGCTCTCGACTTCAGCAACGTTGAAGGCTTGAATGCTTATGCGGCTACGGGATACAATATCAATACAGGTGTAATAACAATGACAAGGGTCATGACAACCAATGCCGCTACCGGTTTGTACCTTAAGGCTGCTCAAGGCACCTATGTGGTTCCTATTATTGATTCTGCCGATGACTTCTCCTTGAATATGCTTGCGGGCGTCCTCGAAAAGACTCTTGTAAAGGATGTATCCGAGGACGGCGTTTACGCAAACTACCGCTATGTAAGGCCTGCCGGTGAAACGGAGTATATGTTCTACCGCTCTACCGCAGAAGGCGCGAATGTCAGTGCCGGAAAGGCGTATCTGCAGATACCGCTTGAGTGGTTGCCTCTATCGCCAATGGAAAGCGTACAGTTAAGGTTCGACGATGGCGAGACTACCGGCATCGAGGAGGGTGAAGGTGACGGCAAGACTGAATCGTCCATCATATACGACATGAGCGGTCGCGTGGTGATCAACCCTGTGAAAGGTATATATATAGTGAATGGAAAGAAAATTGTTATTAAATAAGAATAGATTAAATCATGATGAAAAAGACGTATTTGAAACCCGGAGCAAATTTTGTTGACATTGAAATTGATCCGGTAATGATTGTTGTTTCAGGTGAGACAACCGGTGCTGGTACCGGCAGTGGCTCAAGCGACAGCGAGGACGAAGGTGTCGCCAGGAACCGTGGCGAATGGGGCTCGCTCTGGAAGTGAAACAGTAGAAGTATTGTTAATAAGTAATTTTTTTCATTTGCTCTCCGGCAGTTTAACTGTCGGGGAGTTTTTTGTGATTGCTGGTTTTATAATAAAATTTCCTTTTTTCCGTTAACTATAGTAACTGTCAACTTTTGAGTGATGAAATTGCTAAGTAACTTCAGGAAAATAAAGGTTCTGCTTATAATATTTGCAGCAGCGATAGCTGCATCTTCGTTGTGGGTGTCTAATTCGTTGGTGAACGACCTCAAGGATGAGGAGATGAAGAAGATGGAAATGTGGGCTTCGGCCATGAGTTCGCTCATAAGTGCCGAGGAGAATGCCGATGTCACCCTGGAGCAGGAGATATTGAGCAGCAACAGTACAATACCTGTGATATTGACCGATGGGAGCGGTTCCATAATTCAGTATAACAATATTGACCTTGATGTCGGGGCCGACACCCTGGCGGTGCTCATGGAACTTGTTGCGGACATGCGCCGTGGTGGCAGGGTTATTCCGGTGCCTATGGGCGAGCTTGGCGAGCAGTATGCATGTTACGATGATTCGATGATTCTGACACAACTTGCATATTATCCTTATGTGCAGTTGGCTGTCGTGCTGCTCTTTTTCGTGATTTGTTTCGTTGCGATACTCAATTCCAAACGTGCCGAGCAGAACCGCGTGTGGGTGGGCTTGTCAAAGGAGACTGCACATCAGCTTGGAACACCAATCTCTTCGCTTATGGCGTGGGTTGAGGTGCTTAAGGAAAAATATCCCGATGATGAACTTCTACCTGATATGGGGCATGATGTTGAGCGTTTGCAGAGGGTTGCGGAGCGTTTTTCCAAGATAGGCTCTAATCCTGAGCATACTACTGAGGATGTCGTTTCTGTTATTGAATCGGCTGTAGAATATGTCAAGCGCCGCAGCCCGTCAAAGGTGGAGTATGTGGTGGATTTTCCAAAACGACCTATACTAGTGCGCATGAATGCTCCGCTTGTCGAGTGGGTCATTGAGAATCTGTGCAAGAATGCCATCGATGCCATGGGTGGCAATGGGGTTATAACAGTTTCTGTCTCGCACGATGATGTGAACGCCTATATAGAGGTGAGCGATACCGGTAAAGGTATTTCTAAGTCTAACAGAAAAATGATTTTTGAACCTGGATTTACAACGAAGTCGCGTGGTTGGGGGCTTGGTCTTTCATTGGCGAAACGAATAATGGAAGAATATCACAAAGGTAGGATTTACGTTAAAAAAAGTGCTCCTAATAAGGGTACAACATTCCGTATGGAACTTAGAAAATAGCAAAGTTGTGCTGTTTTTGTGTTTTTTTTCTCAATTTAGGTGTTTCTAATTAATTTTATTACTATCTTTGTGTCCTAAATTCGGATAGTAAGGGTAGTGTATGCTGCTTTTTGCGACTTATATTGTTGATTGTGTTGATTTTATGTAGCGATGGGAAGATTTGATAAATATAATGTTGATCTTAAGGGATTAAAAGTAGCGTCCCTGAATTTGGAGTTTGACCTGGATAACACCTTCTTTGGTGATATTGACGGTGAAGAGTTTCAGAAAGGTACTGTCAAGGCAGTGGTAACGGTGAAAAAGAATCGTGATTTGTTCGATTTCTCCTTTGCTTTGAATGGTACGGTAATAGTTCCTTGTGACCGTTGCCTTGATGATCTTGAGGTTGATGTGGATACAGAGAACACGTTAAGAGTGAAACTTGGTGAAGAGTATGCCGATGATGGCGATATTGTCATTGTTCCTGAGCAGGATGGTGATTTGAATATAGCCTGGTATCTCTATGAATTTATTGTTTTGGCGTTGCCTATGAAGCGTGTGCATGCACCGGGTAAGTGTAACAACGAGATGACCGGTAAATTGAAGAAGCATTCAGCCGATAATGAGGACACAGACAATGAAGAGCAGGGTATTGACCCTCGTTGGGAAAGTTTGAAGAATATACAAATTGATGAAGATAATTAAAAAGTAAGAAAAATGGCACATCCTAAAAGAAGACAATCAAAGACTAGAACTGCCAAGAGAAGAACTCATGACAAGGCAGTAGCTCCTACATTGGCAATTTGCCCTAACTGTGGTGAGTGGCACGTATATCACACCGTATGCGGTGCGTGTGGTTATTACAGAGGCAAGCTCGCTGTAGAGAAGCAGGCTGCAGTCTAAATAATTGATCTTCCGCATGGCGAATGCCGTTGCGGCAGTTTTGTACGTAAGTAAAAACGCACCTTAGCATAGTTGTGGGTGCGTTTTTGCTATTTTAAAAAGAAATACAATGCATAAAGCCGGTTTTGTAAATATTGTCGGTAACCCGAATGTGGGAAAATCGACTTTGATGAATCTGTTGGTTGGCGAGAGAATTTCTATTGCTACATTCAAGGCGCAGACAACACGTCATCGCATTATGGGTATATTGAATACTGATGATGCACAGATTGTGTTTTCTGATACTCCGGGAGTGTTGAAACCCAACTACAAGCTCCAAGAGGCAATGTTGCGTTTTTCGCGCTCGGCTCTCCGCGATGCCGATGTGCTTCTTTATATGACCGATATGGTGGAAACTCCGGACAAGAATATGGAGTTTATCGAGGAGGTACGCAAGCTTGATGTTCCTGTACTGGTTCTTATAAACAAGATAGACTTGGCTAATCAGGAGGAACTGATAAAGAAGGTGGAGCAGTGGCATGAAATTCTGCCCGAGGCAGAGATTCTGCCAATCTCGGCAATCGCAAAGTTCAATGTCGATGTGGTAATGAAGCGTATTATGGAGCTTTTGCCTCCTTCGCCGCCTTATTTCGACAAGGATCAGCTTACCGATAAACCGGCACGTTTCTTTGTGACAGAGATTATTCGTGAGAAGATTCTTTTGCACTACGATAAGGAGATTCCTTATGTTTGTGAGGCAGCAGTCGAGCACTTCAAGGAGACGGACGGCAGTATATATATAAAGGCCCTCATATATGTTGAGCGCGATTCGCAGAAGGGTATTATCATCGGTCATGAAGGTATGGCGTTGAAGCGCGTAGCAACTGATGCACGCCGTGAATTGGAAAAGTTCTTCGGCAAGAAAATATTTTTGGAGATTTATGTAAAGGTCGATAAGGATTGGAGAAACAGCGACAGACAGTTGCGCCGATTCGGATATGACCAGAAAGATTAAGATAATATGGGAAATTTGGTAGCGATAGTTGGGCGTCCCAATGTGGGAAAGTCAACACTGTTTAACCGTCTGACAGAGACAAAACAGGCAATTATTTCCGATGAGGCAGGTACTACACGCGATCGCCAGTATGGCCGTTGTCTATGGTGTGGCAAAGAGTTTTCTCTTGTTGACACCGGAGGTTGGGTGCGTAATTCGGATGATGTTTTTGAAGAGGCCATATGTGACCAGGTGACACTTGCGCTTGAAGAGGCTGACGTGATACTGTTTGTGGTTGATGCCATGAACGGTTTGACCGACCTTGACATGGAGATGGCTTCAATGTTGCGCCGTTCAAAGAAACCGGTGCTTGTAGTAGCCAATAAGGTGGATACATACGAAATGCAGTACGCAACAGCCGAATTCTATAGTCTTGGTCTTGGTGATATGCACTGTATTTCTGCAGCCAACGGTAGCGGAACTGGTGACCTGCTCGATGAGATAATTTCAAAGTTTACAAAGGATGCCGAAGAGGCTCCTGCTGATGATATTCCGCGTTTTGCTGTGGTTGGTCGTCCTAATGCCGGAAAAAGTTCCATCATCAATGTGTTTTTGGGCGAGGAGAGAAATATCGTGACAAATATTGCCGGTACAACACGCGATTCAATTCTTACACGATACACCAAGTTCGGTTTTGATTTCTATCTTGTCGATACTGCCGGAATCCGCAAAAAAGGTAAGGTCAACGAGGATATCGAATACTACTCGGTGTTGCGTTCAATCCGTGCTATAGAGAACAGCGACGTATGTATTCTTATGATTGATGCAACACGCGGTATAGAGTCGCAGGATTTGAATATCTTCTCTATAATACAACGTAACCAGAAGAGTCTTGTTGTTGTTGTCAATAAGTGGGATCTGGTTGAGGACAGAAGCGAAAAGGTCCAGAAGTTCTTTGAGAACGCCATTCGTGAGCGTGTAGCTCCTTTTGTGGACTTCCCTATCATATTTACATCGGCTGTTACCAAGCAACGCGTATTCAAAGTGCTTGAAACTGCAAAAGAGGTTTATCTTAATTCAAAGACAAAAATCTCTACAGCCAAGTTCAATGAGGAGATGTTGCCGCTTATCGAGGCGTATCCGCCACCATCAATCAAAGGTAAGTATATCAAGATAAAATATTGTATGCAGTTGCATGAGACACGCGTACCGTCGTTCCTGTTCTTTGCAAACCTGCCGCAATATGTAAAGGAACCGTATAAGCGTTTTCTTGAAAACAAGATCCGTGACAAATGGAACTTCCACGGAGTGCCGATGAATATTTTCATCAGGCAGAAGTAAACCGAGCAACGTGAGGTTAACTTCTTAAGCCTGAATATTGGAAGTAGGCCGAAATGTAATGAGGCCAACTTCTAAAAGCCCGAATATTTTCATCAGGCAGAAGTAGACCGAAATTTGAGGTCAACTTCTCAAATCATGAATATTTTCATCAGGCAGAAGTAGACCGAAAAAATTGAGGTCAACTTCTCCAATCCTGAATATTTTCATCAGGCAGAAGTAGACCGCTATACGTATAAAACGGTAATAGATAGCGAGAATAAGTGTTTGACGCTTGTTCTCGTTATCTATTTTTTTTAAGAAATAAAAATATTTACACGAAATGTTGTTAAAATTTGTATTTTTACTACTTTTGCAAAAAGGAATTAGTATTCAATCCATTAATGTGGATACTTCTGTTTGAAAAACAAAAAGAATCATTTAATAAACAACGTTTATGTGTAAAAAATTATTAACAGTGCTCTTGTCTGGAGCAGCGTTGCTGGTTTTATCTTGTGTTGACAAGGATTACGACTTGGCAAACAAGGAGATTGCAACAGATGTGAAAGTTGAAGGCAATACAGTGGCATTGCCGGTTGGTAGTCTTAAGGCTATCGTACTCGATTCTTTGATCAATATCGATGAAATAGAGATATTGGATAAGAACGGTGAAGGTGTGTATAGTATCAGTATGGACAGTACAATCTCTGTTGAGGAGGGTCTCGATCCAATCACATTGGACATTGCGCCTGTAACGAATCGTGTTTCAGTTGAATTTGACGAGGTGAATATCAGTAAGGTGCATATTGATGCAGCCAATATTGAACCTGCGAAGTTCACAACACCGACAATCTCTTTGGAGAAGTTGAACAGTGCGCTTCCTAAGTTGGAGTCAAATGTCAGCATGAATCTCATCACTGAGGAAGAGTTGGCATTGCTGAAGAGTTACCCTGAATCTGTACGAGAAAATCAACCTATCACAAAAACCGTAAATACAGGAAAACAGGTCGTTGCATGTAATTTCTCTTATACTCTTCCCGAGGAGGTCGAAACTATAAGAAGCATTAAGCTCGGTTCTGCAGATGACAGGAACGGTTCTCTTGTAAATGTTGTCATCACAAATCCAAGAGCGTTGCAAAATGCCAATATCGATAAAAGAGTGAACTTTACTATCGATTTTCCTGAAATGTTCCGTCTGTCAATCAATCCGAATGCAGAACAGGCCGGAAAGTATGTTCTTGAAAATGAACACTCTATAAGAGTTGAGAATATGATTCCCGATGGTGCTACTACCGTGATAAGTTTTTATATGGAAGAACTCGTTGGAGTGGAAAAACACATAAGCAATGGTAGTATTGATATCCTGGAGAATATCGAATATGATATCGAGTATTATGTGAACGGTAAGGCAGACCTTTCTGATAAAATGATTAGCGATATCAATAATTTTGCATACGATGTCGATCTTGGAGTTCAGCTTTCGTTCATTGATGTTGCCGGTAAGACCAAAGACATAAAAGTTGATTTCAAGCCTATAGAAATGGATTTCGGCGGTGAATTCGATAACCTGCAGTATATTGATATGATAAACTACGTGGAGTTTGATGAGACTGTAAGCCGTATCAAGTTCGAGACTCATATGTCAAATGACTGGCTCTCTGCATACGAACTGAAAGATGGTTATGCGCTGAAGATTGCCTTTCCACATCAGTTGACCATTTGTCCTATTCACTCTGAATATGAAGGCAAAGACAAGGAAATTGTCTATAATGAGGAGGAGCACGCTTTCTATGTTTACGATTTGCGTATACTCTCGGAAACTCACTGGGATATTGCTCTTCAAAAGTTGACCTTGAATCTGCCTGTAGTGGATGGTCATTGTCACATGGATGTAAAAGCTGATGTCCGATTCGTTTCTCCCGAGAAGAGTGATGATGATGCGTATTTTATGCTCGCCGGTGCTGAAATGGAGTCTATGGTCGATGTGTTGGACAAGTTGAAGGGTGAGAAGGAGGCTGTGTTTACAATGTCTGAATCTGACTTGACAATCAAGGATGCCGTTGTGCATACAGAAGTTGTGCACTCGTCTTTGGATACAGAAACAACATTTGAACTCAATGAGAAGGTGCCAAATGAAATAGGCCGTATTGAAAAAATAGGCTTCTCTAAGGATGTTGAAATGACACTTGATTTGCAGGTGCTTGGATTGGAGAATCTTGATACAGATCTGAACCTTGAAGTCAATATGGCTCTTCCTTCTTTCTTGAAGTTGCAGTTATTGGAAGAGATTCAGGGTGTAACCATAGAAAATGGTATTCTTGATATCAAAAGAGCATTTAATCCATCAGCGTCGGAATCGCTTAGAATCAAATTCTTGTGTAGTGGATTTGATTTTATGACTGAAGAGTTTGAATTCAAGGGAATTTCACCCAAAAAATCTGAAGATGGAAATTCATATCTTTCATACAGTGGTGATGTTGTAATAAACGGTGATGCCTCAATTCATGGTACAGAATTCCATTCGACTGTATTGGAAAATGATATTGCTTTCAATGTGGAATTTGATATTGACGAAATCGCTGTCAAGACATTCCATGGTACCTACAACGGTGAAATTGAGGCTTTTGAAGAGAAGGTTCAGTTGGATCTTGGCGAAGAACTCGAGTTTTTGAGAGAGGAGGGTAATTCCATAACACTTGCCAATCCGCAGTTGGAGTTTGTTCTTAAGAATACAACTGGCGTGCCTGTCGATCTTGAACTGCAAATATGTGGCAGTGACGAGAACGGAGAAATAATTGAGGAATCGAAGGTGGTGAGTTTGTTGAGCATCATGCCTGCTGAATATAATGAGGCTACTGATGAACTCACTCCTGTTGAAACAAAAATCTTCCTTACTGCAGATGATACCAAGAAGGCCGGTTATGAGAATATAGAAGTGCCTAATCTTGCAAATCTATTGAAGAAGATACCTCACTTTGTAAGCATTAAGGTTAATCCGGTAATAAAGACTGGTGTTACTCATCATGTCGATATCAGCCAGCCTATAAAGTTGGATGGTGCTTATTCTGTTGTCGTACCATTGGAGTTTGAGGATATGCATGTATGCTATAACGATACGATAAGTGACTTGCAGAGCAGTATTGGTGAGACTTTGGATATGTTCAGCAATGTATCGCTTTCTGTAAAGATGGATGTTATAAACACCGTTCCTCTTGGATTGTCGCTCAGTGCTGTTCCTTTGGATGTTGATGGTAATGTTATTGACAATGTAGAAATAGACAAGTTGAGCATTCAGGCAGGTTCAGGAGAAGATATCATAAAAGAAGATGGAACTGTAAACGAAGAATCTGCATCACAGAAGTTGGCATTTGCTATCAAGAGCAAAGGTGGCGATATCTCATTGCTTGATAAATTGGCCTTGACTGTCGAGGCTGTTTCGAACCATACAGCAGGTTCAGCAGCTCTTGCAGGTGGACAGGGTATTAAGATGTCTAATATCGTAGTTGAGATATCTGGTGATGTAGAAATGGATTTAAAGGATTTAGGTAAATAATAGCTTTTAAAATAAGAACTATGAAAAATATCAGATATATAATTGCAGTCCTGTTTGTTGCTGTTTCATTCAACGGTATGGCGCAAACAGCCCTATCATCTTACTTCCTTGACGGTACATTGTACAATTACAGACTGAATCCGGCAATGAAGGCCGAACGTGGCTATTTCTCACTCCTTTTGGGTAATACCTCTTTAAGAACAAGAGGAAATGTGGGTGTTTCGAATTTCCTTTATCCTACAGACGGAAATAAGCTTGCTACGTTCATGAGTGGCTCAGTAGACAAGAATGAATTCTTGGGTAAATTGCCTGAGAATTCCCGACTTGGCTTTAATCTGGATGAGACCATATTGTCTGCCGGTTTCCGTGCATTCGGTGGTTATGCGTCTCTGGGTGTCTCTTTGCATTCATCAATGGCAGTGACATTGCCTAAAGGATTGTTCGAGTTTGCAAAGAAGGGATTCCAGGAAAATTCTTATAGCTTTAGTGGTCTGAATGTGAATACAATGAACTATGTAGCTGCTACATTGGGCTATTCATATGAGGTTATAAAGGGATTGAGAATCGGTGCCAACATAAAGTATTTGGCAGGATTGGCACATGCCGATCTTTACGTTGACAAATTGAATGTGGAATTGAGCGGACAGCGTTGGATGATTGAGAGCCATGCCCGTGCTCAGGCTGCATTGTTCTATGAAACGGATGTCAAGCTTGACGAGAACGGTTTCGTTGATGGTTTTGAACTTGGAGCGATTTCGCCAAAGGCTTCAGGTTTTGGTATTGACCTCGGTGCTGTATATGACATGAACAGCATAGTTCCTGGTTTGAAATTCTCTGCATCTGTTGTCGATCTTGGTTTCATCAATTGGAAATATATGATGAAGGGCCAGAGTTCAGATACCAAGATTGAGTTTGATGGCTTTGATGAGGTCGATTACAATGACATGGAATCTTCATTCAATAAGGATTTTGAGAAACTTACCGATGACGCGTCAAAGATGCTTGACTTCAATTATGATGGTTTTGCCTCTGCGAATACAAGCTTAAATACAACTATGTACCTTGGTGCTGAATATGACATGCCATTCTATAAGAAACTATCGGTATCGTTGCTGTATGGACAGTGTTTCTCGTCTTTTGATTGCTACAAATGGTATGATGTACGCGGATTTGTCAATGTCGCTCCTTTGAAATGGTTTGAAGCAACAGTAAATTACGGTTATGGCAGTTATGGCTCAAGTCTGGGTTGGATGTTGAACTTCCACCCTGCCGGTGTCAACTTCTTTATCGGCAGTGATGTCATGCTGACAAAGGTTACTCCGCAGTTTATACCGCTAAATGACCTCAATTCACATATTACTTTTGGCTTGAATATTGTTTTGGGCAGCCGTAAGTAAAACAGGATATGTAATAAAAGAAAAAGGTAAAAAGTTTCAACTTTTTACCTTTTTCTTTTATTTGTTTCCCATCTCCTTTACTTTCCTTACCAAGTCGGACGAGAACAGGAAATTGTTGAGCGTTTCGTTGTCTGTATGTAATATCTCGTCTTTGTTCCCTTCCCATGACAACCGGCCATCAGCGAGGAAAAGTATGTGGTCGCCGATTCCCATTACAGAATTCATGTCGTGGGTGTTCACGATTGTTGTTATGTTGTACTCTTTGGTGATGTCGTGTATGAGTTCATCAATTTTCAATGATGTCTGTGGGTCAAGGCCTGAGTTAGGCTCATCGCAGAAAAGATATTTTGGCCCAAGTGCGATAGCTCTGGCTATGGCTGCACGTTTCTGCATACCTCCCGACAATTCATCCGGTGACTTGTCCTGAGCTTCAAGCATGCTTACGCGGTCAAGACAGAACTGTGCACGTTTCACACGCTCCTTATATGGCATGTCCGAGAACATGTCGAGCGGGAACATTACGTTTTCCAGTACACTCATAGAGTCGAACAGGGCTGCATTCTGGAAAAGCATACCTATCTCGCGTCGCAGGAGCATCATCTCTTTCTTGTTAAATGAAACTATGTCGCGGCCGTCGTATATGATCTTGCCTTTTTCGGGAGTCAGAAGGCCTACAATGCATTTCAGCAGTACTGTCTTTCCTGCACCGCTCTTGCCTATAATAAGGTTTGTCTTGCCGTCATCGAAGAGTGCGCTGACATTGTTCAGTACGGTCTGCTCTTCGAATCTTTTGTATATTGAAGAAATCTCTATCATTGCATTAGTAATTGTGTGAGTACCATATCGGCGAAAAGTATAAGCGCGCTGCAGCTTACTACCGCATTTGTACTTGCTTTTCCTACTTCTAATGATCCGCCTGAAACCCTATATCCGTAAAATGACGAGACGCTGGTTATTATAAATGCGAATGCAACGGATTTTATGATGCTGCACCATATGTACCACTGTTGGAACTCATATTGTAATCCAACCATAAGATCCTCAGGTGTCATTATTCCGGTAAACTTGCCAATAGCGAAAGCTCCTGCAGTTCCTGCTGCTATGCTGAAGATTACAAGCATTGGAATCATGGATATTAGGGCTGTGATTTTGGGTAGTATGAGAAAATTGGCGGAATTCACTCCCATGATCTCAAGTGCGTCGATCTGTTGCGTCACGCGCATGGTACCTATCTCGGATGTGATGTTGGAACCGACTTTTCCTGCAAGGATCAGACACATAATCGATGACGAGAATTCAAGGATGAGGATTTCACGTGTTGAGTATCCTACAACCATCTTGGGCATCCAAGGGCTTTCAATGTTCAGTTTCAACTGGATGCATATGACGGCACCGATAAAAAACGATATGAGCAGTACTATGGGAATCGAATTTACTCCAAGCTGGTACATTTCGTGTAGCATTCTGCGGAAGAAAACTCTCCATCGTTCTGGTTGGGAAAGTACTCGCTTCATAAGCAAGATATACTCTCCGAATGTCTTTATTGAGTCAACGAGTATCATCTTTCTGTTTGTAATATGAAGGAATCCGGTTCCTTCTTCTTAAAGTTTTTGCAAAGGTACGATTTTTTATTTTATTGAATGTTAATAAATATGACAATCTTCCCTGTATATACCTTTTAGTCGTTTAAAGCGACTCTTTTGTTGCGAGAAAGACAAAAATGAGTTATTTTTGCCGGGTAAAATCAAGAAAAGGATATGACAAACGGTTTTGACGAAATGGATCCTGCTGAAAAAATGGTGTTGCGTACCGAAAATCTTGTCAAGAGATATGGCAAGCGTACTGTGGTGAACAACGTCTCCTTCAATGTCAAGCAGGGGGAAATTGTTGGGTTGCTTGGTCCTAACGGTGCCGGTAAAACGACATCGTTTTATATGACAACGGGCCTGGTCGTGCCTAATGACGGTCATATCTTTCTCAATGACGAGGAGATAACAAAGTTTCCTGTATACAAGCGTGCGCGTGCCGGCATAGGTTATCTTGCTCAGGAGGCAAGTGTATTCCGTAAGATGACGGTCGAGGATAATATCGCTTCGGTTCTTGAACTTACCGGCAAATCAAAGGAGTACCAGAAGGAGAAGTTGGAGAGTCTTATCGAAGAGTTCCGCTTGCAAAAGGTGCGCAAGAACTTGGGTGACCGCCTTTCCGGTGGCGAGAGACGACGTACAGAGATTGCGCGATGTCTTGCGATCGATCCCAAATTCATTATGCTTGACGAGCCGTTTGCCGGTGTCGATCCTATTGCCGTTGAGGATATCCAATATATTGTATGGAAGTTAAAGGACAAGAACATCGGAATTCTGATTACAGACCATAATGTGCAGGAGACACTCAGCATTACCGATAGGGCCTATCTGCTTTTTGAGGGCCGTATCCTCTTCGAGGGAACTCCTGAGGTTCTTGCAGAAAATACTATAGTACGCGAGAAATATCTGGGTCGTGACTTTGTGCTGAGAAAACGTGAGTTCCAGCTTTGATGTCCGGTTTTTTAAATAATATGCGGGTTGTTGAATGTCATTTCAACAACTCGTTTTTCTTTTTTGTTGTGTAGCTTTGTGCGTGTTTTACGCTGTTCTGTTGTACTTTTTGTTTTTAAAACGAGTAAAAACGGCTTTTTTTTTGAATATATCCATAAGAAATTGTAAATTTGCAATTCTAAATTCGGAGTAGAATAATATTTAATTTTTATATAAATGGAAATTACACTTAAAAATCAGGACGCTACAAGCGCACGCCTCGTTGTGAATATCCAGGAGGCAGATTATTCAGCATTGGTTGAAAAGCAGTTGAAGAACTTCCGTCAGAAGGCAAATATCCCTGGCTTCCGTCCAGGTATGGTGCCAATGGGCTTGATCAAGAAGCAGTATGGTACTGCTGTAAAGGCCGAGGAGATCAACAAACTGTTGCAGACAAAGATATTTGAGTATATCAGAGAGAATAAGGTAGATATGCTTGGTGAGCCTCTTCCAATCGAGGAGCAGCAGGCCGGTATCAATATGGCTGAGGATAAGGAGTTCACTTTCGAGTTCGAAGTGGCTCTTGCACCTAAGTTCGAGGCCGTTCTTGATAAGAGCGATGCTCTTCCATACTATAGAATCGAGCCGACAAAGGAAATGATCGATGGTCAGGCAAATGCTTTCGCACAGCGTTGCGGTGAGTACAAGCAGGTTGAGGCATATGAGAATGGTGACATGCTTAAGGGTACTTTGGCTGAGTCTGTAGAGGAAGGTGTCGTGGTACGTGAGGCTGTGATGATGCCATCATATATGAAGAATGACGACCAGAAGGCTCTCTTTGCCGGTGCAAAGGTGAACGATGTTGTTACATTCAATCCTTCTGTAGCTTTCGATAACAATGAGGCTGAGTTGGCTTCACTTCTTAAGGTTGAGAAGAGCGAGGTTGCTGCTCACGCAGGTGAGTTTACTTTCACAATCTCTGAGATTACACGCTTTGTTGCAAGTGAAATCAATCAGAATGTGTTCGATGCGGCATTTGGTAAGGATGTTGTTAAGACAGAAGAGGAGTTCCGTGCCAAGATCGCAGAGCAGTTTGCTGGTCGTTTCGAGGTTGAGAGCGATTACAAGCTTTTGATGGATGTACGTTCTTACTTGATGGAGAAGGTTGGTAAGCTCGAATTCAACGAGTCTATCTTGCGCCGTATCATGGATATGAATAAGGCTGAGGGTGCTGAAGCAGTAAGCGAGGAGGACTTCCAGAAGAGCCTTACAGAACTTTCATGGCATCTTATCAAGGAGCAGCTTGCCAAGAAGTTCGAAATCAAGATCGATGACAACGATGTTCTTTCTGTAGCAAAGGATGCAACTCGTGATCAGTTCGCTCAGTATGGAATGGCAAATGTTCCTGAGGATTTGCTCGAGAACTATGCTAAGGAGATGCTCAAGCAGGACAAGACACGCGAGGCTCTTATCAACCGTGCTGTTGACGTGAAACTTATCCAGTCAATCAAGTCTGTTGTTACTTTGAACGAGGAGACTGTTTCTGTTGAGGATTTCAACAAGAAAGTGTCAGAGAACGCTTAATATTATATAGTATAAAAAAATAAAGGTTTTGTTGTATGGAGAGAGATGATTTTAGAAAATATGCAACCAAGCACCTTGGGATGAATAGTATGGTGCTTGACGGTGTTATCAAAGCGCAGTCGCAATATTTGAACCCATATATCCTTGAGGAAAGACAACTGAATGTTACTCAGATGGACGTTTTCTCACGTTTGATGATGGATAGAATCATCTTCCTCGGTACACAAATCGACGATTATACAGCAAACACCCTTCAGGCGCAGCTGTTGTATCTGGACTCTGTGGATAGCGGAAAGGATATCTCTATCTATATAAACTCTCCCGGTGGCTCGGTATATGCCGGTCTTGGTATTTATGATACAATGCAGTTCATCTCGAGCGATGTGGCAACAATATGTACAGGTATGGCTGCGAGCATGGCGGCTGTGCTTCTTGTTGCCGGTGCTGAGGGTAAACGTTCTGCTCTTACACATAGCCGAGTGATGATACATCAGCCACTCGGTGGTGTGCAAGGTCAAGCAAGCGATATTGAAATTACCGCGCGCGAAATACAGAAGCTTAAGACAGAACTTTACACAATTATCTCAGATCATAGCAAGCAGCCTTTTGACAAGGTATGGGCCGATAGCGACCGTGACTATTGGATGACAGCTCTTGAAGCAAAAGAGTATGGTATGATTGATAATGTGCTTATCCGTAAATAACATTTTGTAATGGCAGAGAAGGGTAAGAAACGTTGTAGTTTTTGTGGTAGGACCGAAGAGCAGGTAGCTTTGCTGATGACCGGTATGACCGGTTATATATGCAACGATTGTGTTGAGCAGGCTCATGCAATCCTGCGTGAAGAGTCTCTTTTGCCAAAAAGTGACATTGAAATGACAGAGTTGCCGAAACCAAAAGAGATCAAAGCATTCCTTGATGAATATGTCATTGGACAGGATGAGGCAAAGTGCGCATTGGCGGTTTCTGTGTATAACCATTATAAACGTCTCATGCAACGTGACGCATGTGATGATGTTGAGATAGAAAAGAGCAATATCATTATGGTTGGCAGTACAGGTACAGGAAAAACGTTGCTTGCCCGTACCATCGCCCGCCTTTTGAAAGTTCCTTTTACTATCGTCGATGCTACAGTGTTGACCGAGGCCGGATATGTGGGTGAGGATATTGAAAGTATCCTTACACGTCTGTTACAGGTTGCCGATTACAATGTTGAGGAAGCAGAACGTGGTATAGTCTTTATTGATGAGATTGACAAGATTGCACGTAAAAGCGATAACCCTTCTATAACCCGTGATGTAAGCGGAGAAGGTGTTCAGCAAGGATTATTGAAACTTCTTGAGGGTTCTATTGTGAATGTGCCCCCTCAGGGTGGACGTAAACATCCTGATCAGAAGATGATACCTGTCAATACGAAGCATATATTGTTCATATGCGGCGGGGCTTTTGATGGTATCGAGAAAAAGATTGCCCAGCGTCTGAATACCCATGTTGTCGGCTATAATTCGGTGCAGAACAGCAAACAGGTTGATAAAAGCGACATGATGCGCTAT
Organism: Bacteroidaceae bacterium; assembly: GCA_017555585.1. GTDB lineage: Bacteria > Bacteroidota > Bacteroidia > Bacteroidales > Bacteroidaceae > HGM04593. The sequence continues at coordinate 22,851 of JAFZGA010000003.1, forward strand.
ATTGCACCACAGGATCTGCGCTCGTTCGGTCTTATCCCGGAAATTGTGGGCCGTTTGCCTATATTGACCTCATTGCGTCCTCTTGATCGTGAAACATTGCGTAACATCCTTACAGAACCGAAGAATTCTTTGGTAAAGCAGTATATCAGGCTGATGGAGATGGATGGTGTAGAGCTTACCTTTGAGCCTGAAACACTTGACTACATTGTTGATACAGCTGTGGAATATAAGCTTGGTGCACGAGGCTTGCGCTCGATTGTCGAGACAATAATGATGGAAAAGATGTTTGATGTTCCGTCAAGCGGTGTGAAAACCTGCAAAATTACCAAAGAGTACGCCAAGAAGCAGATAGAAAAAAGTACTTCTATTGCCGGTGCATGACAACGGATTTTATATAGATGAAAAAACCTTTCAATGCGAAAGGTTTTTTTATTTATAGGTGTTGGTATGGCCGTTGGAGTGAAATTATATATTTTCTAAAAATATATTTGAAAAAAGTTGTGTGTTTTATCGATATATTTATAACTTTGTTATCAAATAGGTGTACTGTAAAATGACAAAGAAGTGCAATTTGACGGAAATTCTGAAAGAGAATTTCGGTTTTGATACGTTTAAAGGGGATCAAGAAGCTGTCATTAAGAACTTGTTTGAAGGAAATGATGCTTTTGTTCTTATGCCGACAGGTGGTGGCAAGTCATTGTGCTACCAGTTGCCGTCGCTTGTTATGGAAGGTACTGCGATAGTGATATCGCCACTGATTGCATTGATGAAAAATCAGGTTGATGCAATCAGGAATCTCAATGAAGAGGATGGAGTTGCCCATTTTTTAAATTCTTCTCTTACTAGGCAGGCAATTGATATTGTAAAGGAAGATGTCCTTTCCGGTAAAACAAAATTGCTTTATGTAGCTCCTGAATCTTTGACAAAGGAAGAAAATGTCGAGTTCCTGAAAAGCATAAAAATATCGTTCTATGCTATAGATGAGGCTCACTGTATATCGGAATGGGGACATGATTTTCGTCCTGAATATCGTCGCATACGCCCTATAATAAACGAGCTTGGCAAGGCGCCTATAATTGCTTTGACTGCCACAGCTACAACAAAGGTGCGTGATGATATCAAGAAGAATCTTGGAATTCAAGATGCTCCTGATTTCAAGTCTTCTTTTAACCGTCCAAATCTTTATTATGAGGTACGCCCAAAGACAAAGGACGTTGATAAGGAGATAATAAAATACATTAAGGCCAATCCGGGAAAATCGGGTATTATATATTGCTTGAGTCGTAAAAAAGTAGAGGAACTTGCCGAAATATTGCAGGCAAACGAGATACTTGCGAAACCATATCATGCCGGAATGGATTCAGCTATGCGCTCGCAGACTCAAGATGATTTTATTATGGAAAAGATAGATGTTATCGTTGCCACGATAGCATTTGGAATGGGTATAGACAAACCGGATGTTCGTTATGTAATACACTATGATATCCCTAAGAGCCTCGAAGGTTACTATCAGGAGACCGGTCGTGCCGGTCGAGATGGTGGTGAGGGACAATGTATTACATTCTACAACAACAAGGATTTGCAGAAATTGGAGAAATTCCTTGAGGGCAAACCTCTTGCCGAGCAGTATATCGGACGGCAGTTGTTGTATGAAACAACAGCATATGCGGAATCTGCTGTTTGTCGCAGAAAATTATTGTTACATTATTTTGGAGAGAAATACGACGTGGAAAACTGTGGAAATTGTGACAACTGCCAATCTCCTAAAAAACAGGTGGAGGCAAAAGAATTGCTGGAAACTGTTATAGAAACAGTTCTTGCTATTAAAGAGAATTTTAAGGTAGAATATATAATAGATGTTCTCCTTGGTAAAGAAACCGCAGACATAATCTCTCATAAGCACGACGAACTCGAGTGTTTCGGTTGTGGTGATGATGAGGATGCAAAGCGTTGGAATGCCGTTGTGCGCCAAGCGCTTATTGCAGGTTATCTTGATAAGGATGTTGAGAATTACGGTATAATAAAGGTAACAAAGGCCGGTAAGGATTTCTTGAAAAAGCCAGTATCTTTCAAGATTGTCGAAGATAGGGATTATGATGAGGAGGAGACTGTGATACAGACAGGGAACTCGTTTGCAGTTGATCCTGAACTGTATGCCATGTTGAAAAATCTTAGAAAGAAACTTTCAAAGCAACTTGAATTGCCTCCTTATGTAATATTCCAGGATCCCTCACTTGAGGCTATGGCAACTACATATCCTATAACGATCGAAGAGATGAAGAATATCCCAGGCGTTGGTGAAGGTAAAGCCAAACGCTATGGCGAGGAGTTCTGCGCTCTGATCAAGCGTCATTGCGAAGAGAATGAAATAGACCGTCCCGAGGATATACGTATAAGAACAGTTGCCAACAAGTCGAAACTGAAGGTTGCCATAATCAATGCTATCGACCGCAAGATTGCGCTTGATGACCTTGCAATAAGTAAAGGTGTTGAGTTTGACGAATTGTTAGACGATATCGAATCTATCGTTTACTCGGGAACCAAACTGAATATTGACTATTTCCTTGAGGAGATACTTGATGAAGAGAATCTTTGTGAAATCTATGATTACTTCAAGAATTCAGATACGGACAATATTGATATTGCGATAGAGGAACTCGGAGGTGAATATAGTGAAGAGGAGATACGTCTTGTGCGTGTTAAATTCATATCAGAAATGGGAAATTAAAATATAATTATTATAGACTATGAATGATTTTATAAAAGAAAAAATTGTAATGGACGGTTTGACCTATGACGATGTATTGCTTATTCCTGCATACTCTGAGGTGCTGCCCAAGGAGGTTTCTTTAAAGACGAAGTTTTCAAGAAATATAGAACTTAATGTCCCTTTTGTAACTGCTGCTATGGATACTGTTACAGAGGCAAAGATGGCAATTGCCATAGCACGTGAAGGCGGTATCGGTGTTATTCACAAGAATATGTCCATCGCTGAGCAGGCACATCAGGTTGCTATTGTAAAGCGTGCCGAAAACGGTATGATATATGATCCGATTACTATCCAGCCACAGGCGACAGTAAAGAATGCACTTGATATTATGGCGGAATACCATATTGGTGGTATTCCTGTAGTTGATGAGGCCAAGAAACTTGTTGGTATTGTTACCAACCGCGATTTGCGCTTCGAGAAGAACATGGATCGTCCTATATGCGAAATCATGACCGTTGCCGATCGTTTGGTTGTGACAAATCAACAGACCGATATGGAGGCAGCTGCAAATATCTTGCGCGAAAATAAGATTGAGAAGTTGCCTGTTGTCGATAACGAGGGTCGTTTGGTTGGTCTTATTACATTCAAGGATATAACCAAGGCAAAAGATAAACCAATGGCTTGTAAGGATAGCAAAGGACGTTTGCGCGTTGCTGCCGGTGTAGGTGTCACTGTTGATGCAATGGAGCGTATCAAGGCTTTGGTTGACGCTGGTGTTGATGCTATCATCATCGATACAGCACATGGTCATTCGGCCGGTGTGGTTCAGAAACTAAAGGAGGCTAAGGCTGCTTTCCCACAGATTGATATAGTTGTCGGTAATGTTGCAACAGGTGAGGCTGCCAGAATGTTGGCTGATGCCGGCGCTGATGCCGTAAAGGTCGGTATCGGTCCTGGTTCAATCTGTACTACACGCGTTGTTGCAGGTGTTGGTGTTCCACAGCTTTCTGCTGTATATGATGTTGCAAAAGCTCTTGAAGGTACAGGTGTGCCTTTGATTGCCGATGGTGGTTTGCGCTATTCTGGCGATGTCGTTAAGGCTTTGGCTGCCGGTGGATACTGTGTAATGATCGGTTCTTTGGTTGCAGGTACAGAAGAGTCTCCTGGTGATACAATCATCTTCAATGGCCGTAAATTCAAATCATACCGTGGAATGGGTTCTCTCGAGGCTATGGAAAATGGTTCAAAGGATCGCTATTTCCAGGCAGATACAGCTGATAAGAAAAAGCTTGTTCCTGAAGGTATCGCGGCTCGTGTACCATACAAGGGTACTCTCTTCGAAGTTATATATCAGTTGGTAGGTGGTTTGCGCTCAGGTATGGGTTATTGTGGTGCAAAGGATATTGAAGCATTGCATAATGCCAAATTCGTCCGTATAACAAATGCCGGTGTGTTGGAGAGTCACCCTCACGATGTCTCTATCACAAGTGAGGCTCCAAATTATAGCCGTCCAGAATAATAGACGTATGAGAAGATTGTATACATTTCTACTATCTTTGGTTACAGTAGCGGGTCTGTCTGCACAGATGGCAGACGACCCGGTGCTTATGACCATAAATGGCAAGAAAATTCTACGTTCCGAGTTTGAATATGCTTTCAACAAGAACCGTGGAAATATCAGCGACAGTACTATGACTGCTGAGGATTACCTTCAGATGTATATCGATTTCAAGTTGAAGGTTGCCGAGGCCGAAGCGTTGAAGCTTGATACGCTTACATCTTTTAAAGAGGAATACGCAAAAGATCGCAGTCAGCTTGCAGAGAGTTATCTGACCGATCCGGATTACGTAAATGAAGAGGCGTATAAAATATATGCAAAAGACTCTGTTACAATCGGAAAAGACGGCTTTGTAAAGGTTGCGCATCTCTTTTTCCCGGCAAATCAGAAGGCCGATGTGGCAACAGTAGAGGCTTCCAAGGCGAAAGCTGATTCTGCGTATGCAATGCTATTGGCCGGTGCCTCTTTTGAGGATGTTGCAATCCGCTATTCAATTCCAAAGCAGACACTGCAACCTTTTGAGATTATAAAAGGTCAGGCCTATAAGGAGTTCGAGACAGTAGCTTATACGTTGAAGGATGGTGAATGTTCAGCACCGTTCGAGTCACCTGCCGGTTTTCATGTGGTAAGACGTTTTTCATCACGTCCATTCGGAAGTTTTGATGAATATCGTCCTGCAATAATCAAGATGCTTGAAAGAGAGAATATCCAGTTGCGTGCAAGAATGAAAAGAGGTTTTGATCTTGCTGAGGAATTCGGAGGCAATATGACACCTCAGGAAGCACTTGCACGTGAAGATAGCCTGCTTGAGAGCAAATATCCTGAATTCGGCAACCTCATGCGCGAGTATTACGAGGGTTTGCTTTTCTTCGAGGTCTCTACAAGAGAGGTCTGGGATAAGGCTCTTGCCGATGAAGAAGGTTTGAACAGCTTCTTTGAGAAGAACAGAAAGAAATATCTGTTCGACTCCCCTCGCTATCGTGGTGCTGTGGTACATGCCAATTCTCAAGAGAATCTTGACATGATAAAAAACATGTTGGCAGGAAAACACTTCGATGAGTATAAGGCTGTTGTTGAGGAGAATCTTCCTGAGGATTCGGTTCGTGTTGTCCGTGTCGAGATAGGACTGTTCGCTGCAGGTGACAATGCTTGGGTTGACAAGTACGTTTTCAACCAGGGTGTCGGTGGCGAATACCGTAAAGGCTATGCCTATGTTGATGTCGTGGGTACAGTGATTGATGCGCCTGAAACATATAAGGATGTAAAGGGTGCCGTGCAGAATGATTACCAGAAGCATCTTGAAAATAAGTGGGTAAAGCAATTGCGTAAGAAATATAAAGTTAATGTAAAGAAGAAGGTTTTAAAAACAGTTAATAATCATAACTGATTCTCTCTTTTTCTCCATTATTTTGTATCTTCGCAAAAAACTGCGGATATATAATATACTCGCTATATGGCGAGTATGTTATTTTATTTGTTTTTATAATCTTTGTATACAGGATTTTGCCCTATGCTCGGTAAATGCAACATTTTTTTTGCTCTTTTGTCTTTCGTGCTGTTGCTTGGCTGCAATGGTGAGGATCTTCATAAGGGACGAATACCTGTTGCGTCTATCGATGGTTCCTATCTGTACAAGGATGAAGTGGAGTTGATGTATGCAATTTATGGACATGGAGTCGACAGTGCCCGTTTTATAAGCGACTATATAGAGCGTTGGGCTATAGAACATCTGTTTTATGACAAGGCGTCGGAAAATGTAGCTTCTACTGTCGATATAGAAAGCATGGTTGAGAAGTATCGTCGTGGTCTCATCCTTAGCATATATCAGGACGGTTTGGTTAACCAACAGCTTGTATCAGATATATCCAATGATGATATAAAGCAGTTTTATGATGAAAACGGGCACATGTTTGAGGCAGAAGAGCCTATGTTCAAGGGGCTGCTCTTGAAAGTTGCGGACAAATCACCTGGTATGGGCAAATTACGTTCCTGGTGTATGAGACGCAATAGCGAGGATCTTGAACTTATTGAAAAATACAGTCTTGCCAATTCTGCTTTCTATGATGCCTTTTTTGAAGAGTGGCGTACTGTCTCCGAAATGTCAGGCCAGACACCTTTGACTGAATATCAGTTGAATGAGCGCTTGAAGAAAAAGGAGACTATTGAGTTCAAGCATGGTGGATATACCTATTTTGTAAGTGCAGACTCTTTAATACAGAAAGGTGATATAAAGCCGATAGAAATGGTCGTTCCTGAAATAAAGGAATTGCTTGTCAATTCAAGGAGAGCCGGTTTTATAAAAGAGAAGAAACGCTCTTTGTATAACGAGGCTTTTGAAAGGGGCAAGATTATAATATTTTGAAAATGTGCCATATAGGCATTGTAAATATAAAAGTATGAGAAGATATTTATTCCTTGGTATATTGTCGTTGTTGCAATTCTGTGTTATTGCACAGGACAATGTCATAGATAGGGTTGAATGGGTTGTAGGTGACAAATGTATCCTGCGTTCCGATATAGAGGATGCCATACGATTCTGGCAAGGCAACGGACGTAGATTTGAGGGTGATCCATATTGTGTGGTAGGCGAAGATCTTGCCGTACAGCAACTGTTCTTGCATCAGGCCGATCTGGACAGTATAATTGTTGATGAGGCTGATATCATGAGAAAGGTTGAGGCCCAGATGAGTGTCGTGATACAGAAAATCGGCTCTAAGGAGAAAATGGAGGAGTATTTCGACAAGAATTCTGCCGAAATCAGGGAAATGTACCGCGAACAGCTCTATAATATGGAGATGATGGAGCGTATGAAGATGAAAATCGTCGGCGAGATCAAAGTCTCTCCAATGCTTGTACGTCGTTTTTATGACTCATTGCCAAAGGATAGTCTTCCTTTTATTCAGCAGCAGGTCGAGGTTCAGGTCATAACACTCGAACCCGAGATGGATGTTGAAGAGATTGAAAGGGTGAAAGGCGAGTTGCGAGAGTATACTGAGCGTATAACAAGCGGAGAAACAAGTTTCTCGACATTGGCTCTGCTCTATTCCGAAGATCCAGGTTCTGCCCGTCGTGGTGGTGAATGTGATTTTATGGGCCGTGGTCAGTTGCAACCAGAGTTTGCTACAGTAGCATTCAGTCTTACCGATCCGAACAAGGTGTCAAAGATTGTTGAAACTGAATATGGTTTCCATATAATACAGCTTATCGAGAAGCGTGGCGACCGCGTGAAAGTGCGTCATATCTTGCGAAAGCCGCAATATTCAAGCGAGAATATCAAAAAGATGCTTGTACGTCTTGATTCTATTGCAATGGATATCAAAGACAAGAAGTTTACCTTTGAGGAGGGCGCGGAGATTATATCTCATGATAAGGATACACGAAACAATTATGGCATAATGTATAACAAGAATACGGCTTCATCTCACTTTGGATTGGACGAACTTCCTGTTGATGTGGCAAGAGTTGTCGATGGTCTTTCTGTGGGTGAGATATCACAGCCTTTTACCTGGCAACTTGATAATGGTAAAACCGTATGTGCCATTGCCAAATTGAAGTCAAGGACCGATGCGCATGTTGCAACACTCAGTGAGGATTATGAGACACTCCAGTATATGTATCAGTCAAAGCTCAGTGACGAACGCATTCAGGAGTGGATAAAGGAGAAGCAACAGAATACATATGTAAGAATTAATCGCGACAGTCACGAATGTGACTTTATCTATCCTCATTGGAAATTCTTTGAGGAGTGACAGTAGTCAATGCATAGAATTTTATTATCCATATTTATATTATTGCTGCAGTTTCCTCTGTATTCGCAGGAGAATGTAGCCGGTGACAGCTCTTCGGTACGTTCAAAGAGCTTTATCCACATGTTGCATACCGATGTCACCCGTTTCGACGAAGCTATAAATCCCGATGCATGGATATTGGTCGGTGATGTACGTTTCCGCCGAGACAGTATGTATATGTATTGTGACAGCGCGCATTACTTCCAGAAGAAGAATGCTTTCCAGGCATTCGGTAATGTACGCATGGAGCAGGGTGATACACTCTTTCTGTATGGCGACTATCTCGATTATGACGGTGATGTCAATCTTGCCCGTGTACGTCATAATGTAAAGCTTATAGATAAAAATACGACTCTAACAACGGATAGTCTCGATTTTGACAGAAATGAGAACCTCGGTTTTTTCACCGAGCATGGTACTTTACATGATGGAGAAAGTGTCCTCACTTCCAATTATGGAGAGTATGATGTAGATACAAAAGATGCCTTTTTCCAGTATGATGTGAGTCTTGAGCATCCTAAATTCAAGATGCTTTCCGATACGTTGTTGTATAATACCGACAGTAAGGTCGCTACAATTTTGGGACCGACCAACATATATAGCGATGACAGCGAGATATATTCCGAAAAAGGACGTTATAATACTGCGGAAAGGCTGGCTTATCTGCTCGACCGTTCGGTGTTGTATAATGAAAGCAAGAATGTTACAGCCGATTCCATATATTACGATATGCAGAGCGGCTATAGCGAAGTGTTCGGAAATATTGTGTTTAACGATACTGTGAACCGTAACATGCTGTCAGGCGAGTATGCCTATCTGAATGAAGTTGTCGATTCGGCCTATGTTACCGGCAGGGCTGTTGTTACCGACTATTCTCAGCGTGATTCGCTTTTTATGCATGCAGATACCATCTGGGTTGTTTCGTACAATGTAGATACCGATTCTTTATATCGTCAAATAAGGGCATATAATAAGGTGAGCGCATGGGGAAAGGAGATGCAGGCAATATGCGACTCTCTTGTTTTCGATTCCCGCGATACATGCATGACCATGTATAAGGACCCTATTATGTGGAACAAGGGAGTGCAACTGCTCGGAGAAAAAATAGATATCTATTTGGATACAGCTTCAATCGACTGGGTGCATGTGGTCAACCAGACACTTTATGCCGAGCGCATATCTGACGATGACTATAATCAGGTGAAAGGTCAGGAGATGAAATTCTTCTTTAAGGACGGCAAGCTGTGCGAGATGCAGGTTATAGGAAGCGTGGAGATTATTTTTTATCCAATAGATGAAGCTGATGATTCTCATGTGGGTATGAATACCATGGTTTCCGGACGTGCAATTGTTTATCTGGCCGAAGGTCAGGTCGAAAAGATGGTCGTTCCGAACGAGGCTACAGGAATTTTTTATCCGATGGGGCAAAGGCCTGCCGATAAACGTTTGCTTGATAATTTCGCATGGTTCGATTATGCACGCCCACGTAGCAAGGAGGATATTTTCAATTGGCGAGGCAAACATTCTGATATGCAGTTGAAGCTTATCAGAAAAGATGATATACCGTTGCCTACTTTGGAACGTTTTAAAGAAAAGAAGAAATAACTATGGGAATGTTCAAGATGCGCGAACCGCGCAAATTCAATCATAAATATATCTTCGTTGACGAGCGTAAAGAGAAACTTGACAAGATTGTAGAGAGTGCCAAGCGCGATTTGGGTATGTTGCCTCCTCGTGAGGAGGGATACAGCGAACGCCTGCATGGTGCATTTTCTGCCGAAAATTCTCATGTCGCACGTCGTAAAGCCAACGGTACACGCATTACAACACGTGTTGCGGTCGCTGCATTGATTGTGTGTGTGTTCTTGCTCTGTTATATATTGAGAGGTGTCTTTGTGTTTTAATTCTGATTGTGCATGAAAGATATAATACAGTTATTACCCGATTCTGTTGCCAACCAGATTGCGGCAGGAGAGGTAGTCCAGCGCCCTTCGTCTGTAGTCAAGGAACTGATGGAGAACTCTGTCGACGCAGGAGCAACAAAAGTACAGGTTGTCGTTTCCGATGGCGGACGGACATTAATACAGGTTATCGATGACGGAAAAGGAATGTCCGAGATTGATGCACGTCTTGCCTTTGAACGTCATGCAACATCGAAGATAAAGTCTGCCGAAGATCTTTTCTCGCTTTCTACGATGGGATTCCGTGGCGAAGCTCTTGCCTCTATTGCGGCTGTGGCGCAGGTGGAGCTTTTGACAAAGCGTCCCGATGATGAGCTGGGAACCAATGTGGTTATCTCCGGTTCAGTACTTGAAACACAGGAACCTGTAATGGTGCCGGCCGGCAGTAATTTCAAGGTCAAGAATCTTTTTTACAATATTCCGGCGAGGCGTAAGTTCTTGAAGTCGATTCAGACGGAATTTAACAATATTGTGACAGAGTTTGAACGTGTCGCGCTCATTAATTGCGGAATTGAATTTACGCTTTCGCATAATGGTGCCGAAATAGTGTCGTTGCCTCCCTCTTCTTTCCGACAAAGGATTGTCAATCTGTTCGGAAAGAAAATAAACCAGCAGTTGGTCGAGGTTGAGGTTACTACTCCTATTATAAATGTAAAAGGTTTCGTGGGAACTCCTGAAAGTGCACGCAAGAAAGGCGTATTGCAATACTTCTTTGTGAACGGCAGATACATGCGCCATCCATATTTTGCCAAGGCTGTTAATAGTGCCTTTGAGGATATTATACCGCAAGGCGAACAGGTGCCGTTTTTCTTGTGTATAAATGTCGATCCTTCACGTATCGATGTCAATATCCATCCAACCAAGACCGAAATAAAGTTTGAGGATGAGTCCGATCTTTGGAAGATCATCTCTGCGGCTGTTCGTGAGGCATTGGGCCGCTTTAATGCAGCTCCAAGTCTTGAATTCGATGACGATAATATCCCCGAAATACCTGTGATGGATATTTCCGGTGGCAATACAGCGCCGGTTGCGGCACCACGTGTCTCGTATAATCCGGGATACAATCCTTTCAAGAACAGAATGCCCGATTACAGGACTGCCGGCGGTTCGTGGGAGATGATGTATGAAGATACGGTGGACAGAAAGCCGCTTGATTTGTCTCCTTTCGAGGATCTGCCCGAGGTTGACACGCCTGCTGCGTGTAATGCGGCTGATGATGTGGCGTTTGCCGAAGAGTACGTTCCTATGTCGCAATATAAAGGGCAGTATATACTCATTCCGGTAAAGTCCGGTCTTATGTGGGTACACCAGCGTCGTGCGCACATGAGAGTTCTGTTTGAAAAATATAGAGAGCAGATGGCCGATAAGCCTGCCGTATCGCAAGGACTGCTTTTCCCTGATAGGTTGGATGTGACGGTCAATGAAGCCGCGACCATAGACAATGTGCAGGATGAACTTGCTGCATTGGGCTTTGACATATCCTCTTTGGGTGGCGGCTCATTTGCCATAAATGGAGTACCTGCCGGAATCGAGGGGCTCTCTCCTGTCGATTTGCTTATGGAGATTGTTCATGGTGTCATGGACGAGACAAACGGTGCAAAAACAAGGATAGATGAGCGTATTGCCTTGTCGATGGCGAAACAGGTTGCGATTGTAACCGGCCAATTGCTGTCGCAGGAGGAGATGACGACACTGGTCGATGATCTGTTCCGTACATCAATGCCGTCTATTGCTCCTGACGGTTCAACGGTAGTCTATATAATGCCGGATAAGGATATTGAACGCAATTTTTCAAGATAGTCGAATATAAATCAGTTTATGCATATGGAACCTTCTTTTCCTTATAAGGGCGGAAGGTTCTTTTTTTTGTGCGTGCCGTATGGCTACTTTGTAATAAATATCGATTGCACCATGTTGCAGGCAAACAATTGTCTGTGTTGTTTGTTCCTATGATATGTTATGAAAATAAAAAAGTAAATTTAAATTGATTAAGCTATGAAGAAAATTATGCTTTCTCTGGCTATTGCCGGTTCAGTGGTGTTTTCTTATGCTCAAGAAGTCGTTGTTGAGGAGATTGTACTTCCTTTGAAAGAGCATAGTGTCGAAACGAATCGTTTTGGTGCCAACTGGTTTATTGACGTGAACGGTGGTATTAATCTTTACAATGGCGTAGTTACAAAGGGCGAAAGCCCGTTCAAGCACATTTCTCCTAACGTGAATGCGCATTTTGGTAAATGGCATACTCCCGGTTTCGGTTGGAGGGTGGGCTATAACGGCCTTAATATGAAATGTTACAAAGATGGCGAACACACCTCTTTGGCGGTGTTTCACTATGATGCTCTCCTTAATTTGACAAATCTGTGCTGTGGTTATAAAGAAGACCGTGTCTACAACGCTATCCCTTATATTGGTTTCGGCTGGGCAGGACGACGTGCCTATAGCTACGAGGATTGGTCTGGCCTTTCGGGCAGTTTGGTTGCCAATTATGGCCTTATCAATACATTTCGTATAGCCGAACGTTGGGCAATCAATCTTGAACTCGAAGGGTATTTCTTCCGTAACGGTTTCAGCGGTATTGCCGGTTCTGAAGGACATGATATGATGTGGAGTGTTTCTGCTGGTGTCACATTCCGTCTTGGTAAGCCAGGTTGGAATCATTCGGTAGATGTGCCGGCTGCTATGGCGGTTTACGGAAGTGTTATAGCTGATCTTGAAACCGGTTTGGCTGATGCTGATGCAAGGAACAGGAAAGCGCATGCCGAAATTGTGAATCTCAAGAATCAGCTTGATGCGGCAGAGAGAAAATGTTCACAACTTGCCTGCAAACCGCATTTCGTTGATGTTGAACAGTCGGTGTTCTTCCCATTCGGTTCGGCGGTTCTGGACTCAAAGAAGGAAGAGTTGAATATAAAGGCCTATGCTGAGGCTGCAAAAGCGGCAGGTGTGAAGTTGCGTGTTGTCGGCTATGCTGATACTGTCGGCCCTGAGGAGTATAACAAGGAACTCTCTTTGCAGCGTGCAGAAACTGTCGCCGGAATGTTGCGTGCCAATGGTGCCGAGGTTGTATCTGCTACCGGTCAAGGTGAATCGAGTGATTACAGCACTAAATACCTGAATCGTCGTGCTATCATCGAAATCGTAAAATAACGTATAGTATTCTACTTGTGCAAAGTGGGCTTATGGGCCCATTTTGTGCTTTTTTTGATTTTTAAATAAAAAAAACATTGAAAAATTTGGTGGTTGTAATTATTTGCAGTACTTTTGCATCGCAAATGAGAATTGCAACTTATTGGACGTTTAGCTCAGCTGGTTTAGAGCATCTGCCTTACAAGCAGAGGGTCGGCGGTTCGAATCCGTCAACGTCCACCATAAACAATTGAAATATCGGACGTTTAGCTCAGCTGGTTTAGAGCATCTGCCTTACAAGCAGAGGGTCGGCGGTTCGAATCCGTCAACGTCCACGAAGCCGACCTACGCAAAGCGTGGGTTATTTTTTTTTACTCTTATTGCATAATTTTTTATCCATTGGGTCACAATTTGTGTAATTTTTGATAAACTTTGTGTCGGCAATGAGTGTTTATGGCTAAAAAGTGCTATTTTTGTAACGAAAAACGTTTTTTTAATAAATAGTATAATGGAACTTGATATTCTAATAGCAATATCTCCTATTGATGGTCGTTATAGGGGTAAGGCAGAGCCGTTTGCAGGCTATTTTTCTGAGTATGCACTTATTAAATACCGTGTCTTTGTGGAGATAGAGTATTTCATCGCTCTATGTGAATTGCCGATACCTCAGCTTGAAGGTATGGACAAGACTCTTTTCCCACGTCTTCGCGATATATACAAGAATTTTACATTGGAGAATGCAACACGTGTAAAGGATATAGAAAAGGTTACCAACCACGATGTTAAGGCTGTTGAATATTTTATTAAGGAGCAGTTCGATGCTATCGGTGGTCTTGATGCCTATAAGGAATTCATTCACTTCGGTCTTACATCACAGGATATAAACAATACATCTGTTCCTTGCTCTATAAAGGATGCTCTTAACGATGTCTATTATCCTGCGGTTGAAGAGTTGATTGCTCAGCTCAAGGAGTATGCACAGGCTTGGGAAAACATTCCGATGCTTGCACGCACACATGGCCAGCCTGCTTCTCCGACCCGTCTTGGCAAGGAGGTAATGGTATTCGTTTACCGCTTGGAGACACAGCTTGCCGAGCTTAAGAGATGCGTTATTTCTGCAAAATTCGGCGGTGCTACAGGTAACTTCAATGCGCACAGAGTCGCATATCCTTCAATTGATTGGAAGGCTTTTGCAAACAGGTTCGTTCAGGAGAATCTTGGTTTGCAGCGCGAGCAGTACACTACACAGATTTCAAACTATGATAACCTTGCTGCACTGTTCGATGCAATGCGTCGCGTGAACATCATTATCATGGATATGGATAAGGATTTCTGGCAGTATATATCAAACGAGTTCTTCAAGCAGAAGATCAAGGCCGGCGAGGTAGGTTCAAGTGCTATGCCTCACAAGGTAAATCCTATCGACTTCGAGAACAGCGAGGGTAACCTTGGTATTGCAAATGCAATTCTCGACCATCTGTCAATGAAATTGCCTATCTCACGTTTGCAACGCGACCTTACCGACTCTACTGTGTTGCGTAATGTAGGTGTTCCTATGGGCCACATGCTTATTGCAATCAAGAGCTCGCTTGTAGGCTTGCGCAAATTGCTTCTCAATGAGAGTGCAATATATGACGAACTCGACAACTGCTGGAGTGTCTGTGCCGAAGGTATCCAGACAATTCTTCGCAGAGAGGCATATCCTAACCCTTACGAGGCATTGAAAGCCTTGACACGTACCAATGAGGGTATAAATCAGAATACATTGCTTCAGTTTATCGATGGTCTTGATGTTTCTGAGAGTGTAAAAGAGGAGTTGCGTGCAATCACACCTCATTCATACACTGGCTTATAAGAATATTTAATTTTGGACCGTGAGGTTCGTAAAGATATTTTCAAATGAATAATTTTAGAGATAAACGCCAGAATGGTGGCGGCTCGCGTGGAAAGTCGGAGAGAGCATCGTTCAATCCGAACTTCAATAGTGACAATAGGCTGAAGCAACGTCCTCGCTTCGATAAGAATCAGGAAGAACGTCCGCAATACGGACGTACAAACCGTGATGGCGAGGCTCGTGGAACATACGGTAGAAACAGATCGTTCGACCGTGACAGAAATTACGGTAACAGCCGTTACGGTGGCGAGAGAGGCGCATTCGGCCGTTTTGGCAATGAATCAAAGGCGGGTGCCGGCGAATCACGTAATTTTGCTCCACGCAAGAACAGTTATAACCGTTTTGCCAATGAGAATACTGTAGAGTATGGCGCAGAGCGTCGTGGCACTTACGGAAACAGAACAAACAGAAAAGGTGCGTACGATCCTAATGCCAAGTACAGCAGCAAGAAACGTGCTGCATATCGCGAGGCGATGATCGATCCTGATGCTCCATTGCGTCTTAACAAATTCCTTTCTAATGCTGGAGTCTGCTCTCGTAGAGAGGCTGACAACTATATTGAGGCCGGTCTTGTAACCGTAAACGGTGTTGCTGTTACCGAACTCGGTACAAAGGTTGCGCCTACCGATGATGTACGTTTCAATGGTGAACGCATCAATCCTGAGCGTAAGGTATATGTTCTTCTCAACAAGCCAAAGGATTGTGTAACAACAGTTGACGATCCTCAGGAACGCAAGACCGTGCTTGACTGTCTGCGTGGAATCGGCAAGGAGAGAATCTATCCCGTAGGCCGTCTCGACCGTAATACAACAGGTGTTCTATTGTTGACAAATGATGGCGACATGGCGGCAAAGCTCACTCATCCCAAGTTTATGAAAAAGAAAATCTATCATGTGACATGTGACAAGAATGTCGCAATGTCCGATATGGATCTTCTCGTAAACGGTATTGAGCTTGAGGACGGCCATGTATATGCCGACGAAGTGACATACGTAAATGAGGCCGACCGTTCACAGATAGGTATAGAGATACACTCAGGCAAGAACCGTATCGTCCGCCGTATGCTTGAGCATCTCGGTTACAGAGTGAACAAGCTCGACCGCGTGCTTTTTGCCGGCTTGACAAAGAAGAATCTTCGTCGTGGCGATTGGCGTTATTTGACTGAGAAAGAGGTGAATATGTTGCGTATGGGTGCATACGAATAATAGTATAAGAAAGTCATTACAACACATAAATCGTATGAAAACGATAAAACGAACAAAAATCTCCGACCTCCTGAAGAGCAAGGAAGCCGGTGTTGAGGTAAATGTAAAAGGTTGGGTAAGAACCCGTCGTAGCAGTAAACAGGTTGCTTTCGTAGCACTTAACGACGGTTCTACAATCAATAATGTACAGGTGGTTATAGATGCTGACAAGTTTGACGAGGAACTTGTAAAACAGTTCACTACTGGCGCTTGTTTGAGCGTTAACGGTATGCTCGTCGAATCAATCGGCGGTGGCCAGTCTGTAGAGATTCAGGCAACAGAGATTGAGTTGCTTGGTGCTTGCGACAGTACATATCCTTTGCAGAAGAAAGGTCAAACAATGGAGTATATGCGTACAGTGGCACACCTCCGTCCACGTACCAATACTTTTGGCGCAGTGTTCCGTATCCGTCACAATATGGCGTATGCTATCCACAAGTTCTTCCACGATAAAGGCTTCTTCTATTTCCACACACCAATCATCACAGCTTCAGACTGTGAGGGTGCAGGACAGATGTTCCAGGTAACAACGATGAACCTTTACGATCTCAAGAAGGACGACGAGGGTAGCATAAAGTACGACAGCGACTTCTTCGGCAAGCAGGCGAGCCTTACTGTTTCAGGACAGCTTGAGGGTGAGTTGGCTGCAACAGCACTTGGTTCAATATATACATTCGGTCCTACATTCCGTGCCGAGAATTCAAACACTCCACGTCACCTTGCTGAGTTTTGGATGATCGAACCCGAGGTGGCATTCAACGATATCATCGACAATATGGAGTTGGCCGAGGAATTCATCAAATACTGCGTGCAGTGGGCGTTGGATAACTGTCTCGAGGATATCACATTCCTCAACAACATGTTCGATAAGGAACTTATCGAGCGTTTGCGTTCAATTGTGAATACAGAGTTCGTCCGTTTGACATATACCGACGGTATCAAGATTCTTGAAGATGCAGTAGCAGCAGGCCATAAGTTCGAGTTCCCTGTATATTGGGGCGTGGATTTGGCTTCGGAGCACGAGCGTTATCTTGTTGAGACACACTTCAAGCGTCCTGTAATCCTTACCGATTATCCAAAGGACATCAAGGCGTTCTATATGAAGCAGAACGAGGACGGCAAGACAGTACGTGCTATGGACGTTCTCTTCCCTAAGATCGGTGAAATTATCGGTGGTTCAGAGCGTGAGGCTGATTACGACAAGCTTCTCGCACGTGTTGAGGAGATGAATATCCCAATGAAGGATATGTGGTGGTATCTCGATACCCGTCGTTACGGTTCATGTCCTCACTCTGGTTTCGGTCTCGGTTTCGAGCGTCTGTTGCTCTTTGTGACAGGTATGTCGAACATCCGTGACGTGATACCTTTCCCACGTACTCCAAACAATGCAGAATTCTAATATGAAAAAAGAGCATCGGTTGAAAAACCGAAGCTCTTTTTTTGTTATGGTCTTTTATATTCTTATTTTATCGGAATGAATAAAATTGTTTAATAGATGAAAGAGATATACTATACGCCATAATCGAGTGTCGGGGTCTGTGGCCCGAACCCACAAATAGTTAGCATGGGTTAGCTTCGTCCTCTTTCTTGCGGATTGGCATAGTACAAGCAAATTTGACTCTGCATTTGCTTACTCGCAATATTATCTCCGTAGAGATGCCAAGTTGTGTGGTTTGTTGGTTCGTCTGTCCACGCTATTGTGTTGCAACTCTTCTTTTTGCGAAATAAACCCGAATGGCTTTGATTGATTAAGTTTATATTCACTACTTTTGCAAATGGATTTAGTTTTTTTGAATTTCTAAAAAAAGCGATATCGTTTTAAACATAAAGGAACAGGATGAATAAACAATCGGTTGTAGGGCATTTGGCCTGTCTTCTGGCCTATGCCATTTTCGGATTCAATATTATTGTGTGTAAGGATTTGACCGCGGGTAGTCTTATATCCCCTTTGGCTATATTCACTCTCAGGTCGGTAGGTGCCGGTGCTCTCTTCTGGATTATTTCGCTTTTCACTCCAAAGGAAAAGGTCGAGAAAAGGGATTATATCAGGATTTTCGCAGCGTCGATGTTGGGGTTCTTTGTCTGTCAGGTTACGTTTCTTGTGGGTATTCCGCATATTACGCCTATGGATTGCTCGGTGTTGTCGGCAATATCGCCCATTTACACTATGATAATTGCTGCCATTGTGTTGAAAGAGCCTATCACGTGGCAAAAGGCCTGTGGTGTGATAATGAGTTTTGCAGGTATCATATATTTGATTGTGAGCCGTAGTTCGGCTGGTGGAACAGCCGAAACCTCTCTGTTCGGAATATTGATGATAATTCTCAACTCTTTGAGCTTCTCTCTGTATCTGGGGATATTCAAGCCTCTGATTGGTAAATATTCGGTTGTTACATTCATGAAATGGATTTTTCTGTTTGCCTTTGTGGTGTCTGCTCCATTTTCTGCAGCAGAGATTGTCTCTTTGGATTTGAATGTGATTCCTGCAATTCAGCTCGCTGAACTTGCCTATCTCATTTTCTGTGCTACCTTTATAACCTATTTCCTTATACCGCTAGGTCAAAAACGTATCAGGCCTACACTTGTAAGTATGTACAGCTATGTCCAACCCATTATCGCTATTGTAATCAGCATCACTGCCGGCATGGAGATGCTTACGTGGACAAAGGTGCTTGCCGCTATCATGGTTTTCGGCGGTGTGGTTGTCGTTAGTTATAGCAAGAGCCGCGTGGAGTAACGTATATGTTTTTCTGCCAAATAAACTTAAAAGGCTTTTTATTCTGCAATAAAAATGCTATACTCGCGTTGTGATTATAAAAAGGTAGTGTCATGAACAATAACAACTATTGCGTTATAATGGCTGGTGGTTTGGGTACACGTCTGTGGCCCATGAGCCGAAAGGTATATCCCAAGCAGTTTCAGGATATCCTCGGTTGTGGCAGAACGCTGTTGCAGCAGACATACGACAGGTATTCGCGTATTGTTCCGCCCGAAAACATTATAATATCCACACATGTCGACTATACCGATATAGTGCATGAGCAGCTTCCTGAAGTTGCCAAGGAGAGGGTTGTGCATGAACCAGCCTTTCGTGGAACGGCTCCTAGCATAGCCAATGTAGCGTGCCATATACATGCCCTGAACCCTAAGGCGAATATTGTTGTTGCGCAGAGCGACCAGCTTGTGCTCGACGAGGAACGTTTCATCGACGTTGTCGGTCGTGGACTGGACTTTGTTGCCGACAACTATAAACTGGTGGTTATCGGTATCAAGCCTACCTGCCCCGAAACACGTTATGGTTATATTCAGGCCGAAGGTAACCCTGAAAGCGAGCTTTTCTATAAGGTGCGTACATTTACAGAAAAACCTGCCCTTGAATTTGCCCGGGTGTTTGTGGATAGCGGTGAGTTCTATTGGAATTCCGGTATATATATCTGGAACGTGCAGGCTATAATAGATACAATGTCACGTTGTCTGCCCGACATGATGAACGTGCTAAAGGATATCTACGGCCGTATTCCTGACCGTGATGCGCGTCGTCGCCAGGCGTATGATCTGTATACTTCGTTCCCTACGGCTTCTTTTGACCTTAACGTCATGGAACGTGCCGATAATGTATTTCTTGTTGTAGGTGAGTTCGGCTGGGCCGATATCGGTACATGGGATACTCTGTATTCTACGCTTCCAAAGGACAGCGAAGGGAATGTTACGGTTGCCGGTGGCTCTCTTCTCTATGGTTGCAAGAACAATATGGCTGTGTTGCCTAAGAACAAGGTTCTTGTTCTTCAAGGTGTTGAAGATTTGCTTGTTGTGGATTCAGGCGATGTCCTGATGATATGCAAGAATGGTGATGACATCCGCAAGTTCCTCAACGATGCCAAGATGAAACTTGGAGAAAAGATGGCGTAAAGGGCTGTTTGTATTTGCCAATATAATGCTTCTTCTCTTGATTTGCATTGATTGTTTCGTGTTGCCACTGTGAAAATACAGAAACAAGTTTCGTATTTTTCGCTCGCTTATCACTATCTTTGAGCTAAAGCTCGAAGATATTCTGCGCTCACTGTGAAATATTCAAGTAAACTTGATATTATTTCGCTCGCTTATACTTATCTTTGTAAAATGTTTGGGGAATCTTTTCCCTTAATTTCTTTTGACAATTTTATGGCAGAATTTGAAATGATCGCAAAGACCTTTCAGGGGCTTGAGGAGGTCTTGGCAAAAGAGTTGGTAGCTCTTGGTGCAAACAATGTCCAGATGGGACGTCGTATGGTGTCGTTTACAGGTGATAAGGCACTTATGTATAAAGCTAATTTTCACCTTCGTACAGCTGTACGTATCCTGAAACCTATTATGCACTTCAAGGCATCGAGTGCCGATGAGGTATATGAAGTTATAAAGGCTGTCGATTGGGAACAGTATCTTAATTGGGGCTCGACATTCTCGGTTGATTCTGTAGTATATAGCGACGTGTTCCGTCACTCAAAGTTTGTTGCATATCGCGTAAAGGATGCCATTGCCGATTATTTCAATGAGAAGCACGGCAAACGCCCATCGGTGCGTATCAACAATCCCGATTTGATATTCCACATACATATTGCCGGCGAGGATTGTACTCTTGCTTTCGACAGCTCGGGTGAATCATTGCACCGTCGTGGTTATCGCGTTGAAACAGGTGCGGCTCCTATTAACGAGGTGCTTGCTGCCGGTATGATCATGCTTACAGGCTGGAACGGTGAGTGTGATTTCATTGATCCTATGTGCGGTTCGGGTACTATACCCATCGAGGCGGCTCTTATCGCACGCAATATAGCACCGGGTGTGTTCCGTCAGGGATATGCTTTTGAGAAGTGGAACGATTTCGATAGCGAGCTGTTCCGCTCAATCTATGAGGACGATTCGGCTGAACGTGAATTCAAACATAAAATCTACGGATATGATGTCGATGGACGCATGGTGGCATGTGCCCGCCGTAATGTGAAATCGGCAATGATGAACGATATCATTGAGATTGAGTGTCGTGACATCAAGGATTTTGTTCAGCCCGAAGAGCGTGCGATGATGATCGTGAACCCTCCATACGGTGAACGTCTTGTTCTTGAAAATCTGCTTAACATATACAAGGAACTCGGTTCTCGCCTGAAGCATTCATTCCAGGGTAACGAGGCATGGGTTATCAGTAGCAGCTACGACTGCTTCGACCAGATTGGTCTTAAGGCTTCGGCGCGTATTCCGTTGTACAATGGTGATCTTGACTGTGAATTTCGCAAGTATGAGATGTTCCAGGGTAAGTATAAGGGATTCCGTGATGAAGGTAATGCGTTGAAGAAGGATTTTGCTCCATTGAAGCGCAAATCGCGTCTGACCGGTCTTGACGGCGAACAGCGTCCGCCACGTAAGGAACGTGAGACTGACAACTTCTCAAGCGAGATCGACAGCGATTCAATGCGTCGTCGTCGTGAGTTGGAGTCTTATTTCGATTCATACAAGGCGCGTAAGTCCGCACCACGCCGAAAGAATGATGACGAAAATCGCGATGAGCGCCGTGGTGAGGCACGTGATAACCGTCGTGAAAAGCCACGCACCGACGAAAGACCTCGCAAGTTCAATGATTCACGTAGCGACAAGCCACGCAAGTTCGATGGTAATACCCGTGGAGAAAAACGTCAGGGCGCACGTGACAATAGAAGAAATGACGATTCCCGCAAGTCATATTCACGTGGTGGCAAACCCGAGAGAAAACCGGGTGACCGCAAGTCTGGCGATTTCAAACCATTGCGTGGAGGTAAAGCGATAAAAAACAACAAGTAAAATTAAAAACAAATAAATATCACAACTATGAATATTTTGCTTTTAGGTAGTGGAGGTCGCGAGCATGCTCTTGCGTGGAAGATCGCTCAGAGTCCAAAGGTTGATAAATTGTTTATTGCACCGGGAAATGCCGGAACAAAAGAGGTGGGAGAGAATGTCAATATCAAGGTTACCGACTTCGATGCCATTGCTGAATTCGTTCTTGCAAATGGTGTCAGCATGGTTGTGGTTGGCCCTGAGGATCCATTGGTAAAGGGTGTGTATGACTATTTCCAGGCCGATGAGCGTTTGAAGGAGATTGCTGTGATTGGTCCTACCAAGGCTGCAGCCGAGCTTGAGGGCAGCAAGAACTTTGCAAAGGAGTTTATGCAGCGCCACTCGATTCCTACTGCGGCATACAAGGCATTTACTGCTGCTGAAAAGGAGGAGGCCTATCGTTTCCTTGAGGGGCTTAAAGCTCCTTATGTATTGAAGGCTGACGGTCTTTGTGCAGGTAAAGGCGTACTTATTCTTCCTACTCTCGAAGAGGCAAAGAAGAGCCTTGACGAGATGCTCGACGGTATGTTTGGTGACTCTTCGGCAACTGTTGTGATTGAGGAGTTTCTTGACGGTATCGAGTGTTCAGTGTTTGTTCTTACCGACGGTAAGGATTATGTTATCCTGCCCGAGGCAAAGGACTACAAGAGAATCGGTGAGGGCAATACCGGCTTGAACACAGGCGGTATGGGCTCTATCTCTCCTGTTCCTTTCGCTACAGAGGAGTGGATGAAGAAGGTTGACGAGAGAATCATTAAACCTACAGTTGACGGTCTTGTAAAGGATAACTTGCTGTATAAGGGCTTTATCTTCTTCGGTCTTATCAATGTCGAGGGCGAGCCTATGGTAATCGAGTATAACGTGCGTATGGGTGATCCTGAAACAGAGTCAGTGATGTTGCGTCTGAAGAGCGACATCGTTGAGCTTTTCGAGAAGGTCGCTGCAGGTACGCTTGCCGGTACAACAGTGGAGTTCGACGAGAGAACAGCCGTTTGTGTAATGCTTGTATCGGGTGGCTATCCCGAGGCTTACGACAAGGGCTTTGTGATGACCGGTTTTGAGAATGTGACCGACAGCATATTGTTCCATGCCGGAACTGCTGAAAAGGACGGCAATGTGGTTACAGCCGGCGGACGTGTCATCGCTGCTGTTTCGTATGGTGCTACACGTGCCGAGGCTTTGGAGAAATCTTTCCGTTCGGCAAATGCCATCAATTACGAAAAGAAGTATTTTAGAGGAGATATAGGTTTTGACTTATAATAAATCGTGGCAGGGGCGGTTTGTATCGGGCAGGCATACTGCATTGGTACTCTTTGGCGTGTCGTTGTTGATGTGGCTCGTCGGAATGTTTTTTGACATCCCTGTAGACGAAATCTCCATATTCGGTTTAAAGATAGGGAACGTGGTGTCGAGGTGCATCACGTTCGCTTGTTTTGCCCTTGCAACTGCGATGATCTCTTCGTGGTATGTCTTTGATCGCCGTATACATTGGTTCTTGCCGCTCTTCTTTGCATTGCCGAGTGTGTCGCTCTTTGTACATGGCTGTTTGGGATATGCTGTTGTGCTGTTGCTTTTCCTTCTTGTCATTCATCGTGTCTTTGCCTGTAATCAGGGCGAGGATTGTCGCTATGCACTGTTTTCGTCTTTTGCTGTATTCGGTTTGGCAACAATGCTCTTTCCGCAGTTCATAATGCTGTTGCCGGTGTTTGTCCTATATATATCAATGACAGCTCTGGCAGGCAGAAGAGAGCTTTTTTCCATATTGCTTGGATTGCTGACACCCTATTGGTTCCTGTTCGGTATAAATTATATATTCCCCTCTTTGTTGGGTGGTATATGGCCTTTTTCGGCTCCTGTGGGGTATATAGCATCTGCGACATTGAAGATACCTTCGTTGTCCGACTCTCTCATCATTGCTCTTGAACTGCTTGTTCTTGTACCGTTTGTTGCTCTATTCTCCAATTCTGCATCACCGGGCAAGCCTCTGCTGAGGAAAAGGATGCAGTTCTTCGCTTTCCTGAATCTTTATCTTGTGATACTGTCGCTGCTGTATAGTCATGACTTCTTGTTGTATTACATCTTGAGTCTGCCCTCCATGGCAGTGATGCTTACCTACATATTCTCTTTGGGTGTCACGGCTTTTTCGAGATATTACTTTATTATCATTAATTTATTATGGCTCGCATTGGTGCCTTTTAGTCTATGGTTGAAACATTAATAGAGTTTTTTAAGGATTATGGCTATTGGGGAATGGGTATACTCGCATTCCTCTCAGGAACTGTTGTGCCCATAGCAAGTGAAGCGTTGTTGCTTATCTTTCTTGGTCTGGGTATGAACGCGGTAGGAATAACCCTGGTTGCGACATTGGGTAACACATTGGGTGGAATAACATGCTTTATGCTTGGCTCATTGGCAAGCAAGGAGTGGCTGATGCGTTTCTTCAAGATACCCGAGAAACGTATGAAACGTGCCGACAAACTTATTCAGAAATATGGATATTGGACAGCTTCCATATCATTTGTGCCTGCTCTTGGCGAAACGTTGTTGGTTATGTTAGGCATAATGCGCGTAGACAAGACAAAAGTTATAGTTGTGATGGCTATAGGAAAACTGATAAGATACGCCCTGATAACTGCAACATTCCTTGGAGTTTCCGACCATTTCGGTTTTTGATTCCAATGATATCACATATATCAAGCGGTGACCGGCATGCCGGTCACCGCTTGATATGTATGTATGATAATCTTTCTCTCAATATGATGCTGAAGCCTTTATTCCCTCTTTCTCCAGCATGCAAACTATCCGGTCCAACTCCTCGCGTGTGGCCTTTTGTAATCCCTGCTGTGGTGTCTCTCGGTCAATGGTGTATATCATGACTTCGCGTGGAGCAATATGCTTTATTGCAGAAATCCAGGGTAGTACAAAGGCGTCTCCTGTGTTGTTTACGTCATATCCGTTTACCTCGCCTTTCAGGAACATTGTCTGTATGACTGCTTTGCCCTCAAAGGCTTTCATGCGCTCAATTATCTTTTCCAGGTCGTATCTGCCTGTAGGACGGTCAAGAAATGAAATATAATTGCTGTTTACGGTGTCGAGCTTGAGGATGTTGTTGTCAACCTTTTTCAGTGCATTGAAAACGCTGTCTCTTGTTATGAGGGTGGCATTTGTCAGAACGCTTATCTTCGCATTGGGGCAATATCTGTTGCGTAGTGCAATGGTGTCGTCCATTATTGCCTCAAATTCAGGGTGTACGGTAGGTTCTCCATTGCCGGCAAATGTCAGTACATCCGGGAATTCGCTGTTCTCCTGCATTTCAAGCAGTTTCTTTTCCAATGCTCTTGCAACATCTTCGCGTTTTGGGAGTCTCTTGCTTGGTCGGCGTTCGGCATTGAATCCACATTCGCAATACAGGCAGTCGAATGTGCATATCTTGCCGTCATCCGGTAGCAGGTTAATGCCTAAGGATATACCGAGGCGACGGCTCTTTACTGGTCCGAATATCGGTGAAGGATATATGATTGTTGCCATCTTTGTGTATATTGTAACGGCTCGTGTCGCCTATTGTTCATTTTCTGCCAAAATCGGCAGGAATTTCTCCCCACTTGTCTGTCTCCCATTTGATGAGCACAGTCTTGTAGCTGTTTTCCTTAAGCCATTTCTCGGCACGCTCTATGTATTTGAATAGCTCTTCGCTCTGGCCGTCCCTAGGCAACTTTGTCTTGCACTGTTTTGCCTTTACCCACAGCAGTGCATTCCGGCTGTCAGAGTATATCGGCAGGTCAATTCCCCTCTGTTTCAATAGTGCCAATCCATGTACTATGGCCAGAAACTCACCTATATTGTTTGTGCCGAACATCGGTCCGAAATGGAATATCTCCTCTCCTGTGCCTATGTATACTCCACGATACTCCATCATGCCTGGGTTACCGCTGCATGCGGCATCAACGGCAAGCGCGTTCTTTATGATCTCGGGCGGATAACCGCCGGAAGTGGTTTTCGCCTTCTCCTTGTTGCCTTGTCCTATGTATTCGCGAGGTGATGAACTGTATGCCCTTTCTGCCTCTTCGAGGGTATCGAACGACTTGTAAAGAGCCTGTTTTACACCCTTTATCTGTTCCTGGCACTCGTCCCAGCTTTTATATATGCCGGGAACGAGTCCGTTCCAAACTACATAGAAACGTTTCTTTGCCATGCCGGTATCGGAGTATTACATTCTCTCAGGCACCTCTATACCCAAAAGATTCATTGCACTCTTGATGATCTTGCCTACATTGTGGGTCAAAAGAATGCGGAAAGCCTTTGTAGCTTCGTTCTCCTCCCTGAGTATGCTGAAGTCATGATAGAACTGATTGTACTCCTTGGCAAGCTCGTATGCATAGTTCGCAATGCCCGATGGTGAGTAGTCTGTACCGGCCTGTCTTACAATGGCGGGGTAATCGTTAAGCATACGTATGATTGCGCACTCCTTCTCGCTTATGGTCTCAGGTTTTGCGTTGTTTCTGTTCACGCCGGCTTCGTCAGCCTTGCGCTCGATTGAGCGTGTACGTGCGTATGTATATTGGATGAACGGACCAGTGTTTCCATTGAAATCGATCGACTCTTTAGGATTGAAAAGCATGTTCTTGCGTGCATCCACCTTCAGCATGAAGTATTTCAATGCTCCAAGGCCGATGATGCGGTTGATGTTTGCCTTCTCCTCCTCGGTGAGGTCATTGAGCTTGTTTCCGAGTTCCTCTGATGTCTCGCGTGCTGTTCCTATCATCTCGTCCATCAGGTCGTCAGCGTCAACAACAGTACCTTCACGGCTCTTCATCTTGCCCTCGGGCAGTTCAACCATACCGTATGAGAAGTGTACAAGTCCTTTACCCCATGAGAATCCGAGCTTGTCAAGCAATAATGACAAAACCTGGAAGTGATAGTTCTGTTCGTTACCTACAACGTATACCATCTTGTCGATAGGGTAGTCACGGAAACGCAACTGTGCAGTACCGATATCCTGTGTCATATATACCGATGTGCCGTCGCTGCGTAACAACAGTTTCTCGTCAAGTCCGTCGTTCTTCAGGTCTGCCCATACCGATTCGTCTTCTCTGCGATAGAATATGCCTTTCTCCAATCCACCGAGAACAGTCTCCTTACCTACGAGGTATGTGTCGCTCTCGTAATATATCTTGTCAAAGTCTACTCCAAGACGTTTGTATGTCTCGTCGAATCCTTCGTATACCCAATTGTTCATCTTCTCCCAGAGAGCGCGTACCTCTTTGTCTCCGGCCTCCCATTTCACAAGCATTTCGCGTGCTTCGGCCATGAGTGGTGAAGCTGCCTCGGCCTCCTCCTTGCTCATGCCTTTCTCCATAAGCTCATTAAGCTCAGCCTTATAGTGCTTGTCGAATGCAACATAATAGTCACCGATAAGATGGTCGCCCTTCTTGCCGCTGCTTGCAGGAGTTTCACCTTCGCCCCATTTTAGCCATGCGAGCATTGATTTGCAGATGTGTATACCGCGGTCGTTTACAATATTGGTCTTTACAACCTTGTTGCCGTTTGCCTCAATGATGTTTGACAATGCATAACCGAGCAGGTTGTTGCGGATATGTCCCAGGTGCAGTGGCTTGTTGGTGTTTGGCGATGAGTACTCTACCATTACAAGTGGCGAATTCTCGGTAACAGGTGTTATACCCCATTTTTCGTCCTTGTCAATCTCGTTCAGCAGGTCAACCCAATAGTTTGCCGATATGGCAAGGTTGAGGAATCCCTTTACTACGTTGAATGAAGATATGGCAGTAACGTTGTTTTTCAGATACTCTCCTATTTCCTGTGCTGTCTCTTCAGGACGTTTTTTTGAAAGAGCGAGGAATGGGAATACTACAACAGTGTAGTCGCCTTCAAACTCCTTACGTGTCTTTTGCAACTGTATCTTTTCTGCGCTGAATTCGGTACCGTAAAGGCTCTTGATAGCCTCAACCACACTCTGTACCAATGTTGTTTCAATATTCATTTTATATATGTTTTTTATTTGTTTCCTATCTGTTTTTAAAGCTATCTGCAAAGATAATCATAAGCGAGCGAAATACAAAGCTTGCTTTGAAATTTCGCAGCGAGCGATGATTATCTTCGCGCGAAGCGCAAAGATTCCACGAGCGAAATACAAAGCTTGCTTTGAAATTTCACAGCGAGCGATGATTATCTTCGCGCGAAGCGCAAAGATTCCACGAACTAAATACAAAGCAAGCGACAGTTGTCTTTGCGGTTTGATTATGATAATTTGATGGATTTGTACTCATAAACTGTTATATAAAATTAAATAATCATTTTAATCGGCAATTTGGAAAGTTAAAACTCGCTCGTTTGTATTATCTTTGCACTTCGTGCTAAGCTGTACTGCGCTCGCGGTAAAACTTGAAAGCAAGCTTTCCGTTTAGCTCGTTTGTATTATCTTTGCGCTTTGCGCGAAGATATACTGCACTCGCGGTAAAACATGAAAGCAAGCTTCCTGTTTAGCTCGTTTGTATTATCTTTGCACTCTAATTTGGATTGAAAATTATTTTTATGAATAGAATACCTGTAGTTACAAAGAATCTTTTGGCCATAAATGTGATAATGTTCCTGGCCATGCTGGTTGCCGGAAAGAACGGTCTCGACCTGAATAACATATTGGGCTTGCATTTTTTTATGTCAAGCGAATTCCATCCTTATCAGTTTGTGACATACATGTTCATGCATGGCGATTTCTCGCACCTCTTCTTTAATATGTTCGCACTCTTTATGTTCGGACGCACATTGGAGTATGTGTGGGGGCCAAAACGCTTCCTGATATTCTACATCGTTGCCGGTTTGGGAGCAGCTTGCGTGCAGGAAGTCATAGCAGCAGCGCGATATTTCTCTATGGTAGGCAATATCGATACCGACCTTGTCGCTCTTGTTTTTGAAGAGGGCGCAGCTGCTTTGAATGAAGGCAAGAACTTCATTATACCGCAACTTGCCAAACTGAATCTGGTGTTGAACTCACAGACTATAGGAGCATCGGGCGCGGTATATGCCATACTTCTGGGCTTTGGTATGCTTTTTCCCAATGAGAGAATGTTCATATTCCCGCTTCCATTCCCGATAAAGGCGAAGTTCTTTGTTATGGGATATGCCTTGATTGAACTGTATCTGGGTGTGTTTGGCTCACCTGATGGAGTAGCGCATTTTGCCCATCTCGGCGGTATGCTGTTTGGTCTTGTGCTTATATTGTTGTGGCGTAAAAAAGGTGAAATAGGTGGTCCTTATGTTTAAGAATATCTTACAAAAATTCAAGTTGCAGAATATTGTAGGCAAGTTTATATATATCAATGTCGCAATATATGTGGTTGTTGCCCTGATAGGAGTCTTTTCGGTGCTTTTCAATGCAGGTGCCGGTGATGTTGTTGTGCGGTATCTTGAATTGCCGTCGTCGTTACAGCAGTTGCTGTGCCGTCCATGGACACTCTTTACATATATGTTCCTTCACGAACAGTTCATGCATATCCTATGGAATATGATAGCTCTTTATGTGTTCGGGCGTATATTCATCGAATTCTTCTCGTTACGCCATTTCGTAGGTACATATATACTCGGCGGTCTTTTTGGTGGCGTGGCATTTGTGCTATCGTATAATGTGTTCCCCTATTTTGAGCCATACGTGGGCATTTCATATCTGATAGGTGCTTCAGCCTCCGTTCTTGCCATTGTCGTTGCATCGGCAGTACGTAATCCCGGGTACAGAATCAATCTGTTGCTTATAGGCAGCGTCAAATTGTCAACTTTTGCACTTGTAACGGTTGCAATTTCTGTCTTTATGCTTGCAGGCAACAATGCCGGTGGAAATTTTGCCCATTTGGGTGGAGCTGTAGCAGGTTGGCTTGTTGCGTATATGCTGAATAAGGGTGTCGATATTACCTCTTTTGTCAACAAGCCGATAGATTGGGTAACATCGTTCTTCAAGAAAGGACATTCTTCACGCAAGAGAAAGCCTGAATTCAAATATTCCTCAGGTGGCCGTAGTGCTGATTATGAATATAATGCACGCAAAAAGGCAAACGAAGCCGAAATAGACAAGATTCTCGAGAAAATCAAACGTGGCGGTTATGCTTCGCTTACTGAGGAAGAGAAAAAACGGCTTTTTGATGCCTCTTCGAAATAGCGGTTTCCAGCAGTGGTAAAAGGTTACAAATGGTTTGTGCTGTATTGTCGTACAGTCAAACCATTTGTCTGTTTTTAGGGTGTTTTTGCCTCTTTTGTCCTCTATTTTATTATATTATGTAAAGAAAAACACCACAAATAGCTTATACTTTTAGAAAAAAACACTATATTTGCGCGATTTTGATAAAAAGGCTAAAATAAATCACAATAAAATTTAATTAAAATGCAGAACAAAGGATTTGTAAAAGTATTTGCAGTACTGCTGACAATTGTATGTTTGTTCTACTTGTCATTCTCAGTTGTAACCAGCTACCATGCAGGTAAGGCCGAAGAGAGTGGCGACAGCAAGCACTACATGGATTCAATGCAGAACAAGAATGTTTGGCTTGGAATCTACTCTTTGCAGGAGTGCCGCGAATTGGAGATTGGTCTAGGTTTGGACCTTAAGGGTGGTATGTATGTCATTATGGAAGTTTCTGTTCCTGACATTGTAAAGGCATTGTCTGGTGACAAGCAGGATGAGAACTTCAAGACTGCATTGAATAATGCACGTATGGCAACTATCAATGGTGGTGACTATATCACTGCTTTCATCAACGAGTATCACAAAGTTGCTCCAGGCAGCAACCTTGCATCTCTTTTTGCAACATACGACTTGAAGGATAGAATTTCACAGAGTTCTACCGACAAGGAGGTTGAAGAGGTATTGCGTGCCGAGGTAAAGGCTGCTGTTGACAACTCTTACAATGTATTGCGCACACGTATCGACCGTTTCGGTGTTGTTCAGCCTAATATCCAGGCTATCGAGGGCGGTATGGGCCGTATCATGATTGAGCTTCCTGGCGTAAAGGATCCCGATCGTGTACGTAAGTTGTTGCAGGGTTCAGCAAATCTTGAGTTCTGGGAGACATACAGCCTTGACGAGATCTCTAAGGTTGTATACCCAGCATTGCAGGATATCGACAGCAAGCTCGAAGGCAACGCTTTGATGTCAAAGTTGCAGATGGCAAATACATCATACTGCACAGTAGGTATTGCTCACTATAGCGATACTGCTGCCATCAATGCAATTCTTGCAAGCAAGGAGGCTAAGATGCTTCTTCCAAGAGACCTTCGCATGATGTGGAACGTTGACGCTCTTGACGGTGACTCAACAAAGACTCTCTTTGAACTTAACGCAATTAAGGTTACAGAGCGTAACGGTAAAGCTCCTGTAGAGGGCGAGGTAATTTCTGATGCTAAGGCAGGTTTTGACCAGCAGGGTGCTCCATGCGTTGATATGCAGATGAACATCGAGGGCTCAAGAAAATGGGCTGCTTTGACAAAGAAGAACCTTCACCGTGCTATCGCAATCGTTCTCGACGGTTATGTATACAGCGCACCTATGGTACAGTCTGAAATCACCGGTGGACGTTCACAGATTACAGGTAACTTTACAATCGAGGCTACTCAGGACTTGGCTAACGTTCTCCGTTCAGGTAAGATGGCTGCTCCTGTACGCATCATTCAGGAAGAGGTTGTAGGTCCTTCACTTGGTCAGAAGTCAATTGAGCAAGGTATCGTTTCGTTCATCGTTGCATTTGTTCTCCTTATGATATACATGTGCGCGATGTATGGTGTAATACCAGGTTCTGTTGCTAACCTTGCATTGTTGCTCAACCTGTTCTTCACAATGGGTATACTTGCTTCATTCCAGGCTGCATTGACAATGTCAGGTATCGCAGGTATCGTGTTAACTCTTGGTATGGCTGTCGATGCTAACGTGCTTATCTACGAGCGCGCTAAGGAGGA
Source organism: Bacteroidaceae bacterium (assembly GCA_017555585.1). Classification (GTDB taxonomy): domain Bacteria; phylum Bacteroidota; class Bacteroidia; order Bacteroidales; family Bacteroidaceae; genus HGM04593. The sequence goes on from JAFZGA010000003.1 coordinate 54,930, forward strand.
GTTGCGTGCAGGTAAGAATGTACGTTTGGCTCTTACAGACGGTTACAAGAACGCATTCTCAGCAATTCTTGACTCAAACATCACATCTATCATAACAGGTATCATCCTGTTCAACTTCGGTACAGGTCCTATCAAGGGATTTGCTACAACTCTTATCATCGGTCTGTTGTGCTCATTCTTTACAGCAGTGTTTGTGACACGTGTTATCTATGACAAGTTCATGTCTAAGGGCAAGTGGTTGAACCTCACATTCACTACAAAGCTCTCACGCAACCTGATGAAGGAGCCTAACTTCAACTTTATCGGTGCTTCTAAGAAGTCAGCAATCGTGTTCGGTATCGTTGCTGTTGCAATGGTGGTTTCATTCGCATTCCGCGGTTTGAGCCAGAGCATCGACTTCACCGGTGGACGTAACTTTGTTGTTCAGTTCGAGAAAGAGGTTGAGCCTGAGACAGTTCGTGCTTTGTTGAAGGAGAAGATCACTGAGGATAATGTACAGGCTATCGCTTTGGGTACAGACGGTAAGACTATCCGCGTGACAACCAACTATATGATCAATGATACAGCTAAGGTTGCCGATGACAAGATCACAGAGTTCCTCTATGATTCTTTCATGGAAGGCAAACTCTTGAGCGAGGATTTGACAATCGAGACATTCCGTGACTATGACAACCACACAGGAGGTTCAATCATCAGCTCACAGAAGGTTGGTCCAAGCATGGCTGAGGATATCCGCAACGGTGCTATCGTATCAGTGATACTTGCGCTCATTGCAATCTTTATCTACATCCTTGTACGTTTCCGTAACGTAGCTTACAGTATCGGTTCTATCTTTGCACTCGGTATCGACGTGCTTATGATTATAGGTTGCTACTCATTGTTCTATGGCATCTTGCCGATGTCACTTGAGATTGACCAGACATTCATCGGTGCTATCTTGACAGCTATCGGTTATTCAATCAATGACAAGGTGGTTATCTTCGACCGTGTACGTGAGTTTACTCACCTCTATCCAAAACGTAACAAGTTCGACTTGTTCAATACATCGTTGAATACAACATTGGCTCGTACAATCAATACATCTGTCAGCACATTGATCGTGTTGCTCTGTATCTTTGTACTCGGTGGCGACAGCATCCGTAGCTTCTCATTCGCGATGATTCTTGGTGTTATATTCGGTACATTGTCATCACTCTTCATTGCTGCTCCTGTAGCTTACAGCTTCTTGCGCAAGAAGTAATAGAGTGATATATCATAAACAAATCAGGCTGAACGTGTGTTCAGCCTGATTTGTTGTTATAGACATTTCAAGATGCTCTTGATGTATATGTTTGCGAATTGGCACTCAAGGCATTTCCTGTTGGAACAGTACGATTTGTTCAGATGCAGCAGAGCCTGCGAGTCGGCTGCACATTCTGCTTTTATACCTTGTTCCTTCCAACGCCTTACAATACTGTTCTCTTCGCATTTTAGGGTGTGCAGATACTCTTCGGCCTTTCCGCATAGTGTGTACTTCTTCCGGTGTTTGCCGTAGACATAGAGCAACGGCGCAATGGCATTTATTATTATGACATCCGTTTGCCGTTCTTTCATCTTGTAGTTTCCGCATGTCTCCGTTCCGCCGAAACATGTGTGGTTATACCAATATCCGCGCAACGGTGTGGCTATGATTTCGCGTAGTTCTTCTATAGTATCGCAATTTGCAATGCTCGACATGCTGAATGTGCGGCTGTGGTATATTGCCGCAACTCTTGCTATTCGCATATGTGGTGCAGAGTTGCTCTTTTCCCACACCCTGTAGTCCATGCTCTTTAGGCTGAATTTCTTTTCCAGAAAGGTGTACTCCTTTTTCAGTTCGTTGAAATAGCTGTTCTTTGTCGCAAAATCACGATAATAATACGGTATGCTTGCCTCGTTGAGCAATCCTGCCTGGCCAAAGAATATGGCTTCTACCTGTATGCTGTTGTCGTGATGCTTCCCCAATGCCTGAAAATCGATGATGTCGGCAAATTCAGCGAATTCCTGAGTGTGTATGCCGAATCCGAAGCTCTTTATCAGCGTCTTGAATAGCGTCTCCTCCCATCTCTTAGCGCATTTTTCATGCAGCTCTTCAATGGCTCTCGCTTTCTCTTCGATGCGCTCTACCAGCAGCCTTGATAGTATGCTGTGCAATCTTACTGTTTCAATCTGCGAGACGGCGCGTGCGCACGAAAGGTTTGTACTTCTTTCTTCCATTGTCCGGTGGAAATCGCTTTTCAGACTGTCGGGGTATCCTATGCATAACTGCTGTATCTCCTCGCCGTGCCTGCGGAGTGTAGAGCAGTCGTTTTCCATGGTCACGTGCAGTATGACATTGTTGATGCACGATTTGTCCTCACGTATCTCCTGCTCCCATTCACTGCTTTTGCCATGCAGTACAACGTTCCCCACCCATGTGCTTTTGCCTATTCTTATTTTGGCATTGTAGAAGATATTTTTCCTGCCGTTGCTTTTACCGTTGTCTATTACGTATAGCTTCTCTCCCGATGTCGTGTGCAGGCCACTGTAAGGAAATAGCCTGTTTTTCCAAATGTGATAGATTATGTTTTCCATACTGAGCTGTTTTTGTCAGCACAAAGAAAATATGTAAACCCGACGAAATACTATGATTTTGTCGGGTTTACCATTCTTTTTTAACAAACTTTTACAAAAGCGGGTGTATGTCGCTATTTTCTCTTTTTCTCGCTCGGATAGCTTATTCTTGTATGGTATATAGCTTTCAATCTCTCCTTGAATACCTTCTTTATGGTGTCGATATCCTTGAATGTGAGTGGACTTTGGCTTAATTCGCCTTCCTGCAGCTTTGTTGTGACAATTCTGTCGACAAGCTCTTCTATGTTCTCTTCGGTATAATCCTTTATGCTGTGCGAAGCTGCCTCTACGCAGTCGGCAAGCATGAGTATTGCCTGCTCTTGTGTCGAAGGCTTTACTCCAGGATATGTAAACAGGCTCTCGTCTATTGTCTCATCGGGGTGAGCGTTCTTGTATGTTATATAGAAGTATCCAACCTTCGATGTGCCGTGGTGTGTGGATATGAACTGCTTTATCTTGTTAGGCAGATGCTCCTGGTCGGCAATGCTTAATCCGTCGGTGACATGCTTGATTATTATGCTTGCACTCTCTATAGGTGTTAGTTCGTTGTGCGGGCTGATGCCGCCACTCTGGTTCTCGGTAAAGTATATCGGGTTCTTCAGTTTGCCAATGTCGTGGTACAGCGCACCTGTGCGCACTTCAAGGCTGTTCGCGCCCAATGCGCGTGCGGCTTCAGCAGCAAGGTTGCCCACCTGCATCGAGTGCTGGAACGTGCCGGGCGCCTCCTGTGACATGCGTTGTAGCAGCTTGCTGTTGAGGTTCGACAGCTCTATGAGCGTTACGTTTGATATGAATCCGAATACCTTCTCTATGATGAACATCAGCGGGTATATGAACAGCATCAGCACTGCGCTGACGGTGAAATATATGTACATGTTGTATTTCATCTTTGAGAAGTCCGATTCTATTATCAGCTCGTAGCACATGTATGCAATGGCATATGTGATGAATGTGATGAATACGCAACGGAACATCTGTGAGCGTGACGACAGCTCCTTGAGGCTCAATATGGCACTTATTCCAGCTACGGTCTGCAACATTACAAATTCGTATGGAGAACCGGTCATAATCGAGCACATCATAATGGTTATGCAGTGCGTGATAAGTGCCGTGTTGTGGTCGATGAAAAGACACAGCATCATAGGTACCATTGCAAAAGGCAATATGAATACGCTGAATCCACCATGTCCTACGATTATGCCGACAATTACAGGGAATATCGTCGCTGCCAGGGTTGTGAAGGTGAATTTCTTGTTGCTGTCGGCTATGTCACGGCGGTAAATGTATATATATCCTACAAGTACGAGCATGCATATTATGATGAACAGCACCTGTCCCAGGAAAATGTTCAGCTTGCTGCTGGTGCTTTTTGCTGCTTCAAGTTCGTTGAGGGTGTTGAAGTATGTCTCTAAGGTCATGCAGGTGTTCTTGTCGATGATGTCACCTTTGTTTATGATACGCTGTCCTTTTATGACCGCGCCTATTCTGGCATCGACCTTCCTCAGTTGTCTGTTCAGCTCCTTTTCGGTCAGGAGCGTGTCGCAGATATAGTTGGGCCTTATGAACCTTTCCGGGTTCAGTGCCATAAACATCTCGCTTGTGAGCACTGTGTCGGCGTTCAGCATTGTTTCGTATGCTTCCGATACGCTGACAAAGCGTCCGGCATCCTTTGTTATTGTATCTCCTTTGTAGGTGAAGTTTATTTCGTCGTTGTTCCTGTTCCTGATTATGGTTGCATCCTCGTCCGAGACTATTCCGTCCTTGTACAGGGCTTCAAGGCAGTTGGCATATTCGGCCATGCTTGCATCGGCGAACTCCTTCCTGAAGCTGTTGGCGTTTTCCGCGTCATTGTATATGAAATAGGGCCTGAAGTGATTCCTTACACTGTCTTTTTCTTCGGCAACAACCTTTGCACTCTTCTTTACGACAAAGTCGAAGTCTGCTATTATCTGCTCGTAGTTCCAGGGCGATCCCTGCTCGAAATTGTAGCTTGTAAACTTCTCTCTTGGCATGAAGTAGATGATCATGCCAATGCATAGTATCACCAGGAGAATCTGCAGGACTCTCTGCGTGTATTTGCCGAAATATCTTTCAAGTCTGTTTTTCATTTTCTATAAAATATGTGTTGTCGTTCCAAATGTACAAAAAAATAATGAAAGTATGTAATGTAATAACTGATCTTGACAAAAAGCTGTTCATAAACTCATTTTTTATATCTTAAAAAGTACAATAATTATTTTGTCAACATCTTTAGTTGTACTATTTTTGCGTAATGTTAAAAGCTAGATTGCCCGTATTACGTTTGTATATGAGTGGATATGGCGCGGCATCGCTTTTTTGCCGCATTTTTTGAACTGAATTTACGAAAATATATGGAAAGAAAAGTAAGAGTACGTTTTGCACCGAGTCCTACAGGACCTCTGCATATCGGTGGTGTAAGAACAGCATTATATAACTATCTGTTTGCCCGTCAGCATGGTGGTGATCTGGTTTTCCGTATCGAGGATACCGATTCCAACCGTTTTGTACCGGGTGCCGAGGATTATATCCTTGAGTCATTCCGTTGGCTTGGTGTCAAGTTCGACGAAGGTGTATCATTTGGCGGAAACTATGGCCCGTACCGTCAGTCGGAGCGTCGCGACATATACAAGAAATATGTCAAGGTACTGCTTGATAGCGGAAAGGCTTATATGGCTTTCGATACCCCCGAGGAACTTGAGGCAAAGCGTGCCGAGATAGAGAACTTCCAGTACGACGCATCAACACGCATGTCAATGCGTAACTCGCTCTCTATGAGTGCCGACGAGGTGCAGGCACTTCTTGACGCAGGACACCAGTATGTAGTGCGTTTCAAGGTCGAGCCGGGCGAAAAGGTTGTTGTTGATGATATTATCCGTGGCTTGGTTACCATCGATTCATCAATTCTCGACGACAAGGTACTTTACAAGTCGGCCGATGAGTTGCCTACATATCACCTTGCAAACATTGTCGACGACCACTTGATGGAAATCTCGCACGTTATCCGTGGCGAGGAGTGGTTGCCTTCGGCTCCGTTGCACGTTCTGTTGTACCGTGCATTCGGCTGGGAGGATACAATGCCACAGTTCGCGCACTTGTCCCTTCTTCTCAAGCCCGAGGGCAATGGCAAGTTGAGCAAGCGCGACGGTGACCGTCTCGGTTTCCCTGTGTTCCCTCTTGAGTGGCACGATCCCAAGAGCGGTGCGGTATCTTCCGGTTTCCGCGAAAGCGATTATTTGCCCGAGGCAGTGATAAACTTCCTTGCTCTTCTCGGTTGGAACCCCGGTGACGATGTCGAGATGATGTCAATGGATGACCTTATCGCAAAATTCGACCTTGCAAAATGTAGCAAGGCAGGTGCGCGTTTCGACTATAAGAAGATGGTTTGGTTCAACCACGAATATATACTCAAGAAATCGGACCGCGAGATTGCCGAAATCTTTATGCCTGTCGTAGAGTCACACGGCGTGAGCACAACAATAGAGCATCTTGAAAAGATCGTTTCCTTGATGAAAGGCCGTGTCAACTTTGTACATGAACTTTGGGATGCTTGCAGTTTCTATTTCGTTGCTCCTACAGAGTATGATGAAAAGACTGCCAAGAAACGTTGGAAAGAGGACTCTGCAGTGAAAATGGGCGAACTTGCCGACCTTCTCGAATCACTTGATGACTTCTCTATCGAGAATCAGGATGCAAAAGTGCATGAATGGATTGAGGCCAAGGGCTACGGCATGGGTGAGATCATGAATGCTTTCCGTCTTGCGCTTGTAGGCGAGGGTAAGGGCCCACAGATGTTCGATATTTCAGGCTTGATAGGCAAAGAGGAAACTTTGGCACGCTTGCGTCGTGCAATAACAGTATTGGGATAAGCTGATGTATACATTGGGGATATACATATACATCCTTTTGGTCCGTTTGGCTGCTCTCTTCGGACACGAAAAGGCAAAGCAGAAGCTTGCAGGACACAAGCAGACGCTTGCTGTGCTTAGGGAGAAACTCAAGCCGGAGAATGATTATGTCTGGTTTCATGTCTCGTCACGTTCCGGCTTTGAACAGAGCCGCCCAATGATTGAACGTCTGCATGCAACCCACCCCGAATACCGTATAGTATTGACATTCTTTTCTCCCTCTGGGTATGAAGTGGCCAAGAACTACCAGCAGGTTGATGCCGTATGTTTCTTGCCGTTCGACACACCCCGTAATGTGAAGCGTTTTATCGGGCTATTGCAACCTAGGATGGCATTTTTCATAAAGTGCGAGTTCTGGCTCAACTGTCTTACCGAACTGAAAAGGCGTTCAATTCCTGTATATAGCATCTCGGCTGTTTTCAAGAACAGGCGTTCAATGCTTGGAGTTGCTGGTGGTCGCATGCGTCTTGCACTGCACAGTTTTACCCATCTTTTTGTCCAGGATGACAAATCAAAGGAAATTCTCAAGACTATCGGCATAGACAATGTTTCGGTTGTTGGTAATACACGTTTCGACCGCGTTGTGAAGGTTCTGGAACAGTCACGTCAGATTCCTCTTCTTGAGACATTTGCTAACGGAAATCAGGTGTTTGTCGCCGGAGCTTCCGAAAAGGATGACGAGGCGGTATATATACCATACTTCAACAATAACAAGGGATGGAAGCTGATAATAGTGCCCAACCGTCTCGATGATGAGCGCATAAAGGCTATCGAAAAGCAGTACAATGGAACATGTGTGCGCTACACGCGTGCTACAATGGAGAATGTCCATAATGCCGATTGTATCATAATAGATTGTTTCGGTATGCTGTCGGCTGTGTACAAGTATGCCTCACTCGCCTTTGTCGGCGGTGGCTTCGGCAGGGGAGTGCATAGTGTACTTGAGGCTGCTGTGTATGGTGTACCGTTGCTTATAGGCCCGGAGAATCACCATTCGTGCGAGGCACAGAACCTCTTCAGATGCGGTGGAGCTGTAGAGGCTGTCGATGCATATGACTTCGGTGAAAAGGTGAAAATGCTGTACGACGACAAGGCATATTCTGCCGGTGTGGGCGAGGCTGCCGGAAACTATATCCAGGCGAATGTCGGTGCGACGGCAAGGATATTCGAAGAGATAGGACTTTAATAGAAAGAATAGAATAAATACATAATTATAAACCTTTAAAATTTAAAGTTATGCAGTATCTAACAAATGAAAAATTGGTGATTGTCGGCGCTGCCGGTATGATCGGTTCAAACATGGCGCAGTGCGCTCTTATGATGGGCTTGACAACAAACTTGTGTCTTTATGATGTATTCTCTCCAGAGGGTGTTGCCGAGGAGATGCGTCAGAGCGGTTTCGACGAAGTGAATATCACAGCAACAACAGACGTTGCTGAGGCATTCAAGGATGCAAAATATATCATCTCTTCAGGTGGTGCTCCACGTAAGGAGGGTATGACACGTGAGGATCTTCTTGCAGGTAACTGTAAGATTGCTGAGGAACTCGGTAAGAACATCAAGACATACTGCCCTGATGTAAAGCACGTTGTCATTATCTTCAACCCTGCCGATTTGACAGGTCTTGTAACATTGCTTTATTCAGGTTTGAAACCAGGTCAGGTTACTACACTTGCAGGTCTCGACTCTACACGTTTGCAGAACGCTCTTGCCAAGAAGTTCGGCGTGATGATGAACGAGGTTACAGGTTGTGCAACATACGGTGGCCACGGTGAGCAGATGGCAGTATTCGGTAGCGCAGTCAAGATTGCCGGCAAGCCATTGACAGACATCATCGGTACAGCTGAGTTCCCAGAAGAGGAGTGGGAGCAGATGAAGAAAGACGTTACACAGGGTGGTGCCGCTATCATCAAGCTCCGTGGTCGTTCTTCATTCCAGAGCCCTTCATACCTCTCTGTTGAGATGATCCGTTCAGTTATGGGTGGCGAGAAGTTCCGTTTCCCTGCAGGTACATACGTTTCAAACGAGAAGTACAACCACATCATGATGGCTATGGATACCGTTCTCGATGTTAACGGTTGCTCATACAAGATGCCTGTAGGCACACCTGAGGAACTCGCTAAGCTCGATGCAAGCTACGAGCACCTCTGCAAGATGCGTGACGAGCTTGTAACTTTGAACATTGTTCCAGCCATTTCAGAGTGGAGCTCAATCAATCCTAACCTCTAATAATGAATAATAGGTCGCATAATGCGACCTATTATTATGTAAAATAAAGGGTGCAACCTTGTGGTTGCACCCTTTATTTTAAAACCTTCGTTGGTATGCTTACGCTTTAATCTCTTTAATACGAGCCTTCTTACCTGTAAGAGCACGCAAGTAGTAAAGTTTAGCACGGCGAACACGACCGAACTTGTTGACAGTGATGCTGTCGATAGCTGGTGAGTTCAATGGGAAGATACGCTCAACGCCTACAGTACCTGACATCTTACGTACTGTGAAACGCTTCTCGTTGCCGTGACCGCTGATGCGGATAACAACACCACGATACAACTGGATACGCTCTTTTGTTCCCTCGATGATTTTGTAAGCTACTGTGATAGTGTCACCTGGGTGAAACTCCATTTCACGCTTTACGTCAGTAGCAAATGCTTCTTTAGCAATTTTAATTAAATCCATTTTTTGATTTGTTAAATTGTTCAATCATTCATGCGCAACATATCAAGTTACTCTTCCTTGACAGCGATTACGCCGAAAGCGGGGACAAAGATACTTCAATTTTCTTGTTTTACCAAATATTGCTCTTTATTTTGCTTCAAAATTGCTTTTTAGCCCGATAAGCAGTACTTTTGCATGCAAAATAAAGAAAATATGAAAAAGGTATCATTATTGCTTTTAATTCTGTCGGTTATTGTAATTGTTGTTGCCCTGTACTATCCTGCACAGCCAAAACAGCAACCTTATATGATATCGTGTACTGTGAGCAATGACTATAACGGTAAAACAGTCTATCTCATTGACAAGAACAGTGACGAGTGTGTCGACTCATGCGCTGTCGTAGACGGGGCTTTTCAATTCGGCGGTCTGCTCGGGTCTCCTGCTGTATACGATGTCATTGTCAACCGTATAAAGGGGATAAGGGCTACTGTGATTGTTGAAAACGGAACAACTGCACAGGTGGATATGACCGTGCGTCCGGCAAAGATATCTGATAATGGCGGTTATAATGAAAAGTATGCGGCACTGAACAGTGTTGCAAAAGGCATGAACAGGACCATCGACCAGATGTCGCAGGCTCTCCGTGAAACGGGAAAGTCAGAGGAATATATCGATTCTTGTGCCGAGGTGGCACGTGAGGCTTCTCTATACAACTTGTACCGTAATGTGATAAGCGAGAACAAGGATAATATGTTCGGTGCATATTTTCTTGCCGTTGTCGCACGTGACCTCTATACAACATGCGAAGAACTTGATTCTGTGATGTCGGCTGTGAAATATGCATCAGGGCTCACTCCTTTGGTTGATATGCGTACCCGATTCCATCAGCGCGAAATCACCAAACCGGGCAATATGTTCATCGACTTCTCGGCTTTCGCACCGGACGGCTCTGTTTCCAGACTCTCCGATTATGTAGGCAAGGGCAAATATGTGCTTGTCGACTTTTGGGCATCATGGTGCGGTCCTTGCAAGAACGAGATGCCTAACTTTATAGAGATAAACCGTCAGTATGGCAGTGACAGGTTTATGGTTCTCGGTGTCAACATAAGCGATGTGGAGGCTAACTTCAAGGAGGCGATGGCAAACTTGGGAATAGATTATCCTCAGATATTCGTGCCAAAGAAGAATAGCGACAATGCAACCGTGTTATATAATGTAGAGACTATCCCTCATACAATCCTGTTCGGCCCCGACGGTATGATCCTTGAACGTGGCAAGCTTGGCGAGGAACTTGTAAAAACAATAGAGGGTTATCTTAAATAATGTGAATAGATAAGATTGTTTTATAAATTGTATTATCTTCGCGATTGTTCGATAAAACGATTATTAATGTTAAAAAACTTATAACTATGAGAATTCTGTCAATTCTTGCCATGTCGGTTTTTGCTTTGGCTGCTACAGCGCAGAGCTATACCATTACAGGTAAAATCGATGCAAAGTATAACGGTAAAGAGATTGCTCTTTCTGAGCAGGCTGTATTTGTTGATACAGTTGTTGTTGAAAACGGGGCATTCAAGTTTGAACGTAATGTCGATGACCAGATTGTGTGCTGTGTGCAGATACCCGGCAACAGACGTGTGCGTGCCGACATCATGGCTGCTCCCGGAGCTGCTGTTACAGTCGATTTCACTCAGAATCCTGCATATATAACCGACAACGGCGGTCTTAACGACAAGTTGAACGAGGTGAACAACGCTGTGGCTGTTGCCGGAAGCGCTGTGAATGCAAAGATTCAGGAGTTGCAGTCAAAGGGTATGCCTGTCAATGAGATCCAGGCTGCTGTGGGTGCCGATATCGAGGGAATCTACGATATCTATCGCAAGGCTATCGAGGATAACAAGGACAATATGGTAGGTGCATTTGTTCTCGGTATGGTAGCAAGCGAGTTCTATCCTACACTCGGCGCTCTCGATACAATGATCGGTAAGGTAAAATATGCTACTAAAGTTCCTAAGGTCATGATGGAGCGCGACAACCTTCTCAAGGCTGATGCAACACAGGCTGGCAAGATGTTTGTTGACTTCAGTGGCTTTACAGTTGATGGCAAGGATATCAAGTTGTCAGAATATGTAGGCAAAGGCAAATATGTGCTTGTTGACTTCTGGGCATCATGGTGTGGTCCTTGCAAGGCAGAGATCCCTAACCTTGTAGAATTGCAGAATAAGTTCGGTGGCGACAAGTTTACTGTACTTGGCGTAAATGTTTGGGACGAAGAGTCTAAATTCAAGGCTGCACTCACTGCTGAAGGTATCAACTATCCACAGATTTTTGTGCCACAGGGCAACAAGGACGATGCTACAGCATTGTATGGCATTAGGGGTATTCCTCAGATAATCCTTTTCGGTCCTGACGGCGTAATCGTGCAGCGCAATCTTCGTGGCGATGCTATGAAGAAGCTTGTTGAGGAGAAACTCAAATGATAGAATAGTGATATGACAAAAAATTCCAAGCAGCGTGCTGCTTGGAATTTTTTTGTTTATCCTACAATCTGTCGGTAGATCCAATATGCCACTACGGCAATGAGTGTGATGATTGTGGCTTTTGTTATGAAATGCAATATATTCTTCATGGCGGGTGGTAAATTAAAAGAGACTGGGTCAATTATGGCGCAGTCTCTTTGGTTTTTGTTTCTGATACTTTGATTATCCCTCGTGGATAGCCTCTGAAGGACAAACACTTGCACAGCTACCGCAGTCGATGCACAATTCGGGGTTGATTGAATACTTCTCACCCTCAGAAATAGCACCCTGAGGACACTCGTCGATACATGTACCGCAAGCAACGCAGTCGTCTGAAATTACGTAAGCCATAGTATTAAAGTTTAAGTTTGTATTATCCGGCACGAAGATAGTGTTTTTTGTATACACGCAAGCGGTTGTTACTTGATTTAACATTTTTTTATAGTTGAATATTTTTTTGTCCGTTTGGCAATAAGTACGGCATGCTGACGTTATAATGTATGATGCAAAAAATCTTTATCTACATATTTCTTCTGCTTATGTTGCCATTGTCGTCGTTGGCACAGGAGCGTAAGGTGCAGAATAAACCGTATATCGATTACCGTTTTCTGCACTACGGATTCTTTGTGGGTACACACGTTCAGGATATGGAGTTCGTGAACAACGGCTTTGTTACCGAGAACGGCGAGATGTGGTATGCCGATATAGCAGAGTATAGTCCCGGACTTAGCGTGGGTGTGCTCGCCGATATGCGCCTGAACAACTTTTTCTCGTTGCGTCTTATGCCTACAATGCATTTTGGCCAGAATAATGTGCTTTTTCGCGAACAGGCAAGCGGTGAGGTGGAACGCCAGCAGTTGAAGACAACATATATAGCTCTTCCTCTTCATGTGAAATTCGCGTCGGAGCGTTTCAATAATTACCGTCCCTATATAACTGCCGGTGTGAGCCCGATGGTCAATCTTACAGTAAAAAAGCAGAAGCAGATTCTTGTGAAACGCTTTGATGCAATGGTTGAGGTCGGTTTCGGATGTGATTTCTATCTGCCGTTCTTCAAGCTTATCCCTGAGTTGAAATTCTCATTCAGTCCGTTGAATATCCTGCAGAAGGAACGTGAGGATCTGCTTGATGCCAATCTGCTCAAATATACCCAGTCGCTTGATGGCGTGTCGAGCAAGATGATAACACTCTCATTCTATTTTGAATAATATTATGGAACGTAACAATAAACTGCTCTATGTTCATGGTTTTGCCTCTTCTGGTAGCTCCGGAACAGTCATGACCTTGCGCCGTCATCTCGCTTCGTGGCGAGTGATAGCTCCCGACCTTCCTGTCGATCCGTTCGATGCGCTTGAACTGTTGCGTAATATTGTAGAGAAAGAACAACCCGATGTCGTTGTAGGTACATCCATGGGCGGAATGTATACCCAGCAGCTGTGGGGCGTTCCGAGAATAATAGTAAACCCGTCGTTCGAGATGTCGCGTTCGTTGCTTTTCGGCAAGATGGGCAAGAACAAGTACATGTCAAAGCGTCAGGACGGTGCAGCAGAATTCCGTATCGACAAATCGGTAGTAGAACGTTTCAAGCTGATGGAAAAAACACAGTTCGATGGTGTCAACGATGCTGAAAAACAGCTTGTGACGGCACTCTTTGGCGACAAGGACCCTATTGTCAATTTCTATCCGCTGGTGGCTGAGCTGTATGGCAAGGAACGTTGTGTGCATTTTGACGGTGAACACCGTCTGAACGACGAGGTGGTGAAAAAGGTGCTGATTCCCATCATCAACAGTTATGTCAAGGCTGATGATACGCAGAATTGGTATTTTTGATAATTGTTGTTAAAATGGGCGATTCTCTGCCGTGGTTCCCGTCAACCGTTGTTTATTAGCTCTCTTTATAGTATCTTTGCAATTTATGCAAAGATATTTTGTTTATAGATGAAGCTGTTGTTTGCCATAATGATGTTGTTCTCAATGCCGGAATGCGAAAATATCGATTCAGTGTTGTTGCAGGCTGTGGATATTGTCTCGTCGGTGAAAATCTCCGATGATGAGGCTGTAAGCGCATATTCGGTAACATCGCTCCGTCGTGCCGAACTCGAGAACAGGCATATAGGTTCTGTCAAGGAACTCTCGGCTATTGCTCCGAATTTCTATCAACCCGATTATGGTTCACGCATGACATCATCAATGTATGTGCGAGGTTTCGGTTCGCGCATCGACCAGCCCGTTGTGGGAATGAATATTGACGGTGTGCCTGTCATGAACAAGAACAATTATGATTTCGAACTCTTTGATATTGACCGCGTGCAGGTGATGCGCGGAGCGCAAGGTGTGCTGTATGGACGTAACACATCGGGTGGTGCAATAAACCTCTATACGATGTCACCTCTCAATTTCCAGGGCAAACGCTTTACTCTGGAGTATGGCAGCGCAAACAATGTGCGTGTCAAGGCTTCGCATTATGCTGCACCTTCGCGCAGTTTCGGCTGGGCTGTGAGTCTGTTGTACAACCACAGCGACGGTTATTTCATGAATAAGGAACTTGGAAAGAACTGCGACGGTGGTGACAATGGGGCATTGCGCTTGCGTCTGCAATGGCTTCCTGCCGGCGGCTGGAGCGTCGACAACACTCTTACAGCCGGATATACCTCGGAGGGCGGCTGGGCATACAGGCATTACAATCCGGCCGACGGTACGCTTGCTCCTGTGGCATACAACGATGAGTGTTCATACAGACGTTTCAACATCTCCGAAGGTCTTGTCGTGAAACGTAAGCTCGATTGGGCGACATTCTCTTCTACTACGGGCTACCAGTATGTCGATGACCGCATGAATCTCGACAACGACTTCTTGCCTCTCGACTATTTCTCGATGGGGCAATATCAGAAAGAGCACTCCTTGACACAGGAACTTGTGCTGAAAATGGACGATATGGGCATATTCAATCTTTTAGGAGGTCTTTTCGGTTTCTATAAACATAACAATATGTCAGCTCCGGTGCACTTCAAACAGTGCGGAATTGACAATTTGATATTGAAGAATGCTAACGAAGAGTGGTATTATAACCTTGGAAATGACAGGGAACTTTCGTTCAAGGAGGACAATTTCGTCATTTCCGATGATTTCGTTATTCCTGCATTCGGCGTGGCTGCCTATGTGCAGGGTGGTATGTCGTTGGGCGGTTTCGATGTGAAGGCAGGTCTTCGTGTCGATTATGAGTATTCCTCAATGAGCTACGACAGTCGTTCTACGGTACATTACAGTACATACAAGGATTTGCGTGACAGCAAAGAACTTAATACCGTGTTCAAAGGCAGCAAGGCTGTCGATGCGCTTGAACTGTTGCCGAGCCTTTCGGTTTCATACGGTGACGAGCGGGGCTGTGTCTATGCCTCAGCCCGTAAGGGTTTCAAAGCCGGAGGCTTCAACACTCAGCTGTTCTCTGACATTCTGCAAAGCAAGATGATAGGCGAGCTTATTGGCAACGATCAGAATGTCGATGCATCGTCAACCGTATATAAACCCGAGGAAAATTGGACTTTTGAGGTGGGTACCCATTTGTCGCCGTTGCCCGATGACAAACTCGATATCTCGGCTTCGCTCTTCTATATCGATTGCCGTAATCAACAGCTTACTGTCTTTCCCGAGGGAATGGGAACGGGGCGTATGATGTCCAATGCCGGTCATTCATTCAGTGCAGGTGCTGAGGCTTCAGTACGCTACATTCTGGGCGATCTTACTTTCGATGCCGCTTTCGGTTATACTCATGCCGAATTCCTTGAATACAACCGTGGCGATGTCGATTTGTCGGGGAAAATTCTTCCTTATGCTCCACGCGAGACATATTCGGCGAATATCTCCTACCGTTTGCCTGTTCCACGTGCCTTTGCCAACTTCTTTGTGCTAAATGTGGGTTGGAATGGTTTTGGACGTACCTACTGGAACGAGGAGAATACATTGTCACAACCGTTCCATAGCTTGCTGTCGGCCTCGCTTGTGTGGGAAAAGGGCCATTGGGGTGCGTCGCTTTGGGGGAAGAATCTGCTGAATGAGAAATACAATACATTCTATTTCCGCTCTATAGGCAACGACTTCTTTGCGCAAGGCAAGCCACTGCATTTTGGAATTTCACTACATGTAAATCTTTAGATAAAATGAAAAATATAATAAAAATACTGTTTTTGTCGGCTGTGGTGCTGCTTCAGTCGTGTGTTGAGAACGATACTACATTCTCTGCCGATGCCGACGGTGTCTTTTATGGTGATCTCACTGTGGGTGATTACACAGAAAGGGTTGGAATATCGGTAACAGAGACATCCGATTCCACAGTCGAAGTCTTTTTTGACAATGTGAAGTTTGCTCGGGCAATGCCGGTGCGCATCGATATCATAGTCAAGGATATCAGCTCATGGAGGAGTGCCGAAGTGTTGAGCTTTTCGGCAACGGACATTGATCCTTATGTAAACAAGGAGCCGGGCTGTCAACCATCGTATCGCTTTGCCGATATGGAGGGTGTGGTGACAGGTAACAGCCTTGTCCTTTCGGCAAGAATGGCCGATGGCCTGAAACCCTCGCTTGCCGGCAAGAAGTTCAGTTTTTCAGGAACAAGTAAATGAACATGATATGAAAAGAGTATTTTTTGTAATGGCTTTTGTGGCTGTAGCCTTTTCGGCTATGGCACAGATTGAGGTCCGTTGGGGCAGTGCTGACGTGCGTTATCCGGTGGATTGTGCGACAAATGTCAGTGACCGTGCTCAGAACAGTGTGACAGCATGGCGTGGTGAGCGTGTCAACTTGCAACTTGTGGTGGAGAACGGCGCTGAAGAGAATACCGTGGAATACAGTTTCAGTGACCTTGAATGTGGTAACAGTGTTATCCCCGCATCGAATGTTGTGGGTGGGTTCGTGCAACCGGTGCTGACCGACAGGTTTACAGGCTGTGGCCGTCACGAGGTCGATGCATACGGCGAAGTTCCTGTAGCCGACCGCATAACCGCTACTAATCCTGCAATTCTTGACGCTGACAGCCGTCGCGGTTTGTGGTTGACGGTCCAAGTGCCGCAGGACGTAAAGCCCGGAACATACAAGGGATACGTGGAGCTTGCATGTGACGGTAAAAAGACCAAGCATAAGTATACCGTTAAAGTGCTTGGACACACTTTGCCGGCTCCAAAGGATTGGGCATTCCATCTCGACCTTTGGCAGAATCCTTATGCCGTTGCACGTGTACATAATGTGGAGCTTTGGAGCAAGGAACACTTCGATGTGTTGCGTCCATATATGCTCAAGCTCGCTTCGGGTGGTCAGAAGGCCATCACTGCTACACTCATAGACCGTCCTTGGGACGGACAGACATACGACCCGTTCGGCAGTATGGTAACATGGGTGCGTAAAGCCGACGGCACATGGTGGTACGACTTCACTATCTTCGACCGTTGGGTGGAATTCATGATGTCATGTGGCATCGACAAGGAGATAACATGCTTCTCGATGATTCCTTGGAAACTCTCTTTCCGTTATTACGATCAGGCAACCCATTCGCACAAATATATCGAATGTGCTCCGGGTGATGAGGCCTATGCACAGTTCTGGGGCGGAATGCTCAGCGCTTTTGCTGCTCATTTGAAAGAAAAGGGCTGGTTCGAAAAAACATTCATCTCTATGGACGAGCGTAGCTTGCAGCAGATGCAGGCGGCGATAAAGGTGATAAAGGATTATGCTCCGGGAATGAAGATTTCTATGGCAGGAAACTATCACCCTGAGATTGAGGCCGATATTTACGACTACTGTCTCGACATCTTTGCTTATGGTGCATATACTCCCGAACTTGTAGCCAAGCGCAGGGAGCAGGGCAAGGTTTCTACATACTACACATGTTGCAGTGCTGAATATCCAAACCTCTTCACCTTCTCGGCTCCAGCCGATGCTGAATTCATTGCTCTTGAGGCGCTTGCAAAAGATCTTGACGGCTATCTGCGTTGGGCATACAACAGTTGGACCGTTACTCCCGAGGAGGATTCGCGTTTCACCGCATGGCCTGCAGGCGATACCTATGTCATTTATCCTTTCTGTCTAAGCTCAATCCGTTGGGAACGTCTTGTGCAGGGTATCCAACAGTTCGAGAAGTACAGGATTCTGCTTGCCGAAGCAAAGGCAAAAGGTAACACCTCGCGGGTGAAGGCACTCGGGAAACTGTTGAAGACAATTGATGTTGCCAAGATTGCTGCCGACAGCGGCAAGATGGTGAACGGTTTCCGTAATGGCTTGAATGCAATGTGATTTTTTTTGAGAAATGAAAGATAGATTATTTGGTGTTGTGTTGCTCCTGCTATGCTGTCTCTCTGTGGCAGATGCCAAGGTGTACAAGGTGGAGGAGGTACCAATGGTGCATCTTGCCGACCATAGACGCTATGTGAGCAACCCGGACGGAATACTCTCAGCATCATCTGTTGCTGCCATCGACGGTATGTTGCTTGCCCTTGAGGAGAGCACCGGCATTCAGGTGCTGGTGGCTGTGCTCGGCGATATTGAGGGTGGCGACTGCTTTGACTTTGCCTACCGTTTGGGTAAGGAGAACGGAGTGGGGCGCAAAGAGAGCGACAACGGTCTTGTGGTGCTGCTCTCCACCGGTGAGCGCTGTGTGCAGTTCGCCACCGGTTATGGGCTCGAGGGTGTGATGACCGATGCTATATGCAAACGCATACAGCAACAATATATGGTGGAGCATTTTGCCTCTGGCGACTGGGATACCGGTATGGTGGACGGTATGCGTGCTGTCTGCGGTATTCTTGATGGAACAATGGAGCCGCCTGCCGAGGAGGACGACCTTCTCGCCATGATACTTGCTATGGTGTTTATCTTTGGCGGTATCATGCTTGTAGCCTTTGTCGTTTGGTATTTCAACCGTTGTCCCAACTGTGGCAAGCATAATATCCAACGCACGGGTACGCAGGTCGTAAGCGTCGATGGTTGTATGCTACAGGAGACAACATACGTCTGCAAACATTGTGGGCACACTTTCAAACGTCGCGAGAATACCCTCAACAACAATAGGCGTGGCCCGGGTGGTGGAGTAATCATCGGTGGCGGTAGTTTTGGTCGTGGCGGAGGCTACGGTGGCAGTTTCGGTGGCGGAAGCTTTGGTGGCGGTGGTGCCGGCAGCCGTTTTTGATAATTTGTATAATTAAGAATGAATGAATATGAAAAAGTCAACAATTATTGTTTTGGTAGTTATAGCAGTGGTAGCTGTGTGGGGTATAACAGGTTATAATGGTCTTGTGAAGGCCGATGAGGCTGTCACTACAGCGTGGAGCAATGTCGAGAACCAGTATCAGCGCCGTGCCGACCTTATTCCTAACCTTGTGAATACAGTCAAGGGTTACGCAGCGCATGAGAAGGAGACCTTCGATGCGGTTGTTGCAGCCCGCACACGTGCGACACAGGTCACTGTGAATGCCGAAAATCTGACTCCCGAAATGCTTCAGGAGTATCAGAAGAGCCAGGGTGAGGTAGGTGCTGCGCTTGGTCGTCTGCTTGCCGTTGCCGAGGCTTACCCCGATCTCAAGGCGAACAAAAACTTCCTGGAGCTGCAGGCTCAGCTCGAGGGTGCCGAGAATCGCATAAGCGTTGAGCGTCGCAACTTCAACGAGGCTGCGAAAAAATACAATACCTCGATACGTACATTCCCACGCAATATTCTTGCCGGAATGTTCGGCTTTGAGAAACGCCCCTATTTTGAGGCGCAGGCAGGTGTCGAGAATGTTCCTGTAGTGCAGTTTTGACAGATGTAAATAAAATATATTCAACAATGGAAATAACATCATTTATTAAATATGTAGGCGTCGATGATCTTGACATCGACCTTTTTGAGAGCCAATATGTTGTGCCCGAGGGTATGGCATACAACTCCTATGTAATCCTCGATGAAAAGGTGGCAATTATGGACACCGCCGATGCCCGTAAACGTGCAGAGTGGTGGGCTAACGTAGAGAATGTGCTCGACGGAAGAACGCCTGACTATCTTGTTGTGCAGCATGTAGAACCAGACCATGCGTCGCTCATTGCCGAGGTGCTGGAGAAGTATCCGCACCTGAAAGTGGTTGCAACGGCAAAGGCAGTGCAGATGATGCCGCAGTTCTTCCCTGCCGCCGATTTTGCCGATCGTACCATCGCTGTAAAGGAGGGTGACACCTTGTCTTTGGGTAGTCATACACTGCAATTCTTTGTCGCGCCTATGGTGCATTGGCCCGAGGTGATGGTAAGCTATGAGCAGAGCGAGAAGGTTCTTTTCTCTGCCGACGGCTTCGGAAAGTTCGGTGCATTGTGCAATGGCGGTTCATGGGATTGCGAGGCACGCCGTTACTATTTCAATATCTGCGGAAAATATGGCGTGCAGGTACAGGCTCTGCTCAAGAAGGCAGCAACGCTCGATATAGATATCATATGCCCGTTGCATGGTCCTGTGCTCACAGAGAATCTGGGTCATTATATAGGCCTTTATGATACATGGAGCAAGTATGAACCCGAAACAGAGGGTGTTTTTGTTGCCTATGCATCAATCCATGGCGGAACGGGTGTAGCTGCGGAAAGGCTTGCCGAAATGTTGCGCGATAAGGGCGCACCGAAGGTTTTTGTGACCGATCTTTCGCGTTGCGACATGGCTGAAGCTGTCGAGGATGCTTTCCGTTACAGCCACATGGTGGTGTGCGCCGCTTCTTACGATGCCGATGTGTTCCCGCCGATGCACGACTTCCTGCATCACCTGAAAATCAAGAATTTCCAGAACCACAAGGTGGCAATCATGGAAAACGGCTCTTGGGCACCTACTGCCGGCCGTGTGATGCGCGGAATGCTTGAAGGGATGAAAAATGTGGAAATCGTTGAACCTATGGTTACAATCCGCTCCCGAATGAAGGACGCTGATTTGCCGGTAATGGCAGAACTTGCTGACAATTTGTTAAAATAAGCATTAGAGTGAGTGGGGTTCCACTCACTTTTTTGTTAAAATGCGCCGTTGCAAAGAATTGTTGTTAATAAATATTTGTTATTATAAATATAAAACTCTATTTTTGTTCGTTGAAATGGTATGCTCCGAAGTATGCCATGGTTGGTTTTGCATGAATCAATAAAACTTAATACTAACAATTTAACACAAACTCTATGAAAAAGATTACAATGTTCATTGTGTCGTTGTTCCTTGCTGTAGGTGCTATGGCACAAATTGACACTAATCAGGAGTATCGTTTGAAAGATGTTTCGACAGGTTTGTATCTTAATGCAGCAAACCATGACGAACATTCCGGTGGTACTCACGGTGGTGTAAATGTAGCCGACAAGGCTGAAAACGATGACCAGATTTTCAGTTTTGAGAAGGCTGACAACGGTTATTATTTGAAGACAAGAACAGGCTATTATGTTTTCTGCCAATCTTGGAATGTTGATGCTTTGCAGAGTCCAAAGAGAACTGTATTGACTTTCCCTTCTGCCGGTAACGGTACATACTACATCATGAACGGTAGTAAGTATTTCAAGGTTGAATATGTTTCGGCAGGATCAGGCTACTATCCTTTTGGCGATGCAACTCAGGATAAGGCTGCAAAATGGACTCTTGAGCCGGTGTATGTTGGTCCTGTAACTTACACTGTAAAAGTGCTCGGTACAGATGACGCAGCTGCAGCTGTTACTTTCGACGGTCAGGAATACAAGGCTGATGCAACATTCGAGACAACAAAGGCTATCAAGAAAGGTGATTTCGCTCCTGCTGCAGTTGAAGGCAAGATGGCTGTGGTTAATATAGACGGTACAACAGTATATGTTAGCTATTTCAATGCCGATCAGACTTTCTATACAATTCAGGGTGGTCATGGCGGTTATGTAAGCTTGAATCCTGATTATGTTGATGGTGGCAATCTCTTGCTTACAAATACAAACACTCCACGCGACAACCAGGGCATCTGGGCTTTTGTGGCTGAAGGTTCTGCTTATAAGATCTATAACTACTCTACAGGTCTTTCAATGGTTCTTGGTATGACCGGCAGTGAGGCTAATGCCCGTGCAAAGATGGTCAGCCCTGAGAATACCGCATATACTACAACATTTGACGGTACAATCAAGTTCAGCACAACAGATCCTTCATACATCAAAAAGGCAGGTACAAGCAACGATTACTGGAACAAGCGTGGCAACTACCTCGCATTGTGGAACAGTTCTGCTGCTGCAAACAATGATACCGGTAGTAAGTTCTTCCTCGAGGCTGTAGATTATGCCGATTATCCCGATGTGTATATCCACGAGATTTCTGATATCGAGGGTGTATCTTCGTACTCACCAAAGAATCCTAACACATTGTGGTACACAACATCTGCTGAGGCTGCTGGTGTAAGCTATCCTTGGATGGAATATGCATTGCCACTCGGTAACGGTGAGCTTGGCTGTATGGTATTCGGTGGTGTACGCACCGAGGAACTCCAGTTCAATGAAAAAACACTTTGGAGCGGTCCTGCAAACGTTGTAGGTGCAGGTGGCGGTAACCGTACATTCATGAACTTCGGTTCTTTGTTCATTGCAAACAACGACAATGCTGTTTATGAAGGAGTAACGGATTATGTACGTTACCTCGACATCGAAGAGGGTATCGCAGGCGTTGAGTTTAAGAACGCCAACGGTACAAAGCAGGTTCGCAAGTACTTCAGCTCTGCTCCTGATCAGGTAATTGCAGGTCAGTATAAGAGCGAGGGTGAGGACAAGCTCAACCTCACATTTATGCTTGAGCCTGGTGCTGGTATCGGCGCAAGTGCTGTTACATACAACGGTAATGTTGCTGAGTTTACAGGTGCAATGACTTCTGTTAACTTTGCTGCACGTCTGCATGTAGTTGCTGACGATGCTGCAACAATAACAGCTACAGGCAAGGGTATTACAGTAAAGAACGCTACTGAGGTTACATTCTATCTTAAGGGTGCTACAAACTTCAACGGCGACATGGAGGTTCTCAACAACTACTTCACAACAGAAACTCCTGCTCAGGTTAGCGAGCGCGCAAAGGCTGAAATCGAGAAGGCTATTGACAAGGGCTTTGCTGCTGTTGAGGCTGATCACATTGCCGATTTCACAGCAATCACAAAGCGTATGACATTCGACCTTGGTCTTACAACTCCAACAGTTGATACAAAGACATTGGTTGACAACTACTATCCTAACAACCCTAACGCAAACAGCACTCAGAACGACCACCTGTTCCTTGAGCAGTTGTATTTCCACTATGGCCGTTACTTGGCTATCAGCTCTAACCGCAAGCCTATTGCTGCTCCAAACAACCTTCAGGGTATCTGGAACGACCGTGGTGCCGATTCACCTTGGAACTCTGACGTTCACACAAACATCAATATCCAGATGAACTACTGGCCAACAGAAATCACTAACCTTTCAGACCTTCACAAGCCATTCGTGAACTTCATTATCCGTGGTGCTCAGAGCGAGGGTTGGAAGAAGGTTGGTCAGCAGTACAATGGCGGATATGGCTGGAGCGTACTCACTGAGTCTTCACTCTACAATAGTATGAGTACATGGGGTAGCAACTACCTGGTAGCCAATGTATGGTACACAAGTCACTTGTGGATGCACTACCGTTATACTCAGGATAAGGAGTTCTTGCGCAAGGCATTCCCTGTAATGTGGGATTGTGCAGAGTTCTGGTTCCACCGTCTTATCAAGGACCGCCGAGTTAATGACGGTACATGGGTTGCTCCTGACGAGTTCAGTGCCGAGCAGCACGGAAACGAAAAAGAGGACGCTACTGCTCACGCACAGCAGATGATCAGCTACCTCTTCGAGAATATCGCTGAGGCTATCGAAATTCTTGGTGCGAATACATTGAACCTTTCACAGGCCGACCTTGACAAGCTCGATGATTATTTGAAGAATACTGACAAGGGCTTGCACACCGAGGTTTACGACGGTAAGTGGGGTAATCCTTGCTTCGGCGTAAGTACAGGTGATGTATTGCTCCGCGAGTGGAAGTACTCTCCTTACTCAGTAGGTGAGAAGGGCCACCGCCACATCTCACACTTGATGGCTCTCTTCCCAATGGATCAGATTACTCCTGAGAGCGAGTACTTTACTCCTGCAGTTAACGCCCTCAAGCATCGTGGTGACGCAGCTACAGGTTGGTCAATGGGTTGGAAGGTTAACCTTTGGGCTCGTGCTCAGGACGGTGACCACGCTCACATCATCATCAAGAACGCATTGAAGCACTCAACAACATACGGAACAGACCAGGGCCAGGGTGGTATCTACTACAACCTCTTCGACTCACACGCTCCATTCCAGATTGACGGTAACTTCGGTGTTTGCTCAGGTATTGCAGAGATGTTGTTGCAGAGCGCACACGGTTACATCAATATCCTTCCTGCATTGCCAGCAGTATGGAACAAGACCGGTAAGGTAACAGGTATGAAGGCTATGGGTAACTTCGTTGTTGATTTCAATTGGGCCGATGGAAAGTGCTTGTCTGCAAAGATTCTAAGCAATGCCGGTGCTGAGCTTAAGGTACGTTGCACACGTGGTGCAATGGAGATCGCTAAGGCTCGCGTAACAGTTGATGGCAAGGAGGTTGGTATCACAGTTGATGAGCACGGTATCGCAACAATTCCTTGCGAGAAGGATGCTGTTGTTGAGATTGACTTCACAACTGAGACTGCAATCGAGGCAGTTGTTGCCGAGACAGCAAAGAACGGTGCTATCTACGATATCCAGGGCCGTCGTGTAACAGCGGTTGCAAACAACCAGGTTTACATCCAGGACGGTGTAAAGAGAATATCAAAGTAATTTGATCTCATAATAACTTTAATTAGGGCTTCGCATGTGCGAAGCCCTAATTGTTTTTAATGCGTGAAAATTTGTGGCTTGTAGATGTGGGGTTGCTCACACAGGAAGTACAAAACTTGCCGTTTCTTGAACTTTGCCTTATCTTTACAAAAAAAAAGAAACAGCAATCAGCACACAATGAGAACAACACTGGCAACATATCTTTTAGCCTTACTGCTGTCGGGCTGCTACGGAACAACCAGCGACAACAGCAGCATGTATGACTGCGGCATATCACAAGAGTTGGCCCTGTCAAGAAGGGAAAATATAAAGAACCCTGAATACATCCTGCAATTCAGCATTCCACAGAGCAAGGATAGCGCAATACACGGCAACATTGACATTACATTCGACATTGATGCGCCACAGGAGGTAATAATTGATTTCAGGGAGGAGAACAACATCTGTTCAGTCAAAGCCAACGGCAATGCCACCACATACAAGGTACACAACGAGCATATCATAATCCCTGCCACAGCCCTTGCATGTGGTCACAACAGCATCAGTATATCATTCATCGCCGGCAACCAGTCGCTGAATCGCAACGAGGAATTCCTATACACCCTGCTCGTTCCCGACAGGGCACGCACCGTATTCCCTTGCTTTGACCAGCCCGATATGAAGGCCACATTCAAGCTCGCGCTGGAGCTGCCCGAAGCATGGAGTGCCATATCCAACTCTCCCGTAACCGAAGAGTTTGTGAAAGGCGACCGTAAGATGGTACGTTTTGCACCTACAGAGCCATTGAGTACATATCTGTTCTCGTTTGTTGCCGGCATATTCAAAAAAGAGGAGTACAATGACGGCAAGCATACCTTCGCGGCATACCACCGCGAGACAGAACCCGACCGCATAGCACAGTTGCTGACAATATTCAGCCAAGTGGCAATGTCGCTCGATTGGCTGGAGGAATATACAGGCGTGCCATACCCCTTTGCCAAGTATGACTTCATCATTCTGCCCGGTTTCCAATATGGCGGTATGGAACACACCGGTGCAACGCTTTACAACGATACCAAGATGTTCCTCTCCAAGAACCCTACTCCTGACGAGGAACTCGACAGAGCGCACCTCATAGCACACGAGACGGCACACATGTGGTTCGGTGATTATGTCACCATGCAATGGTTCAATGACGTGTGGACCAAGGAGGTATTTGCCAACTATTTTGCCTCACGCATCACTGAGCCTATGTTCCCGGAAATAAACCACCGCCTGAACTGGCTGAAGAACACAACCACCGCCGCACTTGGCGAGGACCGCACGCTGGGCGGAACGGCCATAAGGCAAGAACTTGACAATATGAGCAACGCCGGACTGATATACAACAACATAATATACAACAAGGCACCGGTAATGCTCGAGAAACTTGTCGAGATTATGGGTGAAGAGGCTTTCAGAGAGGGCATACATGAATATCTTACAGCATATTCCTACGGCAATGCAACGTGGGATGGACTGATTGCGATACTCGACAGCAAAAGCGAGAAAGACCTTGCCACATTCAGCGATGTATGGGTAAACAGCAAGGGAATGCCACATATCAGTTTCAGTATAGATGGCAACATGCTCGTTGCACAGCAGAGCGATCCATACAAAAGAGGGCTGGCATGGCCACAGAGCTTCAAAGTACGCCTTGTTGGTGAGGAAACAACCGATGTAGAGGTAGTCATGGATGGCACAACGACAAAGACACCCATCGGGCAGAGACCAATGTACATTCTCCCAAATAGTGACGGACGCGGCTACGGATACTTCCGCTACGACAGCGCATCGCTTGCATGGGTACAGAACAACTGGCATACCATCGAGGACGAGACATGCCGTCAGGCACAGTTGATGAACATGCACGAAGCATTCCAGCATGGCGAGATAACAGCCGATGTATGGCTCAATTCTCTCCTGAACGGATTGCCGGGCGAAGAGAACCCCCTCATTGCCTCGACAATATGCAGCTACATTGGCAGACCGCTGGCCGAAGCCAACAATGCCGTAGCAGAAAAGGTCATATTCAGGATAGCCGAGGAACACAAACTGAAATCGTGCCGGCAGCAACTGTTGCGCACTCTGATATCAACAGCCGGTGACAGCACTGTGCGTAGCATGCTGTACAATATATGGCACGAGGCTTCGCACCCGTTGCTGAACGAGAACGATTACATGAACCTCGCATACGAACTTGCCATACGTAACCCCAATAGGCAAAAGGAGATTATTGCAACACAATATGCAAGAATCAAGAACCCCGACAGGCAACGGCAGTTCGCTTTCATAGCACGTGCAACCACTCCCGACACCATTGAACAGCAGGAGCTGTTCCGTTCGTTGCTAAAAGCCGAGAACCGCCGTACAGAACCATGGGCATTAAAGACATTGGGATACCTATGTCACCCGTTGCGCGAAGATATGGCAGTGGAATACATTCGTGAAGCTCTCGACTCATTACAATACATTCAGCGCACAAGCGACATTTTCTTTCCACAGAACTGGACACGCACACTGTTGCGTGAGCGTCATAGCATCGAGGCATTACATGCGGTAGAAGGGTTCCTGAAGGATAATAAGGATTTTCCACCGTTACTCAAAAGCAAGATTCTGCAAGCAACGTGGAACCTTCATAGGAGAAGTGCTGTAAAGGAATAATGTATGTATGTGCGCGCGAGCGCGTACAAGTAATCCCGTTACGGCAGATTTGCAATCTGCCGTAAATTCGTCTTGGCGGATATGTTATCTGCCATGATTGAGTATTAGGGTTTGCAACCCGTAAAAAGCAACGAAACGTGTCATGTCGACAGAGCGTATGCGACGAGACATCTCTTTATGGCATGTCGTGTCATTTGTATTCTACTGCAGTTCTTAACCTTAATACTGTTTTCTTTTATTCTTTTTGTAGTTTTTCTTTTATGTACTTTCTGTACCGACAGAAAGTACCAAAGAGCTCGGCACACGGGAAAAATCTTCACAAACGTCCTTTGCTCAGGCCACATAATGTGAGCCTTCGGTCGGTCGTCTGTTCGTCACTCCAGGCTTTCGGTTGTTTTCAGGGTGCTGCGGAACTCGCTTCACGCGGATATTTGGAATAATATATATCCGCATTACGCTCAAACAGCCTCGCACAATGGCCTGAAAACAACCGGCCTTGCGTTGGATTTTTCAACGGTGCCGTCCTTGGGATATTACTTCTGCTAGTATGTTGTCCGACACGACGGCTTCTGGAGATTTCGCCCTGCGGTCGAGAATGACATGCATCACACTTTCCACCAGCAGAGGTAATTCCCAAAGAAAACCGGCAGTGTTAAAAATATAGTGAAAGCCCGTTTCTGTTCAGGAGTAAGCGAGGACATGTCTAAAGTGCGGTAGCGTTATATTTTTCAAAAACGCTAAACCGCACAAGTCCCGGAGCGCCTGAACAGAAACGAAAAGGCTTAAACGACAAGTAATGTTCGGCTGAGTGCTCACAGTGTGGCACGAGCAGAAGAACATTGTGAATGCTTGTGCAAACGAGTTAAAGCAAAGTTTACTTATGTTTTTACAACGAGTGTAGCCAAGTTTCGCCGAAGGCAATTTTTTACGTGTGCCGGGCGCTTTTTGCTACTTTTTCCTCTAAAAATAACAAAGAAATCATCGTTTAAGGTATCTATAAGGCGCACTACATTTGATTATGGACATAACAAATCACTATGCAAGATTACTTGCATATAAATA
>JAFZGA010000004.1 GCA_017555585.1 Bacteroidaceae bacterium
TTATAAGGAAGCTTCAAAGTGGATATTATTGGCTGCTGAACAAAATGACATATCATCGCAAAGTATTATGGGGATTATCTACCATAATGGCGATGGTGTTGAACAGAATGATGAAGAGGCGGTAAAATGGTGGCGTTTAGCAGCAGAGCAAGGTTGTGCTGGTGCCCAATATTATTTGGGCTGTGCTTATGATACTGGTGATGGTGTTGAGCAAAACTATGAAGAGGCCGTAAAATGGTGGCGTTTAGCAGCAGAGCAAGGTTGTGCTGGTGCCCAATATTGTTTGGGCTGTGCTTATGATACTGGTGATGGTGTTGAGCAAAACTCTGAAGATGCGATAGAATGGTGGCGCCTGGCTGCTGAGCAGGGTGATGCTGATGCCCAATATAATTTGGGCTGTGCTTATGAGGATGGCGATGGTGTTGAGCAAAACTATGAAGAGGCTGTGAAGTGGTATCGTTTAGCGGCAGAGCGGGGCGATGAGGATGCCAAAGAGGCATTAAAGAGATTACAAAATGAATAGATTAGAGGCGAAATATTTAAGAACAGAGAAGTTCAGTAACAAAAATTTCTTTATCGAAATCAAGCTCTATGAGGGTGGGCTTGCTCGGGGGAGTTGCAAGTGTAAGCGATGTGCTGTGGAAGAGAAGATGTGGAAATCGAATGGTTACCCGCTTTTGTACTTCCCTAGTTATCACTGGATAACAATTGTGGAGTGGAAGGAGTTTTATAATTGCTTTACTACTGATAAAACTGCGAGGCGATGGGTAAGACGTGTGATGCTACATAGCTTTAAGGGGCTTCTTCGTCCTAACGGTGAGATTGACCACGATAGGTTTGAAATGGAGCATGACCGCAGTTTATCAAGAAGCCGCGAGTATTACTGCCTTAACACTGAGCAGTTGCTCACTATGAAACGCTGTTTGCCTGGCTTCTTCTATCCCGGAACTTTCCGTACCGAGTGTGATAGATGTTATAGCGATGTGTTGAGAATATCATCGAAGGAGAAGTATAAGAATTTTAGCCCGCCTGCTCACCCTGTGGGCTACCGAAAATATTTGAACGGAAATTTGCGCGTGCCCTTTAAGAGGTATTTTCCAATAGAGGTACTCAAAGCCTTTTTGCAGGAGTTTGACCCTAAATTCTATACCCAGGTGTGCGAAGAACGCACTATTGACGATTGCAATATATGGCTGGAATATAAATTCCTGCAAGGCGAAAAGCCCGAGATGCGAATCTTTGTGCAGGATAATAATTATATCGATTACTATTTGCCAAATGAATAAGACCATGAAACAAAGAAGATTAATTGTTTGTAGTACCGAATACCGTCACTGCCTTACTGCAGAAAGAACGTTTTCGCACGAGTTTATATTGTTGGTACCCAAAGGACAAGAATTCGACGGTGTTGTGAACTTTGAAACTAAGGTTGACGAACTCCCTAAAAATAGGAAATCTAACTGCATGAATTATCCTTATAAACGCCCACCAATAAGCTTTGATAATATAGTATGTTCCACTCATTCTGTAACAGAATATTCCGAGATGATGCTGACTATTTTTGGGGATTTAATAACAGTGGACTTGACTACTACAAGAGATTGCGAGGAGTGCCTGAATGACTATGACTATTACACTATTTTTGAATTGGAAAGCAAAAATAGTTGTATTAGCCCACAGTGTAAATTGGAATTTAAAAGGCTGCTTCAAGCCGATTGATACTTTAAGTTTAACATTTAAGGTTAACGAAACTATGAATATCGAAGAACTTAAACAGCGTGCCGAAGCCGGCGATGCCGAGGCTATGTGCGACCTTGGAATGGCTTATTTCCATGGCGAGGGTGTTGAACAGGACCAAGAAAAAGCGATTGAGCTTTTGCAAGCGTCGGTTAATGCCGGTGATGAATATGCTCCGTTCCTTTTGGGACAAATGTATCTGTATGGTCACATTGAAGACGAGGATGCGGGTTACAATGGTATGAGGTTTTTTGCTATAGCTGCTAACCGTGGAGCAGAAGGCATTGAAAAGGAGATTGCCGAACATAGACTTAACTTTGCAAAGTGTCATTTTAAGGATATTTTCGATGGTGTGGACTCTTCGTCCTGTCCGCAGGATTTCCTGAATTACCTTAGAGAAAAGGTCGATTCTTTTATAATAGAATGTCAGGATCGGAAAATAAACAAACCAGAACATTTCAGTTGGTCATCGAGTGATGGTAGAAGCTCAAGTGAGTTCTATCTGGATTGTTTTGTTGAGAACCCACCCACTGTAAAGAATAAGCATTTCTATAATTATATGCTTGCTAATGTCCTTGAATCAAGTTTGGAGTACGAGCAGTTTGATTTTGCAGAAAAGGCGGCAATATTGTGTAAAGCAGCAGAACTTGTCTGGGGTATCGATGCTCCTTGGGTTGAGGAAGTGCTGTATCTTTTGTATAGAAGATTTGCAGATATAAATCTCTCTGTCGGCAATATAGAGAAGGCTGCAGATATATATGTTAAGTTGTCAACAAATGCATATATCTGTTACATATCACAGTTTGATGTTGAGGATATTGATGCCCAACAAGTATCGCAAAAAGAGGTGGATAGAATGTTGGAAGGTGAGGAACGTTATTATGGTTCAATGCTTAAATTGCTATATTGTTATTCTCAAATGAAAGAGAGAGACGATGATGTGCAATGTATTTTGGATAAATTGTGCGAGGTCTTGGAAACTCAAAGAATGCATCATTCCCCAACACCCGATGAGTGGTTGCTCGAACAACTGAAAAATGCCGATGAGGACATGGAAAAGGACAATGTGAATGTTGTAAATTTATTTGGACACAATTTCTTCGGGTATTTTATGGCTCCGTATGTGAGATTCTTTGATGGTGAAGCTCTTGAGTGGGATGGCGAATCAATTGAAGAGCAATGGAGCCGTGAACGCTTTGAGCTTATTGAATTGGCTATAAAAAAAATGCCGGCGTATTTTGAACAGGAAGCGGGCGGTTGTGCCTTTGGGATGATGGTACTGAATAAATTCAAGGCTCAATACCATATGCTTACCCGCCGTTACAGGTTGGTTGAACAGGAACTTTTATATGCAATGGGCTTCTTTAAAAAGGCGATAGCAACAGAAGAACGCGAAACTGTTGTACTACATTATGCAAGATGTATCAAATCTCTGTGGCAATTCTATAAAGTGCAGAGAATGGAAGATAAAAAAGCGAAACTGATTTCGTATATGGATGTTCTTGTTCCCGAAGATTATCAGGAAGAGGAGGTTGCAGAATTGAAGAATTTGTTAAACTCGTAACGCTATGAAACGTATTGTAAATTTGGTGCGTAGCAACACTCCGGTATTGTTGTTCTGCAATTCTTACATAAATATTATCCAAAGGCTTTTCGCAGAACTCTCTGGCATTGAATATGGTAAAATAAAGGAAGGTAACTTGAGTGACGAAGAGTGGGAACGCATAGATAATACAGCTCCTATGCTTAAAAATGCTTCTTTATATCTCTGCGACAAGATTATAGACAGTGCTGAAGGGTATATAAAGGATTATGAGGATTTGAAAATGCCCATTGAATATGTGTTTATTGATACATTGCCTGAAAATATTGATAAGGATAGGCTCATCCAGTGGAGCAACAGTTGTGGCATCACTTTGGAATTTGTAAACTTTGATGATACGTTGAGTTAAGAACGAGAAACACTATAACTTTTTGTTTATTATTTCAGCTTGTAACAAAATCAATTGTATAATAAAAAAGTCAGATGCCGTTCAGCATCTGACTTTTTTTATTTAAGAAGCACTTTCTCTATCGCCTCTTTGAGCTGTGGTTTTCCCATTGCTCCTTGTGAGCGGTGCATTGTTCCGTTCTTTTCAATAAAAATCAGTGTGGGTATGGAACGGATGCTAAAGAGCGATGCCAATTCCTCCTCTTCATCGACATTGATTTTGTAAATATCCACCTTGCCGGCATACTCATCCGAAACCTCTTCGAGTACGGGGGCGAGCATCTTGCAAGGACCGCACCACTCGGCATAAAAATCGATAAGGGCAGGCTTGTCGCCCAAAAACTCAAAGCCTATGGGATTCGATTTGTAGTCGGCTACTCTATTAATAAATTGTTCTTTATTTAAATGTATTGTTGCCATAATCTATTTTCTTTTAAACATTAATATTGATTTCTGCTACCAAGATAACAAAAACAGTCCTAATAGTTATCGGCCCATAACTTTATTTAGCATAAAAAAAATTAAAATGCCGTCTCAGGGATAAAAATAGAAACTCTTTATTGATTGTTTGGATAGTTTAAAGTAAATTAGCACCTGTAATTGCTAATTTGGGATAAACTTATGGAACAAAGAACAGCCCCCGAAAAATTATGGCGTTTCATCAAACGCTATAACCGCTATATAAAAGTTGGCCTCATAACACTTATCGCACTGATAATTGCGATGTTGCCCAACGAACTTTTCGGCATTGAAGGCCTTACAGATATACAACAACGCGTGATAGCAATATTCTTCTGGGCTGCATGCATGTGGATTGTCGAGGCTGTTCCGGCATGGACCACGTCGTTGCTCATCATTGTGATAATGCTCTTTTCAATATCCGACAGCGGAATCTCGTTCCTTGTTTCAGGATATGCCAAAAGCGAACTTATAAGCTACAAGGTTATAATGAGTACTTTTGCCAACCCTACGGTAATGTTGTTCATGGGTGGATTCATACTTGCACTTGTTGCTTCAAAGAGCGGTGTCGACATAAGCATGGCGCGTGCTATGCTCAAGCCTTTCGGTTCAAGACCATCGGTGGTGCTTTTCGGTTTCATGCTCGTAACGGCAATATTCTCGATGTTCGTAAGCAACACAGCCACTGCAGCAATGATGCTGACATTCCTTGCACCTGTGCTACGACAACTGCCACAGAACGAAAAGGGTACTGCGGCTTTGGCTCTTGCCATTCCAATAGGTGCCAATATCGGTGGTTTGGCGACACCTATTGGAACACCGCCTAACGGAATAGCATTGCAATACATAAACGATGTGGATGGTCTCAACCTCGGAGTGGATTTTGGAGAGTGGACGATGGTTATGACTCCTATAATGCTGGCAATACTTGTTATTTCGTGGGCCTTGCTACGCTTCATGTTCCCATTCACAGCAAAAAAGGTGAACCTAACAATCATTGGTGGTGCCAAGAAGGGTTGGAGAACATACGTAATATACGGTACTTTGGCCGTTACAATCCTACTGTGGATGTTCGAAAAGGTGACCGGCATAAACTCATACGTCGTGGCACTGTTCCCTATAGGAGTGTTTGCAATTACACGAATAATCAAATCGAGCGACCTGAAAGACATCGATTGGGCATGCCTGTGGATGGTTGCCGGCGGCTTCGCTCTTGGAGAGGGAATGTCAAAGACTGGACTTGCAGCCGCACTTGTCAATACAATTCCGTTTGATAGCTGGCCTGTAATGATTGTTATGATCGGAGGCGGACTCATCTGCTGGTTGCTGTCGCAGTTCATTTCAAACTCTGCGGCTACAGCCCTTATGGTGCCGATAATGGTTGCCGTAGGAACAGGTATGAAAGATTCATTGGGCATATACGGAGGTGTAGGCACGCTACTCATAGGAGTGGCAATGGCTGCTTCGTTTGCTATGTCACTGCCTATCAGCACACCACCCAACGCCATTGCATATTCAACAGGACTTATCAAGACATCGCAGATGTTCAAAACCGGCATTATCGTAGGCGTAATATCGCTGATACTCGGTTATGTTGTAATCATCGCAGTCGGCAGCGCAGGATTCTTTGGATAATAAACAAACTATTGATATGAAAAAGAGACTATTTTTAGCATCGCTCCTCGCACTTTTTGTAGCAGGAGCATTTGCACAGGAAAAGGAGAAACCAAGTTTTAAATTCTATGGTTTCGTGAGAAATTACGCATGTTACGACACACGCGAGAGCCTGACATCGAACAGCGAACAGTTCTACTACATGCCAAAAGACATCAAGCTTGATGCGAACGGAGAGGATTTGAATGCACAGGACAACATCATGCTGTTGAGCATCACTACCCGTTTGGGATTGAACGTAAACGGTCTAAACTTCCTTGGCTCAAAGACATCGGCAAAGGTTGAGGCCGATTTCGCAGGATTCGGCACAAGCAATACCGTGTTGCGCATACGCCAGGCATACGCAAAGATGGATTGGGAACACAGCAAGGTTCTTGTAGGTCAGGCATGGCACCCTGCTATGGGTGACATGATGCCCGATGTATTCTCACTTGAGACAGGTGCGCCTTTCACTCCTTTCAGCCGTACACCTCAGGTACGTTACGACTACGAGACAAAGAATGTGAAATTGACTGCAACTGCATTATATCAGTTCCAATATACATCTTATGGTCCTGACGGTGCTTCATTCAACTACGCACGCAATGCCGTTGTTCCCGAGATGTACTTCCAGGGAATCATCAAGAACGGTGGTTTTATGATGGGTCTTGGTGTAGATGTATTGAGTCTGAAGCCTCGTCAGCAATACAGCATGACCGATGAAAACGGCGAAACAAAAACCTACAAATGCAACGAGAAATTGATGGTAAGTGTCACTCCTACACTTTTTGCCTCATACAAGAAAGGCAACTGGGGTGTCAAGGGCCGTGTGACATATGCACAGAATGCTGCACACATGAGTATGATAAGCGGATATGCCGTTACCGAGAAACTCGAAAACGGCGAGTGGGAGTACAGCAGCCTCAACAGTATCGGAGGCTGGATAGACGCTACATACAAGCACCAGTTGAAAACCGGATACCTGACATACTGCTGTTTTGCCGGCTACACAAAGAACCTCGGTTGCATGAATGAGATTAAAGGCGATATCTACATGCGCGGCGAGAAGAACATGGATTACATGTGGCGTGTTGCACCAAGCATTCTCTATACACACAATGCAATGCAGATTGGTATTGAATACAACCCAACAACAGTAGGTTACGGAAAGCCTGACAGCAAGTACAACATGAGCGATGTACATACTGTGACAAACCACCGTATATGCGCAATGCTGAAGTATAATTTCTAAATAAAGACAAGACATGAACAAAAAGATTCTGACACTGGGATTAATGCTTTTTGCAGGCTTGGGTGCAACAGCACAGGTAAGCCTCGTTAACCCCGTTCCACAAGAGGTAAAAACTGCAGATGCCATTTTTGAAGCACCTGCACAGTGGAGTATAAGTGCCGACAAGAAGAACTTGAACGGACACATATATGACGCGCTTGCAACAGCCGCACCTGAGATTGTAAAGAAGGCTGATTTCAAAGTGACCATCGGAGTACGTGGTGACAAGCAGGTGAGCAAATACAAGAAGCTCATTCCTGCAAAGACAGAGGGCTACTACCTTAAAGTTACAGACAAGGAGATTGTAATTGCCGGAAACGACGAAAGCGGTCTTTTCTACGGCGTGCAGACACTGCTCGGTATGATGAAGGAGGGTAAGCTCGAGGCTTGTACAATCACCGACTGGCCCGACGTACCTTTCCGCGGTACTGTAGAAGGATTCTACGGCACACCATGGAGCCACGAGGCACGTAAGAGCCAGCTCGAGTTCTATGGCCGTAACAAGATGAACGTATATATCTACGGTCCAAAGGACGATCCCTGGCACCGTGACAAATGGCGTGAACCATACCCTGAGGTTGAAGCTAACCGCATTGCTGAACTTGTGGAGGTTGCCAAGAAGAACAGTGTGAACTTCTATTGGGCAATACACCCGGGCGTTGACATCAAGTGGAACGATGAGGACCGCGACTTCCTCATGGCAAAACTTGAGGTAATGTACCAGCTTGGTGTACGTTCATTCGCGGTATTTTTCGATGACATCTGGGGCGAGGGTGCGAAAGCAGACAAGCAGGCAGCACTCCTGAACTACATCGACGACAACTTTGTACAGGTAAAGAAAGACGTTGCTCCACTTATCCTCTGTCCTACAGAATACAACAAGGGATGGGCTAATGAGCAGGGTGGTTACCTACGCACACTCGGCAGCAACCTGAACAAAGGCATCGAGGTTATGTGGACAGGAAATTCAGTTGTAGCATGCATTGACAAGCCAACAATGGAGTGGATTAACGAGCGTATCGAGCGCAAGGGATATATCTGGCTGAACTTCCCTGTAAACGACTTTGTACGTGACCACATCCTTATGGGCCCTGCATACGGCAACGGTCTTGACATCGCTTGCGATGTTTCAGGTTTTGTAAGCAACCCGATGGAGTATGCCGAGACATCAAAAATTTCGCTCTACGGTATCGCAGACTATTGCTGGAACATGGAGGCTTATGACTACCAAAGCAACTGGGAAAAGAGTTTGAAGGATATTCTCCCAAGCAACCACGAGGCACTACGTACATTCGCATTGTACAACAAGGATCTTGGACCTAACGGTCACGGTTTCCGTCGCGAGGAAGGTGAAGAGCTGAAAGACCTTGTAGAGGCAGCCCTCGGTGGAGACTACTACGCAGTAGGAATGATCAACACAGCGTGCTATGAACTTGGTTTGGCATGCGATATCCTGCTCAACGACAACAGCAACCCACAACTGTTGCACGAGTTGCGTCCTTGGCTTATACAGGGTAAGAACCTCGCCGCATACGGTGGTGCAGTATGCTTGATGAGAATGATGTCAGACGGAAGCCAGTCAACAAGCAATCTCGTGACATTCGAGAATCTTTATCAGCAGGCACGTTCATTGCAAAAACAGATGTTCGACCTTGAGAACAACAAAGCAATGCGCCACCCATACCAGATAGGAACAAAATTGGGTACAAAAGTAATGTTGCCTGCATTGAACAAACTGTTTACAATGGCTACCGAGAAGTATAACGAAAAGAAAGGTACAGACCTTAATACAACTGCAGAGTACAACCCATACAAATTGACATCGTCTGTAAAACAGCTTGCATTGCTTCCTATCAAGCTCAACGGCGACAGAGTGGAGATTGCATCGGCACTCGAAGTAATCAACTGGCAGGCAGACGGCGAGCTCATGATTGAGAGCGAGACACCTATCACATTCCAGGGCATGGACTTCAACTTTGGTGTCAACGGTGTTGCAAAGCACTTCCGTCTTGAGTTGTTCGTGAATGGCGCTTGGAAAGAGGTAAGCCTGCTACACTACCGCGAAGATGACCCTGTTATCCACACCGGTAACGAACTTGGTGGCATGACAGCGACAAAGCTACGCATCACCAACAAGAGTGGCGAAGAACAGAAAGTATATTTCAAGAGCTTCAGTTTCATAAGAAGATAAAGAATACTATCCCACACAAAAAAACCGAGTGAATCACTCGGTTTTTTTGTGGTTATACCTGTACAGTTGCCACGTATTTACAAGATTATGCCATAGCGAATAGAAGCCGCCGGCGATGGCTGTAACGGGAGTCAGGAACGTATATGCGAACCATATTGCAAAAACCGTATTCTTTTGCCCAAGCGACTGACCTCCGGTAATTACCTCACCATTACGTGCGCCTACAAAACGACCGAAGGCAAACTGCACAAGACAGCACACCAATGACACAACGGCAATACCTGCCATAACGCCAACAGAGAGATTGCTGTGAGCAATGGCACGCGATGTCATTGCAATGGCAAGCGACAGAGCCACAAGCCACAGATAGAACGGCAGGTTGCGTCCTTTTGTAACAAGCAACTTATGCACTCTCGGCAGGAATTTACGTAACAGTTCGGCGCATAGCAAAGGACAGAGCAACAACGGAAAGACCTTTGCCATGATAAGTATGAACGACGATGCGAGCGACATTCCCTCTACCGGATGCGAGAATGTGAGAAACAGTGGAGCTATAAGTGCCACTGCTGTATTTATCTGCATTGTATATGAGATAAGCGATGCAGAGTTGCCGCCCAGTTTGGCTGTGATAACAGCAGCTGCGGTAGCCGTGGGGCACATAAGGCACATCATTGCCGACTCAAGCAGTACCTTTGTAACAATACCCATTTCCTGGAACAGGGCTATTGACGACGAAAGTACAATAAATGATATTATCTGGAACAGCAACAGCCACAGATGCCATTTAGCCGGTTTGAGTTCCCTTATACTCACCTTGCAGAAGGTGACAAAAAGCATTGAAAATATAAGCCCCGGCTGAACGACGGATATAATATCGGCTGCAACGGCGTGTGTGCTGTCAAACAGCGGAATATTGACATACAGAAGATACATTATCACTCCGCCACCCATTGCAATGGGCAGTGACCAATCACGCAAAAACTGATGTAACCTTACGTTCATTTTGAGAAAATCAAACAGTTCCTTACAGTTCTGCCAAATACTCCAAACCCTCTTTGTAACCGTCGAATCCCTTTCCACAGATAGTCTTTTGGGCATAGAGCGACACAAAGGAGAACTTGCGGAAATCCTCGCGTGTGGAAATATCGGTAAGATGCACCTCTGCCGTTGGCAGAGCCACCGCCTTGAGAGCATCGAGAATAGCCACACTCGTGTGGGTGTATGCCGCAGGATTAATCAATATACCATCGAACACGCCGTATGCAGCCTGTATCTTATCTACAATCACACCCTCGTGGTTCGACTGGAACAACTCCACATCAAGCCCGAGAGCCTCGGCAGAAGAGCGTATAAAAGCCTGCAATGCCTCAAAATTCTGCGCGCCGTAGAGCGCAGGCTCACGCAATCCCAAAAGATTCAGGTTAGGACCATTTATAACTAATATTTTTTTCATAAATTACTTTAAGCTAAACACTATAGGCATTGTAAAATATACGCGTACAGGTTTTCCTTTATGCTTGCCCGGTTTCCATTTGGGCATAGATTCTATAACACGAATAGCCTCCATATCAAGATAGAAATCACCTGAGCTTCTAATCACCTGAGGGCTTATAACAGTTCCATTACTATCTATAATAAAACGTACTATTACACGACCTTGCGAGTTTTTTTCACGAGATACCTGTGGATATTTAAGACTCCTATTTATATAACTCTGCAATGAGGTCATTCCGCCAGGGAATTTCGGCTTTTTATCAACCTTTTGAAAATCAAAAACCTCATCTGTTGTTACACAGTCAGTAGCATTATTCTTTTCTGTAGCAATTTGCGCCTGTACATTTAACGCAAAAAGCAAAAAACTGAACAAAAAAATAACCTTTTTCATATACAAAATCAAGCAAAACGCAGTTATCGCCAATATTCCAATACGAAATTGTTAGCATAAAACGGTGAGGATAAGGCGTATGGCTGTTGGAGAACCGGAGTTTACTTGAAGTAAATGAGGATTATACAACAGCCATAACAACACAGCTATCGCGCTTTTAAACAATTCCACTATATTATTTCGGCATAAGTACCAAAATACCTAAACTGCTCCCCACACTCATGAAGCTCGCACATTAGAGAGAGGAACTCTTCGCTATATACGGAAGCCTCAATATCGAAATAGAAACGGTATTCAAATTCGCGCTCTGGAATCTGACGGCTCTCGAGCTTCACAAGGTTGACACCGGTAGCATTGAAGCGCGACATGATACGGAAGAGTGTACCGGGGCGGTTAGGGATATTTATCATTATACTTGTACGGTCGGCACCCGAATAGATTTTAGGCTCTTTAGCAATGCAGATGAAGCGTGTGTAGTTGTTGTCGCGGTTCTGGATTGCAGATTTTAGAACTTGAAGCTGATATAGTTCGGCACAGAGGCGCGAAGAGAGCGATGCCTTTGTAGGGTCTCCGCTCTGAGCAACCATGCGCGCAGCCTCAGCTGTGTTCTCGCATGCGATTACACGCACATTCTTCAATGAAGAGAGGAATTCAGAGCATTGATTGATAGCCTGCTGGTGTGAGTATATCTCGCGAATATCCTCGAGCTTTGTTCCGGGAAGCGCAAGTATTGCATGATCGACTTTAAGACGTACTGAACGTACAATGCTTACATTATATTCTGAAAGCAAATCGTAGATAGCGTTTACCGAACCTGCAAGAGAGTTCTCTATGGGAAGAACACCGAACTCACACAGTCCGCTGTTGACAGCCTTGAAGACACCTTCGAAGTTACTCATATACATTATTTCCGGCAAATCGAAGAGACGCTCCGAAGCAAGGTGCGCATACGAGCCTTCACAACCGGCACAACCCACAGAAGCGCGTTTGGGGAATGGCTGAGGTGGAACAGATGCTATTTCCTTGAAGTAGTTGAAGAAGTCGCTACCCTCGGAAAGCATACGTGTCTCATACGATTCGCTAAGGTCGAAGATTGTACGGTACAAGGTACGTCCGTAACCCTCGAATTCAGGACCGAGACGCTTTGACACATTCTGCAACACTGCACGTGCGCGCGAGGGGTGATATACAGGCAGATTATTCTCTTTCTTATATTTACCTATGCCGGAAACCACCTGCATACGGCGTGCGAAAAGGTCACACATCTGAGAATCTATCTCATCTATTTCCTTACGTAATTTCTCTAAATCCATAATTATGTTGTTTTTATCGTTTACTTTTTGCGTTTTTCGAGATTCCTCGTCGCTACGTTGCGGTATTTGTCATATCGACCGGACGGGAGATATCTCTAATCGCGTGGCATTACTCCACTGTTCCGCCAAGCATTGCAAAATCGTCAAAGAATGTAGGATACGATTTTGCGACACAAGACCCGTTGTCTATTGTTGTTATACCCTTTGCCAAACATGACATGATTGCTGCCGACATTGCTATGCGATGATCGCCAAAGCTGTTGACTACGCCGTTTGCAACCGGTTCACCACCAAAAACAGTGAACGTATCCTCACCCACCCGCGATGCTATGCCGAACGAAGCGAGCACCTGTCGCATAGCTTCAAGACGGTCGCTCTCCTTGAAACGCAAGCGACCAACACCTGTAAACACCGTTGTTCCCTGTGCCACAGCAGCGGCAACGCTGAGAATTGGTAATAGGTCAGGGGTATCGGTGCAATCGAGTTCGGCACCGAACAGTTGGGACGGCATAGCCACAACACCTTTGTCGCTGACATCTATAAACGCACCCATCAGGCGCAAGTGATCGATGACCTTGCTGTCGCCCTGGAGCGATGATATATTCATACCGTCAACAATTATAGGATTCTTGCCTGTCACTCCTGCTACAATCCAGAAAGCAGCAGACGACCAGTCACCCTCTACGGCAATAGCCGAAGGCATGGAGTATTGCTGACGGCCTTTTATTCTGAAGAGATTGCCATGCTGTTCTATCTTTATTCCTGCGATGTTCAGGGCATCAAGTGTCATAGCTATATATGATGCACTTGTCATTACACCTGTAATCTCAATCTCGCTATCCTCATCAGCCAAAGGAAGAGCAAAGAGCAATCCTGTGAGGTACTGAGAGGATATATTGCCCGGAAGGACAAATTTACCGCCCTGTAATGTTCCGTTACATGTTACGGGCAGTTCATCAGCCGAATGTTTTTCGAATGAGATTCCATGCTCGGCAAGCACACTGCAGAGGTCGCCCATAGGACGTTGGGGCAACTTGCCTGCACCGACAAATGTAGCATCGGCACCCAGCACTGCCGCCACCGACATAAGAAAACGCAATGTCGAGCCACTCTCACCACAGTCGAGTGTCGCACCTTTTACAGGATTTACAGGATTTACTGCAAATACTCCGTTAGAATATGTTATTGAAGCACCCAATGCATTGAGGCAACGCATTGTAGCCATTATATCGTCGTTAACGCTACTGCATGTAATAGAACAAGGCTTTGTACCAAGGGCTGCACATATAAGCAGACGATGCGCCTGTGACTTTGACGGCGGAGGCGTTACCTTACCCTGCAATATCCCATAGATTCTCTTTTCCATAGTATCAGGCCATTACCTTTGTAAGCAACTCCTTGAGTTCATCAAGTTCCAATGCAACAAGAGTGCAGTCACCCACAGCACGTGGCAGAACAACCGAAATTGTTCCTCCGCGACGTTTCTTGTCGGAGAGTAGCGATTCAAATATCTCATTTGAACTATATGTACACGAGATGTCGAATCCATATTCCACGAGCAACGACGAGAGTTCATCTGCAACATCACACATACCCATCAGGGCAGCCATGCGCGAAGCTATAACCATACCCTTGGCAACAGCCTCGCCATGAGAAACAGCGAAATCGCTCAATTTCTCTATTGCGTGACCGAAAGTATGGCCGAAATTGAGCAGACCACGTATGCCGTTGTCGAACTCATCCTGCTG
Source organism: Bacteroidaceae bacterium (assembly GCA_017555585.1). Taxonomy (GTDB): domain Bacteria; phylum Bacteroidota; class Bacteroidia; order Bacteroidales; family Bacteroidaceae; genus HGM04593. The sequence continues at coordinate 14,268 of JAFZGA010000004.1, forward strand.
GACAACGTCACGCTTTATCTCAACACATCTTGCCACAACCTCATCACGGTCGAACGGCAGAGCATGCAACTTCTCGTATAGAGCAGAATCAAGTATCATTCCGTACTTTATGACCTCGGCACAGCCATCACGATAGATTTCGGACGGGAGAGTGTCCATAAGTGCCGTATCACAGCACACAAGCACAGGCTGATAGAAACTGCCGACAAGGTTCTTGCCTGCCGGAATATCAATGGCTGTCTTACCGCCCACCGAGCTGTCAACAGCCGCCAGGAGCGTTGTAGGCACCTGTACATATTTTATTCCGCGCAGATAGAGCGATGCCGACAGACCACCAAGGTCACCGACAACACCGCCACCGAATGCTATTACAGCATCGCTGCGTGTTATCTGCTCCTGCGCAAGAAAGTTCAGAAAGGCAAGCAGGTTTGTAGCACACTTTGATGCCTCACCTGCTGGTATCACATATTTGCATACGTTATACCCGGCATTTATCAGATACTCAACGACGGCATTGCCATAGAGAGCATCGACGTTACTGTCAGTAAGCACCGCAAGACGGCACTCGCCGAGCAACGGGCGAATGAATTCACCGAGTTTGGCAAGCAGGCCTCGCCCGATGTGTATATCATAACAGCGCGATGCGCTGACATTTATAGTCTTGTATTGCATAATAATCTGTTATTCCGTTTCCTCTTTGGCTATTCGGCCGTCGCGCAACAGACGTTGCAGAGTCTCGGCATCGTCAGCCACGATGGCATCGCGATACTCGCCAAGAGAAGTTATGAGCAGGTCGAGCTCCGAAAGAAGATGTTCTTTGTTCGCAAGGAAGAGTTCTGTCCACATAGCCTCGTTCAGACGCGACACTCTTGTAAAATCGCGGAAACTGCCTGCGCTGTATCCTTTATGCTGTTTTGCAGTAGGGCTTTTGATGAAAGCATTTGAAACCACATGGCACATCTGCGATGTATAGGCAATCATCTTGTCGTGGTGACTGGCTGTAGTAACAACAAATTTCTTTAACCCCAATGGCGAAAGGAGTTGCTTTACGCGGTCGAGCAGAACTATGTCATCGTGTACAGGTGGCACAAGAATAAACGAAGCTCCGTTGAACAGTGTTGCCTTTGAATATTTATAACCCGAAAATTGCAGACCGGCCATCGGATGACCGCCAATGAAGGTAAAGCCATACTTTTTTGCAAGGGCAAAACCAAGAGAGCATATCATCTCCTTTGTTCCGCAAAAGTCGATAACGACGGTATCGGGAGATATATGTCCTGCATTCTGTTCAAGATAGCCAGCTGAGGCATTTGGTGTTGCTGTCAACAACAGAAGGTCGCATGCAGCAATATTGGCAGTAGAAAGTTCTTCATCCACCACACCCTCCAAGTGAGCAAAGCCGGTAACACTTGCATTCAAGTCATAGGCATATATGGCATGCCCGGCAGCCTTGAATGCCTTAGCTGCCGAGCCTCCAATAAGTCCTAAACCTACTACACCTATTACCATAGCCGTTTATCAATGCATTATGCTGCGTATCTCTCGAACGCGCTGTGCAACCTCGTCGAACTGTTCGGGAGTAAGTGACTGAGCACCGTCACACAACGCACATGCTGGATTGTTATGCACCTCGATGATAAGACCATCGGCTCCCGAAGCGCAGGCCGCACATGCCATTGGACGCACAAGACGCGACACACCTGTAGCATGGCTCGGGTCGACAACAACCGGCAAGTGAGTAAGGCCATGCAACACCGGCACAGCAGCAAGGTCGAGCACGTTACGTGTGTAGCTGTCGTAGCTACGTATTCCTCGCTCGCAAAGTATGATTTGCTCATTACCCTCGGACATGATATATTCAGCACTCATAAGAAGTTCCTTCAATGTAGCCGACATTCCGCGTTTGAGAAGAATAGGCTTGTTGCAACGGCCAAGTTCCTTGAGCAGTTCAAAGTTCTGCATGTTACGTGCACCAACCTGTATGATATCAACATCGGCAAACAGTTCAAGATGCGATGTAGCCATAATTTCAGTAACGATAGGCAATCCCGTTGCCTCACGTGCTTTCATAAGCAACTGCAAGCCCTCGGCACGCAAGCCCTGGAAATCATATGGTGAGGTACGCGGCTTGAATGCACCGCCACGCAGGATATTCGCACCCGAAGCCTTTACAGCATGAGCCACAGCCAAAATCTGTTCCTCGCTCTCTACAGAACAAGGACCTGCCATGATTGCAAAATTACCACCGCCGATCTTAACCTCGTTTTCACCCTTACCTACAGTAACAATGGTATCTTCGGGGTGAAAACTACGGCTTGCACTCTTGAAAGGATCGGTCACGCGTGTAACGCGGTCGATAATGTCAAGACCGGCAAGAAGATCGATATCGATTTTTCTTGTATCACCGATAAGACCGATAACGGTCTGTATTTCACCCTCCGAGATGTGAACTCTCACACCCTGCGACTCAAGCCAATTGACAAGATTAGCCTGCTGAGCTTTAGTTACTCCATGTTTAAGTACTGCTATCATAGTTTATGTATTTTTAAAATTAATTGTCATCTATTTACTGTTTTTCACATATAGTTGACATATTGTTTGTGTTTTTCATTTATTTACGCAAAAATAGTAAATTTCCACAATAAAGTTATTTAAAGCAACGAAATATTACAAAACAAAGATTTTTTAACTTTAAAACAGCAGAAATACGGCAACAAGAATCTACATATACAAAAAAGAGGCACTCCCAAAGGAATGCCTCATTTGTATTATACAAGAGATTTGTATTGTTTACTTCTTGGCAACAGCTTTTTTCATCTCTTTTGCAATAGCCTTCTTTGCAGAAGCCTTAGCAGCATCGAGCTTCTTCTGTGCAGCAGCCTCAGCCTTGGCATTACCGGCAGCCTTGGCAGCCTTCACTGCATCATACAAAGCCCAAAGGTTCTTCTGTGCTGTAACCTTCTTCTGCGCTGCAGAATAAGCCTCAGCCTCAGCCTCGGTAGCTGCCTCAACCTCAGGAGCGGCATAAGCGTGGTTGTAACCCTCCACCTCATTCCAGTGACCGCGTGTAAAGTCTGGGAATGTAACGGCAGCGCAGTTGTTGTCCATTGACAATGTACCGAGCTCTGCCAAGCAGCACCACTCTGCCATGTCATAAACGTCCATATCAAGTGGCAAACCGTTCTGCAAGCAGTAAACAAGACGTGAGTCCATCACAAAGTCCATACCACCGTGACCGAGGTCGCGACCCTTCTCAACATACTTCTTGAGGATTGGGTGGTAGTACTTTGACATGAGAGCCTGCTTCTGCTCAGCATTCATGAAACCGTGAGCGTTGAGGTTGTCAACCTGTGGAGCGCCTGTACCCTGGAGTGCCTCGCCAGAGAGTGCAAACTCAGGTGTAGGATACTTTGTTGCATAACCCTTTGTACCAGTGAGCTTAAACAGACGGTTGTAGGGCTGTGGAGTCATTACGTTGTGCTGGATTTCAACAACCTTACCGCGTGCAGTACGCATAAGTGTTGTTGTGTGGTCGCCATTGCGGAACTCCTTGCACTCCTTACCGGTCTTCTCCTTAACAAGTTCCTTACCGAAGAATGGGTCGGTATCCATTGCCACGAGTGTTGTGAAGCGGTCACCACGGTGAATGTCCATGCACTGTGCAACGGGGCCAAGGCCGTGAGTAGCGTAGAGGTCGCCACGGTTCTCCTTGTTGTACTTCAGACGCCAATGGAGATTGTCGACATCATTGTCAGCAGGATCCTTCCAATATGCGTCCCAGAACCACTCAAGGCTGTGGATATAAGCACCTTCAGCGCGGATAATCTCGCCGAAAACGCCGTCCTGAGCCATTGCAAGAGCATTCATCTCATAGTCGTCGTAGCAGCAGTTCTCGAGGATGAAGCAGTGGAGACGTGTCTGCTCAGAAAGGTTGATAAGACTCCAGCACTGCTCGAGGTTCATAGCAGAAGGTACCTCGATGGCAGCGTGCTTGCCATTCTCCATTGCATACTTTGCAATTGGATAGTGGTGGTTCCAGTCGGCTGCAATGTAAACGAGGTCAATGTCAGGACGCTCGCAGAGAGCCTTGTAGCCATCGACGCCATAGTAGATGTCGGCAGGCATCAAGCCCTGCTCGCGCAAGAACTTGTTGCACTCCTCAGCACGCTCATACTCGTAGTCGCAAAGAGCAACGATTTCAACACCGGGGATACGGCAGAAACGGATTACAGCACCGTCACCACGCATACCAAGACCTACGAAAGCAACGCGCACAGTCTTGATAGGAGCTACTGCAAGGTTCAATACATGCTCCTGACCTGCAGGACGCTCTGGGGTTTCAACAACGATAGTACCCTTGTCCCAATGCCACTTTGTAGATGGCGAGAGTGACTGAGCCTGAGCTGTCGTTGTGCCGGCAAATGCCATCACAGCAACAATGGCTGCACTAAAAAATTTCTTAAAGTTCATAATTACAGTTAATTAATTAATATTGATTGTGTTTATCATTATTTCGGGCAACTGCATACGGTTTTAAACGCGCACGCACATTTCATGACTACAAAAATAGCCACAATAATATTATTTCACAATTATATCGGTGCTTTTTTGGGAACAGAAAACTGTTTATCGCCAAAAAAGCACGAATGCGGCATTTTATTCAAGTGTTGAAAAATCAATTTCGGGCGCCTCTGTTGTATTACCCGCACGCTCAAAGAAAGTACCTGACTTCATATACTCATCAAAGAAACCACCCATGGTAAGGAAGAAGTTTTCGCCTTCTACACCGCCGTTGTAATCGAGACGCTGTCTGTGATAGCCTGTCGCATCGCATGTAAAGCGTCCTCTTGTTACAGGCAACCATCTGCCATCGGCTGTACGTGCCCACTGGTTTCCATAATAAGCCTTTCGGTTGATGTAACCCATCACCGGATTGAAGTTCTCCAGGAATGAGTGCGCGTTGGTGTACCATGTAGATATTTTTGGACGACGCCATGATGCTACAAGCACCCATTTACTTTGATGATTGTCATAGAAATAGGCTGTATATACCGTGCAGCCATTGCCGTCGGGTTTTACACCCATGAGGAAACGGCAACGTTCGCCTGCCTTCCAATCATAGTGCATATAGCTCTGACCTCCGGAACCTTCGTTACCAAAATCATTTATCTTCACATTTTCTCCCTTTTTAACGAGCTGTACTCGCAAAGAATCAGGAATTTCTGCAGGATTATCTGTCTCAAATGGGCTCCACACCGAGAAAAGTATTCTGCGGGGGTGAGGCGTATTGTTCTGCATTCCGAAGTAACCCTCGCCAAAGCCGCAAGCCATATAATAGCTGCTGGGAATATCACCCTCCTCGGGAACAACCACCTCATTATAGAACCACTCTACATTCTCGCGTGGAAGAGTGTATCCTATGTGTACCGATGGACCGCGACGACCGAAATGGGTGCTGAAATCAGAACCTACATAAACAACGGGAGCCACATCGCCATCCACTATGACAGCTGCAACATTACCGAAATCTTCGCCCTTGTTTATCCTGATACCGCGGACATCAACCTTTACGTATCCGGGAGTTTTCACTTTGAATGTTCCAACCTCCACACGTGTAAGTTCTTCGCTGTCAAGCTTCACTTTCTTCTTTTTTCCAAGGAGAGATACCTCTATCTGAGAATGGCCTTTTGCCTGAAGCGCGATATTCATCTTACCGTTCTTCTCTGTTTTGAAGTAGAAGCTCACAACAGTTTCGGCATCATTCCAATTGCGTATAGCACAATTACCCTCATCAATGAAAGCCTTTCCTTCAGAAGCAACTGTTACATACGCGTTACCCGATAAGGCTACAACACTCTCACTCTGCGCCACCGATGACAATGTAGAAAGCAAGGCTACAGCCATTAACACTAAAAATTTCTTTAACATCTATATAAATTGTTTTGGTTTATAAACTTTTCCACAGCAGGAGGGACCAACCCTGATATACAGCCTCCGTTTACCACAAGCTCACGGATTTGCGTAGAACTCACATCGTGCAATTTTGCCTGCAGCCATATCACTCCATCGGGCAGTTCCGGAACATCGCTATTGTCGCGCGGATAGACAATTATTTCATACCGCGCAAGTATCTCCTCATGCCTGTACCACTTGTCAAACTTTTTCCAATTATCGGCTCCCACCAACAGGATGAATTCCCTGTCCGGAAATTCCTTTTCAAGTACCGACAAAGTACTTATCGTGTACGAGGGACGTGGCAGATTGAATTCAAAATCACTTGCTTTGAATTTTTCATTCCCCTCTATTGCCAGCTGTACCATTTGCAAGCGGATATTCTCGTCGCTGAGCCGACACGCCTCTTTGTGCGGATTTTGGGGTGACACAACAAACCAGACCTCGTCAGCCAAGCCCGAGCCTACGACTTCGGACGCAAGCGAGATATGTCCCAGATGAATGGGGTCGAAACTTCCGCCGAATATAACTGTCTTAATCTTCTCCATTAAGAAACTTCTCGACAACAGCAAGAACATCCCTCTTTGCGGTTTCAAGATCATCATTCACGATAACCCTGTCGGCAAATTTAGAGAATGTCATCTCATATTCGGCCTTACTCACACGACGTTCGATTTCTTCGGGCAAAGTATCACCTCGGGTTACAAGACGTTCGCGCAACACCTCTATTGACGGAGCCTGCACAAAGATGAACAAGGCACGTTCACCATAATATTTCTTAAGGTTGCAACCGCCTTTCACATCGACATCGAACAGAATATTCTGTTCTTCCAACTGACGCTCTACCTGCGATTTGAGTGTACCATAGAAGCGACCGGGATAAACCTCCTCGTATTCCACGAACTCATCGGCGGCTATACGTGCACGGAACTCATCAGGGGTGAAGAAGAAGTAATCCACGCCATGCTGCTCGGCCCCACGTGGCGGACGGCTTGTAGCCGATACCGAGAAACCGAACGACGAGTTACTGTCCATAAGAAAATGCACCAGAGTTGACTTTCCCGAACCTGACGGTGCAGAAAAAATAACGACCTTTCCTTTGTTCATAATTATTTACATTACATTCAGGACTTGCTCCTTTATCTGCTCGAGTTCGTCCTTCATTTTTACAACAATATTCTGCATTTCGGCATGATTGCTCTTGCTGCCGAGGGTATTTATCTCACGTCCCATTTCCTGAGCTATAAAGCCGAGCTTCTTGCCCTGACCCTGTCCCTCGTTCATAGTAGAGATAAAATAATCGAGATGATTAGTGAGACGCTGTTTCTCTTCGTTTATATCGAGCTTTTCGATATAGAATATAAGTTCCTGCTCAAAGCGGTTCTTGTCATAATCCACACCGACCATCTTTTCAAGTGCATCCTTTATACGCGCCCTGATCTTTTCGACGCGCTCTTTTTCATATGGCTCAACCGAAGCGAGAAGCGATGAAATATTAGCAATCTTATCACAAAATTTTCTTGACAAAGCTTCACCTTCCTGCTGACGGAATGCAAGCAGATCCTTCAACGCATTTTCCACACATCCCAAAACCACCTTCCATTCCTCGTCAGACACTTCATATATCTCTTTTCGTGCAACCACGTCAGGCATACGCAACAGTATTTCAAAGAGATTGTCGGGCACTGCCACACCTGTCTGTTCCGAAGCCGCTTTTATCTGATTCAAATAAGCCTGCATAACAGAAACGTTGATTGAGGGCAACTCTACCTTCTCGTTCTGTTCCACCCAGATGGCAAGATCAACCTTGCCACGCTCAAGCATATTCGAAACAAGTGTACGCACCTCCATTTCACGGCTCTTGTACTGAGGTGCCAAACGTGTTGACAAATCCATCGCCTTACCGTTGAGCGAACGAACCTCAACACATATTTTCCTGTCTTCCCAAGTAGCTACGGATTTTCCATAGCCGGTCATTGAATATATCATTTTTTCTATACTGATGGTGCAGCTTGCGCTACACCGGAATTAAATAAAACCCATCAGGATAATTTCCTATCCAATTTTGCAAAAATAAACATTTATTTGAAAACAAGCGAAATTAGAGAGCTATTTTGCATGACGAAATATAAAACTTATTTAAAAAAATATTATTTAATAGCAAATATGACATTAAATTCATATTTTTGCATATTGAGCCGTTTTACAACATAAAAAAACGAATACAAGATGACAACAATTATACTGCACATAGAAGCTTCAACCGAGACATGTTCGGTAGCTTTAAGCCAAGATGGACACGTGTTTTTCGAAAGAGTAAACCGCGACGAGCGTTCGCATGCGAAGGTACTTGCACCATTTGTTGAGGAGGCACTACAGAACGCCGACAGTCAAGGTGCGAAAATAAACGCTGTGGCATTGAGTTGCGGACCTGGTTCATACACAAGCCTGCGTATAGCATCATCAACGGCCAAAGGAGTATGCTACGGACGCGACATTCCACTGATAGCCATACCCACGACAGCAATAATGTGCGTACCGGTGCTGTTCAGGGATGACATTCCGGACGAAGCACTACTCTGCCCTATGATTGACGCAAGACGCACCGAGGTATATGCAACGGTCTATGACCGCGCATTGAATGTAGTAAAGGAGACACATGCCGAAGTGGTTACAGGAGAGAGTTTCAAGGAACTGCTCGACAAGCAACCCGTATATTTTTTTGGCAACGGAGCCGGAAAATGCAAGGAGATAATAACACACCCAAATGCACATTTCCTTGACGAGCACCGCAATCCGATGGCAAAGAACATGATGCCGCTTGCTGAAAGGGCATGGTTTGATGAGAAGTTCGAGGATATTGCATACTTTGAGCCCTTCTACCTGAAAAACTATGTTGCAGCAAAACCTAAAGATTTATTGAAGAGCTAAAAGCATACAGTTATGATGGAATATAATACCAACCAGAAGAAATTGGCACTGCCCGAATATGGACGTTCCGTACAGAAGATGGTTGACCATGCTTTGACTATCGAGGATCGCAACGAACGTCAGAATTGCGCCAACACTATTGTACGAATAATGGGAAGCATGTTCCCGAACACACGCAATCTGCCTGATTACGAACGTAAGCTATGGGATCATCTCGCAATAATGTCCGACTTTATGCTTGACATCGATTATCCATTCGAGGTAATCAAGAAAGAGGAGTTCCATACACCGCCGCAAAGAATCCCTTACCAGACAGGCGAGATAAGGAACAGACACTACGGCCGCATTGTAGAGGAGATGATTGCACATGCATGCACTCTCGAAGATGGCGAAGAGAAGAATCACTTGATTGAGCTTATCACCATACAGATGAAGAAAAACTATATCGCATGGAACAAGGATGGTGTTGAGGACAAGCGAATATTTGAGGATCTCCGCATATACACAAAGGGTGCCATCGATATCAGCGACAAGGAGATAAGACTGAACACCGGAAACGGAAACAGCCAACGCAATAACGGCAAGCGCAACAACGGCACAAACAACAAGAAAGTTTTCAAGAGAAAATTCTAACGACGATAGTACTATGGCATCATTCATAATAGAAGGCGGACACAGCCTGCATGGCGAGATCACCCCACAGGGAGCAAAGAACGAGGTATTGCAGGAGATATGTGCAACGTTGCTTACAAGCGAGAAGGTCACAATAGAGAACATACCTGACATTGCCGATGTAAACAATCTTATCAACCAGCTGATAAATATGGGTGTTTCGGTGACACGCAACGGCGTGGGCTGTTTTACCTTTCAGGCAGACAACGTAAACATGAACTACATCGACAGCGAAGAGTACATAAACGGCTGTTCACGTCTAAGGGGTTCTGTAATGTTCATAGGCCCGTTGCTGGGACGATTCGGCAAGGCTACGATGTCGGAACCGGGCGGTGACAAGATTGGACGACGCAGACTCGACACACACATTGTCGGATTGCAGAAATTGGGTGCAGAATTCTCGTTCGATATCGAAAAGAGAGTGTACCGAATGAACGCAAAGAAGCTCAAAGGCTGTGCCATGTTGCTCGACGAGGCTTCGGTAACCGGAACTGCAAACATAATCATGGCAGCCGTACTCGCAGAGGGAACAACAACCATATACAATGCCGCCTGCGAGCCATACATACAGCAACTGTGCAGAATGCTCAACAAGATGGGTGCAAAGATTTCGGGCATAGCAAGCAACCTCATCACCATCGAAGGTGTAAAAGAGCTCGGCGGTTGCACACAGCGTGCTCTGCCCGACATGATCGAGGTAGGCAGTTTCATAGGTATGGCAGCAATGACAAAGAGCGAACTGACCATCAAGAACGTCTCGTTCGAGAACCTTGGAATAATTCCTGACAGTTTCCGTAGACTCGGAATAAAATTCGAGCAGAGGAACGACGACATTTACATTCCTGCACAGGAGCATTACGAAATAGAGTCGTTCATTGACGGTTCAATCATGAATATAAGCGATGCGCCATGGCCGGGATTGACTCCCGACCTATTGAGCGTACTGCTTGTCACAGCAATCCAGGCAAAGGGAAGCGTGCTTATACACCAGAAGATGTTCGAAAGCCGCCTGTTCTTTGTCGACAAGCTGATAGACATGGGAGCGCAGATTATCCTTTGCGACCCACATCGCGCCGTTGTCATAGGACACGACAGGCAATTCACATTGAAGCCCCGCTCGATGAGCTCGCCCGATATCAGAGCCGGTATTGCGTTGCTCATTGCCGCAATGAGTGCCGACGGAGTAAGCCGCATCGACAATATCGAACAGATTGACAGAGGCTACCAGAACCTCGAAGAGAGATTGAACAGCATAGGTGCCAAAATAACACGTTCATAAGAGACACAAACAGTTTGCAAGATGCTTAAGAAAGAAGATTTTGTATATTACGGCAAGTTCCTCAAGCCACATGGTACAAAAGGGGAGATAGGGCTACAGAGCGACGGTTTCACTCTTGGCGATGACTGCGATTTTGTTGCCTGCAATATCGACGGGATATTGGTACCTTTCTTCTTTGAGAACATACGCCCTAAGAGTCACGACACATATATCGTAAAGGTCGAACGCATGGAAAGTGCCGAAGATGTGCGTTTCCTGACCAACCGCGATGCCTACATTCCCAAACAATGGGTCGAGGACAGCGACGAGCTCACATGGAGCTATTTCAAAGGATTCACAGCCATCGACACCACACTTGGGAACATAGGAGAGATAGTCGATGTTGACGACAACACAATAAATACACTTTTTGTGGTTGAAAAAGGCAATGACGAGATACTTATTCCTGCACAAGAAGAGTTTATTGCCGACATCGACCACGACAATAAGGAGATAATTTTCAACCTGCCCGAAGGATTAGTCTCAATGTAAACAGTGAGTGATGAGCAACAAGAAACAACATAAAAAGAGAAAGTTCCTGAAAAAGCTGCTTAACAAGTATCGCTTTACCATTCTCAACGAGAATAAGCAGGAGGAGAACGCACACCGTTTCTCCATATCTCCCTTGTCGGTACTGCTGTCACTTGTTGTTTCGTTCATGTTGGTTGTGGTGGTTTTGTATATGATTGTTGTATACACTCCTGTGGGAACCCTCATTCCGGGCTACATAAACAAACGCACAAAGGAGGAACTGATTAACAGCAACATACGTATAGACTCACTCATATATGAGGTGACGAAGCAGGACAGGTACATAGCAAACATCAAAGCCATCATGAACGGCGATATCACGTTCGACTCCATCAAGGAGTTGCCGCAACAGATAATCGGTGACAGCATCTCCGTTGAAAGCAGCGAACTCGAAAGGGAGTTCACTAAGGAGTGGGAAGAACGTGAAAGATACAACCTGACCTCACAGGCAACAAATGTAAACGAGATACAGACACTCAACCTTTTCCGCCCTGCACAAGGCGAGATCATAAGGAGATTCGACATCATTGCCGGACATTATGGAGTTGATATTGCCGAAGTTCCCGGTGAGAGCATACGTGCCGTGCATGACGGTACAGTGGTTATGAGCGATTTCACTGCAAACGACGGATACACCATCGTGATACAACATCGCGAAAACCTCATCTCGGTGTACAGGAACTGCTATCGTCTGATGAAGAATATCGGCGATAAGGTTACCAAAGGGGAAGCCATCGGCACTTTCAGCAACAGGAAAACCGAAGGAGAGAAGAAGGACAAGCGTTTCTTACACATTGAATTATGGCACAGGGGAAAACCCCTCGACCCGAACACATATATAGCATTCTAAAAAATCAAATATGGAAACCGCAAGAAAAAGACAAATTGCGATATTAGGCTCAACAGGCTCTATTGGCACACAGACACTACAGGTTGTAGAGGAACACCCCGAATGTTTCGAGGTATATGCCATTACTGCCAACACACGAGTAGATGAGCTGATTGCTCAAGCAAGAAAATTCATGCCGGAGGCTGTGGTCATTGCCGACGAGACAAAATATCAGAAACTGAAAGAGGCATTGGACGACCTGCCGATAAAGGTCTATGCCGGCTACGAGTCGATATGCCAGATAGTGGAATCGGGGCCGATAGACATTGTGGTAACGGCAATGGTTGGTTTTTCAGGCCTGCGCCCCACGATAAATGCCATAAAGGCCGGCAAAGCAATAGCGCTTGCCAACAAAGAGACCATGGTCGTTGCCGGTGAAATGATAAATGCCCTGGCAATGGAGTACAAGACACCCATACTGCCGGTGGATTCGGAGCACTCGGCAATCTTCCAGTGCCTTGCAGGCGAAATGAGCAACAGGATTGAAAAACTTATACTCACCGCATCGGGAGGCCCGTTCCGCACATTCACAAAAGAGCAGTTGGAACATGTTACAAAAGAACAGGCACTCAAGCATCCGAACTGGAGCATGGGCGCAAAGATTACCATCGACTCGGCATCTATGATGAACAAGGGATTCGAAGTCATGGAGGCAAAATGGCTGTTTGGTGTAGGAGCAAAGGATATAGAAGTTGTAGTACATCCTCAATCGGTTATACACTCTATGGTGCAGTTCGAGGACGGAGCAATAAAAGCACAGCTCGGCACACCCGACATGCGTCTGCCTATAATGTACGCACTTACTTACCCGTCACGTCTGACATCATCGTTCGGCCGACTCGATTGGAGCAGCATCAAAGAGTTCACTTTTGAAAAGCCTAACCTTGAGATATTCCCCAACCTGCGTCTTGCATACGAAGCTCTTGCAAAGGGCGGAAACATACCATGCGTGGTGAATGCCGCAAATGAGGTATGTGTTGCAGCATTCCTGAACGACAGGATAAAGTTCACCGACATGCCACGACTTATCGAGAGAGCAATGGACGAGGCAACATATATATTGAAACCAACTCTTGATGACTATCTTGAAACAGACAAGGAGATACGACGCATTGTCGAGGAGTGGATTAACTGAAAACAAGAACAAACATTTTACATTTATACAACATGGAGATAATTTTAGTACGCGCACTGCAGTTGATCATGGCATTGAGCCTTTTGGTGCTTATTCATGAATTCGGACATTTTCTTTTTGCAAGAATATTCAAGGTAAGAGTTGAAAAGTTCTATCTTTTCTTTGATTGGAAATTCTCGCTTTTCAAATGGAAGCCTAAAAACAGTGAAACCGAATATGGTATCGGTTGGGTTCCTCTCGGTGGCTACTGCAAGATTGCAGGAATGATTGACGAATCGATGGATACCGAACAGATGAAGAAACCGGCACAGGATTGGGAGTACCGTTCGAAACCGGCATGGCAACGCCTTCTTATCATTGTCGGTGGCGTTATGTTCAACCTTATTACAGCCATATTCATCTATTCAATGGTTCTGTTCACATGGGGAGAATCATATACAAAGCTTGAGGATATGAAGAACGGCCTGGCATTCAACGAAACAGCCAGGGAGATAGGTTTCCGCAATGGTGACATTATCATAAAGATAGATGGAGAGGCCGGACAAAGACTATATCACGACAAGGTGCGTAGCGCAAACATCTTCCGCGAAGTATGCAACGCCAAGGAGGTGACTGTACTTCGTGACAACAAGGAGATTGCCATTGCAATTCCTGACACCCTTGGATTGTTGAACATGAACAAGGGCGGCATATTCATGCAAGAAAGGATATTGCCTGTAATAGAGAGTGTCGAAATAAACAGCGCCGGGGCGGCTGCCGGCATTGCAAAAGGCGACAGAATAGTAGCAATAGATGGAGTGGCTGTTGATTCATGGTCAGGTTTCAGAGCAACATTGGCCGACCTGAAGGAGAAGGGAAAACAGAACTTCGGCATTGAGGTGTTGCGCGACAGCGCAGTCCAGCTGTCAGTAACAGTAGACAGCACATTCATTCTCGGTGTCATGCCGGTGATGAACGACTACCCTGCCGGTCATAACGATTACGGCTTTTGGGCATCGTTCCCGGCAGGAATTTCATTTGGTATTGATGTCCTACGCGATTATGTAAACGATTTCAAATATGTATTCACATCAGAAGGTGCAAAATCGGTAGGTATGTTCGCCTCTATAGGCAGCCTGTTCCCAGCATCATGGGACTGGCACGAGTTTTGGTTGATGACAGCATTCCTCTCTATTATACTTGCTTTCATGAACATATTGCCTATCCCTGCACTCGACGGTGGACACGCACTGTTCCTTGTAACTGAAATAATTACCGGCAAGCAGCCAAGCGACAAGTTCCTTGAACGCGCACAGATGATAGGCATGCTTATAATTTTGGGACTGTTTGTTCTTGCAACATACAACGACCTTATGAAGTTTGTATTCTAAAAACTGTAAAAGATGAAAAGATTCACCATTTTCGTCGCCATTATTGTAGCAATGTTTTCTACAGGGTGTTCCTCACACAGGAAAACTGCAAAAGAGAGCATTGTCACCAAGACGGCAAGTACGGACCAGGAAACTCCATTCTGGTGTGAGCTACTGTACCGTACATATTCCAACGAGAACAGCAATGTATGCCTTTCTCCGTTGAGCGCACAGATGGCAATAGCAATGACAGCCGAGGGTGCCGAGGGTGAGACACAACAGCAGATGTACAACACCATCGGAAGCGACATTTGCGAGAAGGCCAAAAATATCATTGTACGCTTCAACGACAGCACAGCTAAAAGCGAACTTAACCTTGCAAACTCAATATGGATAAACGACAAATTGAGCGTCAAGGAGGAGTTCATCAACAGCAACAAGACTCTTTTTGATGCTGAAGTAAACACCATACCCTTTGACAAGTACGCCACAGAAAAAATCAACAGCTGGTGCAGCGACAATACCAAAGGCAAGATAAAAGACGTTGTCGACAAGGTTGGTGCAGACAATATGATGTTTCTTATAAATGCACTATACCTCAAGACAAAATGGTGGAGCAAATTCGATGCAAGAAATACAAAGAAACAGAGCTTTACAACAGCTGCCGGAAAGGTTGTCGATGTTGATATGATGAAGCAGTCGATAAAGACACAATATTATATCGACGATACAATCCAGATGGCGACATTACCGTTTGAGGATGGCTTTGAGATGCTTTTTGTGTTGCCACGCTACAAGAAAAGTATCGACGATGCTATAATGCACCTTGCTACACAACACAAGGATTGTACCGATAAAATGGAAGTGTATAAAGTTGAATTTTCTGTGCCTAAGTTCAAGACCGAGTATTCGGTATATATGAGAGAAATGCTCTACGCCATGGGCATGGAGAAGGCATTCAGTATAGATGCTGAGTTCGGGAAAATTTCGGACCAGCCATTGTACATCGACAACATTATACAGAAAACCTATATAAACATCGACGAGAACGGTGCTGAGGCTGCAGCAGTAACAGTAGTTGACATGAGGTGCGGAGCTATGCCTCCACAGGAAGAAAAGCATGCCACAATGACACTTGACCGCCCGTTCATCTATGCTATAAGGGATAAAGCGACAGATACCATAGTCTTTATTGGAACTATAGGAGACCCAAACAAAAGATAGAGTGCAATTGAATAATAAAAGCAAGACAATATGAAACGTTTTTTTGGTACACTATTGTTGCTGCTGATTGTAGCAACAGGCTTTTGCAAAAACCCCAAGTATATTTTCTATTTCATTGGTGACGGCATGGGCCCGTCGCACGTGCGTGGAACAGAACTCTTTTTTAGCGAGTTGTTTAAACAAGAGTTAAGATTACCATTCACGACATTCCCACAGGTTGCCCTTGTTACCACACACTCGGCAAGCAACGGTGTGACCGACTCTGCAGCTTCGGGCACAGCGTTGGCTACAGGCTCAAAGGCGAACAACGGCTATATAGGCGTTGATGCAAATGGTGAAGAGGTATATAGCATCGCACACAAGGCAAAAGAGAAAGGCCTTGCGGTGGGAATAGCAACAACAGTGCCCATTAACCATGCAACACCGGCTGCATTCTATGCACATAACAAGAGCCGCAACAACTATCACGAAATAGCGCAATGGATGCTCACTGCCGACTACGATTTTTATGCAGGCGGTGATGCAAAATGTACCAGTGAGCAACGCGAGGCACTGTACGACAAAGCCGAAGAACAGGGTTACACCATTGCACGTGGCTATAGCGACTACAAGGCAAAAGCCGATGATGCCGAGAAGATGATGCTGTACCAAAAGAACGTGTCAGAGGAGTTGCCGTACGCCATAGACAATGAATATGACAATGTCGATTTGAACCTGTACAATATAACACGTGCCGGAATTGAATTCCTTTACAAGAAGAACAAGGACGGATTCTTCTTTATGGTAGAGGGAGGCAAGATCGACTATGCATCGCACAGCGATGATGCTGCTACAGTTTTCTATGAAGTTCTGGGCTTCAGCTCAGCCATCGAAGCCGCATTGGAGTTCTACAACCGTCACAAGGACGAAACGCTTATTATAGTGACTGCCGACCACGAGACAGGAGGCCTTGTACTCGGCTATAACGGCAACTACGCATTATACTTCAATGAACTGACTAAGCAGAAAGTGAG
The DNA here is from genome assembly GCA_017555585.1 of Bacteroidaceae bacterium. Taxonomy (GTDB): domain Bacteria; phylum Bacteroidota; class Bacteroidia; order Bacteroidales; family Bacteroidaceae; genus HGM04593. The sequence continues at coordinate 31,282 of JAFZGA010000004.1, forward strand.
TGTAAACAAGCTCCAGGCGATGTTGGGCACACTTGGTACAACAACATGGGGTAAGGTAAATGAGATTGTAAAAGAGAATACTGGTGTTGAGATACGCAAGAAGCACGACTGTAACGAAAGTGTCGAGGTCACATCGGACCTTGCAGGCAGAATTGCAGCAGAAGCCATATACGATGTTGACCGCAAAGCAGCCATCTCATGGGCAAGCGGTAACCACTCGGGCACATATGTTCCCTTATATGCCATTGGATGTGGTGCAGAGGAGTTCCACGGAGTGATGGACAACACCGACATTCCAAAGACTATCGAGAGAGTTGCAGAACTCAGCAAGAACAAGAAAGAGAAGAGAAGAAAAAACAGGTAACATAAGAGGTATACACCTCAACTGACAGTTTCCCCCCAAGAGAGGGAAGCAATAGTAATTTAACCGTTTCAAAAAGATGTGATATGGCAAAGAAAGGTGGAAAAGGAAAAGGACGCATAAACAAGAATATGCTTGTTGATATGCTTGTAGGGTTGTTCAATCACAACGAAGGCCGAATGTTCAGCCCAAAGGAGATTTTCAAGGAGTTGAACCTGACATCGACATCGGCACGAACCATGTGCGTACATATTCTTGACGACATGGTATTCGATGGATACATCATGGAGCCGGAATTCCGCAAATATATACTTGCCAACAACATCTCCATGTTGTATGGAACATTCTCGCGCAACAAGGATGGTTATAACGAGTTCTACCCTGAGGACGGCAGTGAGCCGGTGCTGATAAGCGAACGCAACTCGGCACATGCCTTGACCGACGACATGGTGCGTGTGGCACTTTTTGCACGCCGCAGAGGACGCGGACGCGAAGGAGAGGTAGTGGAGATTGTAAAGCGCAAGCACGACACCTTTGTGGGCGAACTGCATGTAGAGAAGCACTACGCCTTCCTGATAACCGAAAACCGTATAATGCCTAATGACATCTTCATTCCCAAGGATATGCTCAAAGGCGGAAAGAACGGCGACAAGGCTGTTGTGAAACTGCTCGAATGGCCAATGGAGAGCAAGAACCCTGTGGGCAAGGTTATGGACATTCTTGGCAAGAGCGGCGAGAACGACACCGAGATGAATGCCATTCTTGCTGAATATGGCTTGCCGTATGTATATCCGGCGGCAGTGGAGGAAGCTGCCAACCGCCTCAGCAACGAGATTACAGCCGAGGAGATTGCCAAACGTGCCGACTTCCGTAACGTGACAACGTTCACCATTGACCCCGTAGATGCAAAGGACTTTGACGATGCGCTGTCAATACGCCCTGCAGGTGAGGGATTGTGGGAGATTGGAGTGCATATTGCCGACGTGTCGCACTATGTAACAGAAGGAAGCATCATTGACAAGGAGGCATTCAAGCGTGCCACCTCGATATACCTTGTTGACCGAACCATACCGATGTTGCCCGAACACCTTTGCAACTTCCTATGCTCACTGCGCCCCAACGAGGAGAAACTCACCTATTCGGTAATATTCACAATGAACGAGAAGGCCGAAGTGAAAAGGTTCGAGATAACACGCGCCGTAATAAAGAGCGACCGCCGTTTCAGCTACGAGGAGGTGCAGGAAATCATAGAGAAAGGTGAGGGGGAATATTTCGAAGAGATTTCGACATTGAACAGGCTTGCACAGAAGATGCGCGAGAAGCGTTTCACAGCCGGAGCTATCGACTTCCAGCAGGCACAGGTGCATTTCCGTCTCGATGACAACGGCAAGCCGCTGTCGGTATACTTCAGCGAAAGCAATGAATCGCACCAGCTCATCGAGGAATTCATGTTGCTTGCCAACCGCACTGTAGCAGAGAAAATAGGCCGTAAGGCACCTAACAGCAACCCCAAGACATTCGTTTACCGTATACACGACGAACCGAACCCCGAAAAGCTCTCAATGCTATCGAAATTCGTGACCAAGCTCGGTTACAAGATGCGTAGCGGATCGGGACGCACCACCTCGGCCAGCGCTCTCAACAACCTGTTGAAAGAGATACATGGAAGCAAGGAACAGAACGTTATTGAACAGATTTCGCTACGCACGATGCAGAAGGCGCGCTACTCCACAGGCAACATAGGACACTATGGCCTTGCATTCAAGTACTACACACACTTTACATCGCCCATACGCCGTTACCCCGACCTGCTTGTACACCGCTTGCTCGACCGTTACCTCACACTTGGTGCACGCTCGGTAAGCCAACCCAAATATGAGGACCTGTGCGAGCACTGTTCGGCACAGGAACAGGTTGCGGCAAATGCAGAACGTGCAAGCATAAAATACAAGCAAGTGGAGTTCATGAGCGAGCACATAGGCGAGGAGTACGATGCTGTCATAAGCGGAGTTACCGAGTGGGGACTGTATGCCGAAATCAACGACAACAAATGCGAAGGCATGATTCCTATGCGCACCCTGCAGGACGACTATTACGAATTTGACGATGCCAACTACTGCATCATCGGCCGTCGACACCGTCGCAAGTTCACCATTGGCGACCCAGTGAGAATACGTATTGTACGTGCCAACCTCGACCGCAAACAGCTCGATTTTGAAATGGTGAAAGAGTAAAAGACAATACTACCAACAATATATTGAGAATGAAACTGCTGATTATAGAAGACGACAACTCGTTGCGCGAAATCATGCAACGCGCATTGACAACCGAAGGATATGTTGTCGAGACAGCACCGACATTCTTCGAAGCAGAGGACAAGATTGCCGGATATGAATACGACTGCATAATGCTGGACATCATGCTGCCCGACGGCAACGGGCTCAAATTGCTGGAACAGATAAAATCAATTGGCAAGAACGACAGGGTAATCATAATCTCGGCACGCGACTCGCTCGACGACAAGATTGAAGGATTGAACCTGGGAGCCGACGACTACCTGCCGAAGCCTTTCTATATGGCAGAGCTGTCGGCACGCATAAAAAGCGTACTGCGCCGTGGAGTTACAGCAGTAAGCAACACAATGAATATCGGGAACATATCTCTTGACCTTAACAGCCGCCGTGTGACAATAGCCGGTAAAGAGATAACGTTGCTTAAAAAAGAGTTCGACATACTGCTCTATTTCATGCAACGTCCGGGGCATATCATCGACAAGGCAGTACTTGCCGAAGGCGTGTGGGGCGACCACATTGACATGGCCGACAATTTCCAGTTCGTATATGCGCAGATAAAGAACCTGAGAAAAAGACTCACCGAAGCCGGAGCCGACAACAACATAAAGGCAGTGTATGGATTCGGATATAAATTTTGCGAAGTAACAGAATGAGACTTATAACACGCGTTACACTACGACTCGCCATAGTGCTGTTACCCATAATGATTATATGGGGAACAGTATTCTACATCTCTATGGTAAACGAGATAAACGACGAGACAGATGACAGTCTCGAGGACTATGCCGAACAGCTGATACGCCGCACTCTTGCCGGCAAGGGGCTTCCACTGCCAGGCATCAACAGCAATAATGTATATTCTATAGAGCCTCTGCCCGATACTGCCGGCTATGAGACCACTATCAGTTTCTGTGACCGGCGTATCTACATCTACGAAAAGGAAGAGACAGAACCGGCGCGTGAGATGACCATGATTTTCACCGACAAGGAAAACAGGGCGTATAAACTTGTGGTATCAACACCAACTTTCGAACGCGAGGACTTGCTGCGTGCGGTCTTTATACATATAGTAATACTGTATTTGCTGTTGATGGTAACAATACTTGTTGCTACAACATTAATATTCCACTACAGCATGAGACCTTTGTATGCACTGTTGCACTGGCTCGACAACTACCGTCCCGGCAGCGGTACAAAGGATTTGCCTATGGAGAAGAATATTGTCGAATTCAAGAAACTCACCGAAGCGGCACGCCACACCATAGAGCGTGCCGAAAGTTACATGGAAAGACAGAAACAGTTCATAGGCAACGCTTCGCATGAGTTGCAGACACCGCTTGCAATACTTGGCACACGCATTGAGTGGATGATTGACAACACAGAACTCAGCGAAGAACAATTCACAGAGCTTTCAAAGATGCGTCAGTCACTGCAGCGCATGAGTCGCCTGAACCGTACACTGTTGCTGCTGTCAAAGATTGACAATAACCAATTCCCCGACAGGAGCGACATAGACCTGGTGGAGATCATAAACAACGAGATTGGCATATACAGCGAGATATATGGCGACAGCGGAATAAGATGCAATACCGAAATGCCACAGCACTTTGTTGTAAACATGAATGAGTCGCTTGCAACAACCATGATTACGAACCTTATCAAGAATGCCTTCTTGCATACAGGCGAAAATGGCACTGTTGATATAAGTATCAGGAAGCGACAGCTTGTTATAGCTAATAACGGTAGTGAAGCGCTTGACAGCACACGACTGTTCGACCGTTTTTATACAAGTGGTAAGAAAGGTTCTACAGGCCTTGGCCTTGCTCTTGTAAAATCCATTGCGAATAGTTATAATTTCAAGATTGAATATTCATTCAAAGAGAACAGGCACTGCTTTATAGTGAAATTCTGAATGTAAGAGGCCGGCATGCCGGTGGAGTGTATGCGGAAGCACCGCGAAACGTGTCATTTCGACCGCAGGGAGAAATCCTACAGCCCCATGCTAACCATATTGATTTTTCGGGTCAAAGACCCTGACACTCAATTACGGCAGATAGCATATCTGCCGTAACGGATTCGCCACCGAAACTCTTAAATGTTTCGGCGGCAATAAATTAAATTAATCAAATAAATTGAATACGCTTCGCTTTATTCTAAGACAGGGCGTACACTTTGCCCGATGTGACGGTAGCTGTAGTGCCAGAAGTAATTGCTGCCATCGAAGCCCAGGTAGTACGCGTAGTTGCTGTCGCTCTCGTATGGCGTAGAACTCCAATAGTAACTGCAATACCCTTCGTTGTCAGGCGACGTACCGTAACGATAGCCCGCAGCCGGCACGAAGATACTATTACCATTAGGGCCGGTTACGCGGTAACCATTAACGCCGTTCTGTGTAGTCCACTTCCAACTACAGTTTCTGTAGAGTTCCTTTATTTCAGCAAGGGTAGGCATACGCCAATTGCCACCCCAATTGGCACGGGCAGCATCGTATTGAGCGTTGCCACTGATGTCGCTCATCTCCTTGCCATAAGTTACGCTATTGCTCTCATAATAGCTGCTCTTGGGAGATATTTCACCCCAAGCAAAGTAATCTCCATACTCCTCAGGAGCGTTTGCGCCAACGTTACAAGAAGCCCATTTTACGCTCAAACCAAGGTCGACAGCCTCGTAAGGAGATGTTGAGGAATTATCTCCGTCAGGAGCAGCATCGCACAAGGTATTGATAAAATCCTTTGCATTGCTCTGCACCTTGGAAAAATCGCCGGCAAGTGAGCTCGAACAATCGAGAACAAGCATTATAACAGCCGAACTACGCTCGGTAACTATATTGGTGTTTTCGGTCTTGTCAAACTCGGAGTTTATCTGCCATGTGCCGTTGGACGATATGTAGCTCCACTCGTCGACAGACTGTTTGTCAATCAACTTGTTATTTTCGGCATGCACATCTTCAAATGTAAAACTAACAAATATTCCATCAACAATGCCCCGGACATTTGTGCCGGATGAAGAGGTTAGGCCTACATATTTTACATTATCGAGCGAACGGGTTGAAAGATTGAATGTACCCTCTATATACAAAGAGGATTTTGCCGCAGAAGTTGCATTGTCGAATGTAAAGCGTATGACTGTTCCATTTGACACACCGGGAATGGTTAGGTTTATTGTCTGAAAATAGTTGCTTTGCGACAGCTGTTCGGCAATTTCTTTGAACTTGGCATTGACCTCGGACATGCTTGTAACCTCGGTTGCGTTTTCCTGGGAAGAGGCAAGCTTTGAAAGATTGTTGCGGAAAGTGGTTACGTCGGTGACATCGGAACCGCGCAAGCCAATGGAATAGGCTGTGATGGGCTGGCCACAGACAGTCTCGTTCATGATGCGACGGTTAAGGGCATTGAGATATTCACTGCTTTGCTGATATGAGCCGTTCATCATTATTGAACCTTGGTCCAGGCCATCGGTAAATGTGACTATGGCTGCGGTGGAGACATCATCGGGCATTTGGGCTGCCTGCAGGGTGTTGATTGCCTGGTCTACCGAGTAATACAACAGAGTACCGTTCTTCATGGTCAAGCCGTCAACAAAGGCGTTGAATTCACTCTTGTTTTCTTTGGTAAGCACACATACAGGATAGGAGTATAACTGTTGGTTGAAACCAAGAATTCCAAGATATACACCACTGGCAAGTTGAGGAGCGTCGGGCACGTCAGGGGTTTCGGTAATCGATGGATCGACAAAGGTAACACTGTCAATCTCCGACACCGGAATACGTTCTATTGTATTGTTACGGAAAATGTACATATACTCGCCATTCTCCTGCGCTACTGCAAACATGCTTAGCATAATTGCAAAAAGGGTGATAATCTTTTTCATATCTTTGTTTTTTTAATTGTCATTTCGCTAATAGCTACGAAGATATGAATTTTCACATTCCAAAGCAATTTTTAAAAAGCTTTTATCCAAAGGGTTATATAAGAGTGTCAAATTTTTTTTCAAATTTCTGAAAATTTCAAATTCATTTCAGTTTTGTATATAATCTTTGCAATGTAAATAATGCAAAGCAGTTCAGAGCAAACTATAAACCGGCTGTTTTGTTTAATGTATAACTACCAAAAAACAAAGATTATGAAAAAGATTTTATTTGCACTTGTAGCGATTTTTACATTGGGTATATCAACAGCTTCAGCTGACAATGATAAGCTGGTCAATAAAAGCGAACTCCCGGTACAGGCACAGAAGTTTATCGACGACAATTTCGCAGGTATTAAACTGACCTATGCAAAGCTTGAGCGCGATTTTTTGGATCGTTCATACGAAGTGGTTCTTGCCGATGGTACAAAGCTCGAGTTTACAGCCAAGGGTGCATGGAAGGATGTTGATTGCCGATACAGCGAGGTTCCTGCAGCTATTGTTCCTAAAGCAATAAAAGATTATGTCCAGCAGAACTATCCCGGTGAGAAAATCCTGAAAATAGAGCACGAGAACGGCTTTTATGAGTTGACACTCTCTAACCGTTATGAGTTGACATTCAACAAGGACTATAGAATAGTTGATATAGACAATTAAGTAACATACTCGTAAACTACTGTAAACATGAGAAAACTATTTCCTATTTTAATGATTCTGTTCTCGTTTGCAGCATGTGACAATTACGAGAATTTCAATTCTCTGCTGAATCAGAGCATTGTAGAATTTATACAAAAAGAGTATAGAGGTGCTACAATACGCAGTACCGAGTATGACGACCAAGGATTGTTGGAGGTTGAAATCAGGCACGATTCGCGTATCAAAGAGGTCTATTTCGATTATAACGACAACTGGGTATATACAACATGGGACGTGAAGGCTTCAGACCTTCCATCGGCTGTAAAGAGTGCTGTTTCAGCCAAATATCCGGGATACAGGATTGATGATGCCGATTTTTACGAAAGCGTTGAGAAATCCTATTACAGGATAGAGATTGAAAGAGGCGAATTTGAAAAGACCATATACATAACAAAGGAAGGGAATCAACAATGACGATGCAGGGTTGATTATATGACGGGAAGAGTCGCAATTGCGGCTCTTCTTTTTTGGGGTTTGCTCACACTTTCACACCAGCTGATGGAAACTCCCAAATAACTCCGGCACCGATAAAACCACAAATGGGCTAAACGACAAAAGCGTTAAGGTTAAAAACTGCCGTGGAATACAACAAATATAGCACACTTAGAGATTTTTTCGGGCAAGTCCCCAACAACAAGTCTCATCACAACGTTCCCACGAGATGAACAAAGTGCCATCATTCAGGAAATTACTACTGCCTGCATGTAGTATGTGGCGTTTTTTACTGTTTTTGATTGAGAATAAACATAAAATATTTACTTTTGCACCACAAGAACACCACTTTCACAATGCCACGTCTCTTTTACGACAACATAGCCACGTCATGCAATGCCAAAATATTCTTTTGGCATATCACTGAAAACAGCAAAGAGCTATCAGAACTTATTGCCGACAATGGCTTGTCGCTTGCCGAAGCCGAAAAGAGCTTCAAATCGGCAAGCAGGCAGCGAGAGTGGCTTGCAACGCGTGCACTGCTGCAGCTAACTCCATATAGCAGGGAGGTCATACGCTATCACAGCAACGGCAAACCGTTCTTTGCGGGCAACAATATGCATATAAGCATAAGCCACACAAAGGATATTGTGGCAATTGCCATATCGGGCCACCCAATAGGAATTGATGTTGAGACAGCGAGCCGCAACGCTTTGGCGGTAACAAGTTCATTCCTTAAACCGTGTGAAATGGCTGAACTGCAGAATGTACAAGACCAAGCGAACGAAGCAGTGCGCCTGTGGAGTGCAAAGGAGGCTGCGTTCAAGCTCGCATCGGAGAAGGTTGCCATATTAAAAGAAATTGGCATTACAAAGAATGCCAATGACTATACTGTGACCTACCCGGACTGCTCTGTTGCCAAATGCGACAGCTACACTTTGGGCGATATTATTCTCTCTGTTGCAACTTTTGGTTACTGATACCTCAACGTTTGTCCCGGGCGTATTATAGAGCGTGAATTCAGCTTGTTCAGTTTGAATATCATCTCTTGCTCAACGCCATATTTCCTAGCTATCTTTCCTATAGTCTCGCCTTGCTTTACCTTATGATATTTCTTCTCAGGTCCGGCAATCTTGACAACACCGTTCTCGATATATTTTGAACCGGGACGGCGATAGAGATAGAAATCACCTGTTACATCCTGGTTCTTGAAATCGAACATAAGTGCCGGGTCAAGACATTTGCCAAGCAACAACGTCTCAAAATGCAGGTGAGGTCCGGAGCTTCGTCCGGTATTTCCGCCTATACCTATTGGAGTACCGGCTTTTACATTCTCGTTCTCAACAACAAGTTTCTTTGACAAATGGGCATACAATGTCTCTATGCCGTTATGGTGTCTTACCACAACATAATGACCGTATCCCCTGCGCTGATATGCTGTAATTCTCACTTTACCGTCAAATGCCGCATATATGGTATCACCTCTGTTGACCTTGATGTCAAGACCATTGTGTACACGCTTGCGACGAGGACGGTAACCGAATTTGTCGGTAATTTTTGTATTGGTTGTCGGCATGACAAAACCGCGCAAATCTATACGGAACGAGTCGGGAAGAGAATGGTTGAAATGTACCTTTGAATTTTTCCATTCAGGGTACATGTGAGCCGAGGGAACTGAATTTACCTCATTAAGCAGCATATTACGCAATGCAACAGCCTCAACAGCCTCCATCTGCCGCTGTATCGACACCTCTTCGGCTATAAGCGCCTGGGCCCTTGTTGCTGATGAAACAAAAAGGGTACAGACAAACGATAATATGCAAAATAGAAATCTATTCACTGCACAATAATTTTATTTATACTTCTGACTCTCTTCACCACCATACTCAAAGCATGTGACAGCCGAATCATAGTCGAACAGTTCACAAGGCTCAAAGAAACGCTCTATCTCAACAAGAGCATTCTCTACAGAGTCCGAAGCATGGACTACGTTCTGCTCGCCACTCATAGAGAAATCACCGCGGATTGTTCCGGGAAGTGCCTTGCGCGAATTGGTAGCACCTACCATAAGGCGTACTGTGTCAACAGCCTCGGCACCCTCAAGACAGCAAGCAATCAGTGGAGAAGCCTGCATTGAAGCCTTCAGATAGGGAAAAAATGGACGCTCAACAAGATGAGCATAATGTTCACGGACGAGTTCGTCATTCATGAACAGCATTTTCATACCTACGATTCTGAGACCTTTACGTTCGAAACGTGTAACGATATCACCTACCAAGCCACGCTGAATAGCGTTCGGCTTTATCAAAATAAGAGTTTTTTCCATGACGGCAAAGATACAATAAAGTTACAAAAAAGGAAGAGGATTTACGAATATTTTTTTGATACACAAGCACTAAGGTGTTCTATGATATTGCACCCCAATTCCAGTTTTTCATATTCTTTATCATACGCAAACGTTCCCACACTACCCTATAATCGGGATTGTCATGCGCAGGATCGGCATTTATAACCTCACGGGCAACCTCCCTTACATATTGCAACAACTGTTCGTCACGTGCAAGGTTGGCTATCTTCAGGTCAAAAGCAATACCGCTCTGCTGCGTACCTTCCATATCGCCGGGACCACGCAGCTTGAGGTCGGCCTCGGCTATCTCGAATCCATCGGTACTGGTTGTCATTATCTCCATTCGTTTACGGGTATCTTCGGAAAGTTTATCACCTGTCACCAGAACACAATACGACTGGGAAGCTCCACGTCCTACACGGCCACGTAACTGATGGAGCTGTGAAAGGCCGAAACGCTCGGCATTCTCAATAACCATCACCGAGGCATTGGGTACATCAACACCTACCTCTATAACCGTTGTGGATACAAGTATCTGAGTTTCACCCGAAGCGAACCGGCGCATCTCCTCATCTTTTTCCTTTGGCTTCATCTTGCCATGCAACTTGCTTAATTTGAAGTCGCAGAACACATTGCACAGATGTTTATATCCATCTTCAAGATTCTTGAGGTCAAGTTTTTCGCTCTCACTGATAAGCGGATATACCACATACGCCTGCCTTCCCTCGCTTATCTGACGACGAATGAAAGAGTAAAGGCTGTCGACACGGTTACGGAATATATGTGTAGTGGTTATTGGCTTACGACCAGGTGGGAGTTCATCAATTACCGATACATCAAGGTCGCCGTAAAGCGTCATGGCAAGGGTGCGCGGAATAGGTGTAGCCGTCATCACAAGCACATGTGGTGGGATATTATTCTTTGCCCACATCTTTGCACGCTGCACAACACCGAAACGGTGCTGCTCATCTATAACGACAATACCCAAATTACGGAACTGCACATTGTCCTCAAGCACGGCGTGTGTTCCTACAAGTATATCGACTGCTCCGTTCTCAAGCCCCTCGAAAATGGGTTGTCTATCTTTTGGTTTGGTACTTCCGGTGAGCAACTCTACCCTCACCGGCAGATTACCCAACATACGGCGCAGAGTGGCACAATGCTGTTCAGCCAGAATTTCTGTAGGCACAAGCAAACATGCCTGATAACCGTTATCTTTGGCAAGCAACATCGATAGCAATGCAACAAGTGTCTTTCCACTACCCACATCACCCTGCAGAAGCCTGTTCATCTGACTGTTGCCGTTGACATCACTACGTATCTCCTTGACAACCCTCTTTTGTGCTGCAGTAAGCTCAAAAGGAAGATTTTCATGATAGAAGCGGTTGAAAATTTCACCGACCTTTGAGAAACGGTGACCTACATACCTCTTTTGACGGTCGCGTGAATAATTGAGAATATTCAGTTGGATGAAAAAAAGTTCCTCGAACTTGAGACGGTATTGTGCCGCCTGCAACTCCTTTAGGTTTTTAGGAAAATGGATTACACGCAACGCATCGTTCAATGGCATGAGAGCATGCTTTGTCAGTATATCACGCGAGAGAGTCTCCGGTATGTCATGCGAAAGCAACTGAAAAAGATTGCTCACCAGCTTTGCAAGAGCATTGGAATTCAACCCACTGCGTTTCATCTTTTCCGTAGTATTGTAATATGGTTGTAACCCCATACTGTCGAGTTTCAACGATGCGGCATCATCTACATCAGGATGAGCTATGTTTACCCTGCCGTTGAACATCGACGGCTTACCGAACACCACATACCGTTTTCCTGTCTGAAGCCTATTCTTTACAAACTTTATTCCACGGAACCACACAAGATCGACGAATGCCGTACCATCGGTAAAATGCGCCACAAGGCGACGCGAAGCACCTTCGCCCATCTCCTCAAAAGAGCGTATCTCGCCCAGCAACTGCACATGTTGCAGATGTCCACCAAGTTCAGAGACCTTGAATACCTTGCTACGGTCGATATATTTATATGGGAAGTAATACAACAAGTCGTACAAGGAGTGTATTCCCAACTCCCTGTTCAGCATTGTTGCACGCTGTTCGCCCACTCCGGGCAGGAACTTTATATTTCTTGCTGTGGTATCGAGCATTCCATTAATGTCTTGGCAACCACAAGATCGAACGGTGTTGTCAACTTTATATTTTCACGATTACCGTCTACACCCACAACCTGTTCACCAAGAGCCTCTACAACAGATGCGTCATCGGTAAAACTCTCCACAAAACGTTGCTCGTAAGCACGGCGCAAAAGCGACAATCTGAACACCTGAGGTGTCTGCACCAAGCGATAACGGTCACGTGGCACCACCTCGGTAGCACCGTTCACACCGACTATATGACGCAAGCTGTCCTGAATATCGATCATTGGTATGGCCGCACCATGTATCCACGCTTCGCGGAAACAGTCATCGAGCACCTTTGCCGACACAAAAGGACGCACACCGTCATGCACTCCTATAAGGGCATCATCGATGTCATCAACCTGAGCCAAACCGTTCTGCACCGAGTGGAAACGTGTAGAACCGCCATTGGTAAGCACCAAAGGTACAGCAAACGAGTACTCCTTGCACAAATTGTTCCAAAGTTCGATATGTTCTGCAGGAAGTACAAGAATCAGTTGCATTGTCGGGTCTATTGCATAAAGACGCTCCAAAGTCACCATTATAACAGGCTTTCCGCAAAGCAGTTGGAACTGCTTTGGCATTTCACCGCCCATACGCAGGCCTTTGCCACCGGCAACAACTATAAGATATTTTTTCATGTTTTTCTATTACTTGAACTGCATCTGTGAACGCAAGGTTGCAACAACCTCACTGCCACATAGACGCTCTACTATGGCAAATCCGAAATCAAAAGAGACACCGGGACCGCAACCTGTTATTATATTGCCGTCCTGCTCCACAGCCGCTGCGGTATATGTAGCACCGAAGAGATCACCCTCGCAACCGGGATAACATGTTGCCTTTCGGCCTTCAAGTATCCCCATTCTGCCAAAAACCATAGGAGCCGCACATATGGCAGCTACAAGTTTCCCCTTAGCATGTGCATCGGCCAGTTGTGAGCGTAAAGGCATGTGTGCCGACAAATTGTCTGTACCGACACCACCACCGGGAAGAACGAGAGCATCGGCATCATCAAGACATACCTCTTCAAAAAGAGTATCAGCCAAGACTGTTACATCCTGTGCCGAAACAACCTCCTTGCGTCCCATAATGGATACTGTCACAACCTCAATACCGGCACGACGCATCACATCTACCGGAGCCAATGCCTCAACGGTCTCAAAACCGTCGGCAAGAAACAGATATAATTTGCTCATAGTCAGAAAATTCCTTAAACGTATATTAAAACTGCAAGACAGAAATCCTTTACAGTTTTTATTTCAACTTAAAATAATATGTAATTGTACCCTCCTGATTGTTTACACCGCCGATAGCATTGAACTTGGCACGCTTGGCTGCATTCAAGGCAGCAGTTCTCAGTGCCTGGACTGTGGTATTTGTACGGCTGTGTATTCTTGCGCCAACTACATTGCCGTCAGAATCCACAGTGATTGTCACAACAACTCGGCCCTCTTCCTGAACGTTGTATGATGGCAAAGGCAGCTTGCCGTCACCGGCAAGAGCACGGCCATGAAGATCCCATGAACCCATACCGGCACCCTCCTTCTCTCCGTCCTCTATTTGACCATCAGGAGCACCGGCTGCGCCTTCATCGACTTTATCATCGCCCTTGCTGCCCATAGAGCTACCCTTTCCAAAGGCATTGGCCATGAGGTTGGCAGCCTTTTTCATAGCTTCCTCCTCAAGACGCTTGCGTTCAGCCTCCTGCTCGGCAGCAATTTTCTCTTTCTCACGTTCTGCCGACTTGGACGAATCGACACTTATGCTCTCCTCGTCGTTCTGTGTTATCATCGGTTTTTCAGGTGTAGGCTTCTGTACCTTTGGACGCACCTGTGGCTTGGGTGGCTGTGGTGCCATCTCAACCCCCGTCATGGCATATTCATTACCCATGACAACAGATAATCCCGCCTCGGGTTCCAACGGAGGTTTTTCCATCACTATAAAAAGCAACAGAAGCACAACCAGCAAGTGGAATACCACCGTACCGACGATACCAACTATTTTTTCCTTTGAGATATTCTTCATCATTTTCTGTCGGGACGGCGTGTTGCCAACACCATTTTGAACTGGTTCTCATTAGCAATATTAAGTACCTTGACAATCTCACTGTATGGAATTGTCTCGTCGGCATACAATGCCACATACATCTCGGAATCCTTCTCACGGCAATCGAGCAGGAATGGTGTAATCTCCTCCTCGGTTACAGGCATCTCGTCAGAACGGCCCCAAGCAGCATAGTAGTTCAGATCCTTATCAATGATGATACGTGCCATAGGCTTTGCCTGTGTCTGCTCCTTTCCCTGCGGCAAAAGCACTTTTATGGCATTTGGGGTAACCATAGTCGAGGTTATCATAAAGAATATAAGCAACAGGAAGATAATGTCGGTCATTGACGACATTGAAAAAACATCTATTGCCTTTGTCTTTCTTTTTATCATATTCAGACTTTTGCTTGAAATTCATTATTCAGCCACTTCGGCAGATTTATTCTCATTGCGTGGAGACTCTTTGCTCTCGTTGACAATTTCAATGAACGAAATTATATCGGCCTCCATAAGATTTTGTATCTTATCGACAAGAATTACAAGATAGTTGTATGCAAAAATGGCAATAATACCAACGATAAGACCACCGACTGTCGTAACCATAGCCTCATATATACCGCTTGACAACAATGAGACATCGATATTGTTACCGGCATTGGACATTTGCCAGAAGGCCTGAACCATACCGGTGACTGTACCAAGGAAACCAAGCATAGGAGCTACAGCCGCAATAGTAGAGAGAATAGGAAGTCCCTTCTCCAGGGTTGCAATCTCAAGACCTGCATTGTTGTCAAGAGCCTGACGCACTGATGCTGTATCAAGCTTGTAATCCTTGACACCCTTGGCAAGAATACGTGACATAGGAGAATCTACCTTTGCACAATAATTGAGTGCCGACTTGATATCACCGTCCACAATATTGTCATGAATGCGGTCGAGCAAAAGAGGATTTCTCTTCATAGCCTTGCGCAATACGGCAAAACGCTCAAAGAATATATATATACCCCATATTGAGAGTGCGGCAAGGACAATCATTATCCAGCCACCTTTCATAGCCAATTCAAGAACATTGATACCATCCTGAATAGGACCTGCCACCTCTACCGATGACATCACTTCTGCTGTTGCTGCCTCGGCAGCCACTGTAGTCAATTGAATCATAATATTATTGTGTTTTATTTATTACTTTATCAAACATTTCTGGTATGCAGCAATAGTTGCCTCAAGTCCCATATAAAGGGCGTCGCATATAAGTGCGTGGCCAATTGAGACCTCATCTACCCATGGAATCACATCGGTGAAATAGGCAAGATTCTCAAGACTGAGGTCGTGACCGGCATTCAAGCCTATTCCCAACTGCTTGACACGTTTTGCTGTCTCAAAGAAAGGAGCAATGGCCTCCTCACGGTTACGTGCATAGTTGTGCGCATAAGGACCGGTATAGAGTTCAACCCTGTCGGCACCTGCCTTTGCAGCATATTCCGCCATACGTATATCGGCATTTATGAATATAGAGCTGCGTATTCCCGCCGCACTTATCTCATTGATTATATCGCGCAAGAAATCCTGCTCTGCCACGGTATCCCAACCGCAATCAGAAGTCAACTGGGCTGGTTTGTCCGGGACAAGTGTCACCTGTGCAGGACGCACACGCAACACAAGGTCAAGGAATTCCTTTGAAGGATAGCCCTCGATGTTGAATTCCGTACGCAGGATAGCACGCAAAGCCGTGACATCGGCACGGCGGATATGACGCTCATCAGGACGCGGATGGACAGTAATGCCGTCGGCACCGAAAGCCTCACAATCCTTGGCAACCTTCAGAATATCAGGATTATTACCACCACGGGCATTCCTGATGGTTGCCACTTTGTTGATGTTTACACTCAGTTTTGTTTTCATAAAATTCTTATCCTCAGGTATAAATAACCACTAATATGGGTAGTTTAGGATATATTTGGTGCAAAATTAGTATAAATAAAAAAAAATATAATATAATTTGTCGTAAATTTGCAAACAGAAAGCTAAACAACCTTTGTTGTTCAACTTTATTATATAACAAAATCAAGGAACCATGAAATTTGCTATCTTCGGCAACAAGCACCAGACCAAGAAATCGAAAAGCATAGAACAGCTGTTCGAAGCCATAACAAAACGAAAAGACACTTTCGATATCGACAAGCCGTTCTACGATTTCCTTTGCAATGAAGGAATATCCGTTCCTACGCCAGACGGAATCATCTTAGATGATGATTTCAATGCCGATATTGCAATAAGTTTCGGAGGTGACGGTACTCTTTTGCGTACAGCAAGCCGGATCGGACGCAAACCTATTCCTATTCTTGGCATAAATGCCGGACGTTTGGGTTTTCTGACTACAACGTCCAACGAGAACATTGATTTCGTACTCGAGAAAATACACCAAGGGGAATATGACACAGAAAGCCGCAGTCTCATAGAGGCTGTCACCAACAACGGTGAGCTCAACACATACCCTTTTGCATTGAATGAGATTGCCGTGATGAAGCATGACTCTTCATCAATGATGACACTGGAAGTAACCATCAACGGCGATGACAGGATCACCTACCAGGCAGACGGTCTCATAGTTGCCACCCCATCAGGTTCTACAGGATATTCCTTGAGCGTAGGTGGCCCTATAATTTCACCACAGGCAAATGTATTGGCATTAACCCCAATTGCACCGCACAGCCTCAGTGCACGGCCTATAATAATCGACGACAGCGCCACAATAGAGATAAAGGTATACAGCCGCAGCCACAACTTCCTGATAGCCTTTGACGGACGTAACGAGAGCTGTGACGAAGAGATGAGCATCACTGTACGTAAAGCCGATTACAAGCAGGCCATAATACGCCAAAAAGAGCATTCGTTCATACACAACCTGCAAGAAAAGCTAATGTGGGGAAAAGACATAAGAGAATAATATGATAAAAGCGAGCTAGGCTCGCTTTTATCATATTATTTCGTTGACGGGGTAAAATTCTTGGAAGAACCGCCGGTTGCAGTTCCACCCACCAGGAAGACTCCATCGAAACAGCTGTTGGTTGCGCCAGTGACAGATGTCACACCGTACATGATAGTATGAGACGAAGAAGAAACAAACTCGGGCGACGAGAGCAACACCGTTGCACTGTTCACGCTGTTCGGACATTTATACGAAAAGATAACAGCCCCTGAATTGTTCTTTACTGTAATGTACTTTCCCTGAGATACAGTAACCGAAGAGACCGTAGCATATGGCTGGGTAGCCGATGTGGGGTTACTTGTTGCACCGCCGGTACCGACCATTATACCGTCGTTTATGACGAATCGGTTCTGATCACAGTCGAACCCTTCCTCTGGAGTATTTGAACCTGAGCTAAGTGTAACTCCGCCATTTATAGTTATCGTTCCATTTGAATCAATACCGTCATTATTGGAAGCATGGCTGTAGATATAGCCACCATTAATGACCAATTCGCTCTTGGCATTTATACCATCATCATAGGTATTACACTCTATTATACCTCCATTTATAGTCATTATTGCCTTACTTTCTATTCCCTCACCACCATCATTGGCCGTTTGGGCATAGATTTTTCCACTGTTTATCACAACATTGGCCGCACCTTTTATAGCCTTCGGTGCAGCATTGAAACCGCTGTTCATTCCGCCGCCCATACCGCCAGGAAAGCCGCCACCACCGCTACCTGAAGATGTTCCCAATGAAGTGCCTTCGGTAATCGATGATATTGACAGCAGATCGTCACTTGCGTCGCTATTGCCTATTGTCAATAGGCCACCGGCAACAACACCTTTGCTACCGTTTCCTTTTGCAGTACAATTCAATGTTCCACCAAGCAGGTTGACAGCGACATCACCCTTAAGGCATTTTGTAGAATAGTAATCGGTACCGGTAGTTGCAGTATATGAAGCACCTGCACCTGAAATGATAATATTGACAGTTCCACCGTTCATTGTCAATTCACCGTCAGCAGATATTCCCATACCACCCTGCCCTGTAGCGGTTATTTCTATTTCACCACCATTTATTGTCAATGTGCCATCGCTCTTAATCGCAGTACAGTATGATGGATCATTGGCAATGACCTTTGCTGTTCCCGTTGTGTTTATGACAAGCTTTCCACCATTGAACAGTGCATTCATATCAACTTTTATACCTTTAGACTCACAGCCACTCATATTGATGACATGCTCACCACCCGACAACAGGAAATTTCCATCACACTTTATTCCCGCTGCCTTGTATGAATCCTCGGTAGATGAACCTAAAGAGGCTGAACCGCCTTCATAGTTCGAAGTAACGTCATTCAATGTATATGTACGAGTAGTACCTGACGTAGAATATGACGATGAAATCTGGTAATATCTGTCAGAGGATACTCCTGTAAAAGTAGAACTCTGTATTGTATAGGTAGTTCTACCATTTGAATAGTTATCACTCTTAAAATAATATGTACCTGCTACTTCCGAACCAAAATCATAATAATAGAATTGGGTATTATTGACAGTAACCTTTTGCGACAATGTTGCCACATGCGCTCCACTGTTGTCATAAAGGTATACATTTCCCCACACCGAAGATGTACCTCCCGGACGGTTGGACGATGTAGGAACACTTACATAGACCACATAGCTCTTTTTTTCTTCCACAACAGTATCGTCACCAGACGTTGCGGGATCGTATGTCCTGCTGTCACCGCTACATGACACGGATACTGATCCGCCTACAATATTGACATCAATGTCGGCAGAGATTCCGCGACCGGCAACACCTGAGGCATTAAGTTCTAACATTCCACCATAAAGATTGAATGTCGAGTCACATTTTATACATGTCGAATACGACGGATCATTATCGACAAGTACGGTATTTCCTGTAGCTGTTATCGATATTGTTCCTGCTGTCATATTCACATTGTTACCGCTCTTGATACCCTTCGAAGCCTCACCGGTAACAAGAACAGTAACATCAGAACCTCCGAGAACAACATCTATACCGGCCTTTATACCTTTCACGTCATCGCCGGGTGCAGTTAAATTCACGTTGCCACCAAGCAACTTCACATAACCGTCACAATCTATTCCATCACGGGCAGCATTCAAGTAGAGCGTTCCACCTTTTACAACAATAGAATCATTTGCATGAAATGCGTCACTGGCGGCACTTTCTACAGTTACAGTACCGCCACGTACCTCTATATAATCGTCGCTGCAAACGGCATGTTTATTATTTCCATTTATAACAAGAGTTCCGCCACCCTCGAATATTATCTGTCCTTCGCTGAAGAAAGCAGCCTTTTCATCTTCTCCCGACACATAGCTGTAATCAACGGCATCGGTAATAGTATTTACAGTGCCGTCAGCAAGAAAAACGCGGGCACGTTTCTTGCACTGGCTGTTTATGGAAGCACCGGTAGCATTTGTCAGTTCAAGACCATTCAGAAACAGATTATACTTCTTGACACCATATATCTTGAAACAACCATCATCACTCTTTCCTTCAAGAGTATAATCGATTTCTCTCGACGATGACGAACGTACCGACACCTTTGCACCATCTATTTCCACTGCTATGCTGTCAAAAGCAAAAGGATTTTCAACCACGGCCCTGTTTCCCGAATATGTAACAGCGACATCCGCCGGCAGTATACCATATTTAATACTATCAATGGAAGATATTGCAACAGATTCCCTGCGACCTTCAAAAACAACCCACAGGAGGTCATTTGCGTCATCAAAAAGCACACTGTCTATACGCTCCAATGCAAGGCATTTAATCTCGCCGTTGTTTATATGGAACTTAATATCCTTGTCGGCATACGAAGTGACAGCCGACATGAATATCACTAAAAATAACAATAGTTTTCTCATCGGTTCACAATTTTGTATACTTGACCATTAACGTTCAAGACATAGACACCTTTGGCAAATCGGGACATGTCAATCACACATTCGCCACAACAGGAAGTACCATACACAATCTTGCCGTCAGATGTAAACAACAGCACCGATTGGTATGACGAGGCATTTATTATCAGATTACTGCCTTCAATTCTACAGGAAGCCACAATTCCGAATGGCAGAATCGATGTCGTACCATCTCCATCGACATAGCCGAATGTCATCAGAGAGATATTGTCGGTATCATAGCTCTTTGTAGAGCCATCTTTCATATCCAGCACCATAATTCCGTCCTCAAAACGTATACATTTGATTTCTGCAAATGAAGATGACGAAATCCCGAAAACTGTCTTTACAACAATTCCATTGTCGGCTGCCGAAAACGCCTGAACAGAAAAGAGCAATACAAAGAGCATGCCCAGCAACATTTTCCTCATTATTTTACGTATTTTGTTTTTGCAAAAATACGAATAATTGTTATTGGAACCATCTGCTGAATATCCTTAATATGTATATCAGCTTTTTTTCAACATAAAGAAGATATTTTTTACGACAAAAATAGAAGCGCGGAATCGAATTCCGCGCTTCTATTTTAAATCCAGTTCTTACGTACCAGCCAACGGTACACTATCGGTATTATGTAAATGTTCAGCAGTGTCGAGGACAATAATCCTCCAAGAACCACAACAGCCATAGGACTCTGAATTTCGTTGCCCGATGCCGAGCCGTTCATTATCATTGGTACGAGAGCCAAAGCCGAGGTAAATGCTGTCATCAGGATAGGTGTAAGACGGTCGACAGAGCCGGCAACGACAGCATTCTCGAGTGACACGCCATCGGCACGCAGATGCTGATAACGCGATACAAGCAATATTCCGTTACGTGTTGCTATACCGAACAGTGTTATAAGTCCGATAATTGCAGGAATACTCATCACCGCCGAGGTGAAATATGTTGCAAGAATACCACCAATCAGTGCCAAAGGCAAATTGAGCAGTACAACAGCCGACAATGACGCACTCTTGAATTCGCTGTACAGCAAGACAAACACTACAAGAATAGCTATGGCTGTTGTCAGCCACAATGTACGTGATGCTGATTCTGCACTCTCGAACTGTCCGCCGTATTCAAGACGATAACCCTCGTCGAGCGACAAAGACTTTTCAAGATAGCCGGCAACACGTTCTACAGTTCCTGCGACATCACCGCTTGCTATGTTTGCCGACACCACAACCTTACGCTGTACATTCTCGCGGCTGATACTGCCCGGACCACCTACTGAAACAACAGATGCCACATCATCGAGCGCGACCTTTCCGTTCGGTGTGTCTATAAGGGCACGCTTGACGCCATCGATGCTTTCGGTATAGTCCTTATTAAGACGTATGATAAGGTCAAAACTACGTTCTTCTTCATATACGCTTCCCACCTTTTTGCCGGGGAATGCAGCCTCAATGAAACTGTTGAATTCACCCATTGTAATGCCATAGTATGCAAGCTTCTCCCTGTCGGCGCGTATCTGCAACTGCGGTGTTTCAACCTGCTGCTCCACATTCACGTCGACAACCTCGGGGAAGGCCTTCAATAGTTCCTGTATCTCAGTTCCTTTACGGAAAAGGGTACTCAAATCGGGACCGAAGATTTTTATTGCAAGATCGGCCTGTGTTCCTGAAACCATGTGGTCGATACGGTGCTCAAGCGGTTGTCCCACTGAAGTAACCACACCGGGTATTGTCGCAAGGCGGGCACGTACCTCGGCAAGGAATTCCGCCTTGCTGCGTTTGTCAAGGGTAAAGTTCACATCTATCTCGGCACCGTTCGATGTCTGTGAGTGCTCGTCAAGTTCGCCACGTCCTGTGCGGCGCGCAGTACTTTCAACTTCAGGTATCTGCAAAAGCTCCCTTTCTATGGCAGCACCGAGCTTGTTGCTCTCCTCAAGAGAGACTCCCGGACGCGATACTGCCGAAATTGTCAAGGCCTTTTCATTGAATTCGGGCAGGAAGCTGCGTCCCATATCGGCAAACAGGAACAGACATGCCACAAACAACACCACAACAGCAGAAACCACATATTTTGCATGTGCAAGCAGCCATTGCAATGATTTCCGGTAGCTGTCAAGCAACCATTTGTCAACCCAATTCTTCTTCTCGTTCCTGGTAAGGTATTTCTCATCGGAAAGCATGAGCTTACACAGCAGCGGTGTCACAGTCATGGCCACTACAAGCGACATTACCAGTGCTATAAGGTAGGCAATACCCAATGGCTTGAGCATACGGCCCTCAAGACCGCTCAAGAAGAACAACGGTGTAAATGTCACCATTATTATGAGCGTTGCATGGATTATGGAAGCACGTATCTCCGATGATGCCTCGAACACGATATGCAATGCAGGCTGACGCTGCTCCTTGGGCAATGCATGATTCTCGCGCAGACGCTTATATACATTCTCGACATCAATGATGGCATCGTCAACAAGCGAGCCAATGGCAATACACATACCGCCAAGAGTCATGGTATTTATATCCATTCCCAACAGATACAATACAATAACGGTTCCCAACAACGAAAGCGGAATCGCCAACAGCGATATTATTGTCGAGCGTATGCTGGTGAGGAACAGAAAAAGTACAAGTATGACACAAACAGCACCCTCTATGAGCGAACTGCCCACGTTATTCACTGATGCCTGTATATAGTCGGCCTGACGGAAAATCTTTGTATCAAGCACAACATCGGCAGGCAATGACTTTGCGATACTCTCGAGATTGCGTTCTATGTTCTGGGTTACACTGAGTGTATTTATACCCGGCTGCTTTGAAATGGAAAGTATTATCGAAGGTGTTGCATTCTGCGAAGCATATCCCTGCTTTACTGCAGGAGCAACAACAACATCTGCCACATCAGCAACACGCACGACTGTTCCGTCAACAGCCTTTACCACAGTGCTGCCCAATTCTGCGACATCATTGCTTCGACCCATTCCGCGCAGATTATATTCATTGCCGAAGTCGCGCACGACACCAGCACCGATATTGACACTCATAGCCTCAGCAGCACCTTCAAGCTCACCCATCGTGACACCGTACATATCCATGCGGACAGGATCGGCAAGAACCTGGTATTGCTTGTAGTCACCACCGATGATTGTTACATTCGACACACCGCCTGTGGCAAGTATTGCAGGTTTCACAATCCATTCGGCAAGCGTACGCAGCTCCATCATTGATGTACTGTCGGACTGCATACCAATGAACATGATTTCACCCATGACGCTCGATTGTGGAGCAAGCATTGGAGTTATACCCGAAGGCAACTGTTCCGACAGCAGGCTCATCTTTTCGCTGATGACCTGACGGGCACGGTATATATCCATACCCCAATCGAATTCAACCCATACAAAAGAGAAACCCTGCGATGATGACGAACGCACCCTGCGTACATTGGTAGCTCCATTCACAGCGGTTTCTATAGGGAATGTCACAAGACGTTCAACCTCTTCGGGTGCCATATTCGACGCATCGGTGAGTATCACCACTGTAGGCATTGTAAGATCCGGGAATACATCGACTTCGATCTTCTTTGCCGAATATATACCGCCAACTGTTACCAGCACCACTGCAAGCAACACCAGCAACTTATTGTTCAATGAGAACTTGATTATCCTGTTCAGCATAGCGGTAATTTTTAATGGACATGACCTGCATGCGGATCGAGAGCCGCTGCACCCTGTGAAAGTTTAAGTACCACTGCACCCTTTGTCACGATACGTTCACCTGCATGCACACCACTGTGTACCTTAACCATCTGGCCGTCAGTAATACCTGTCGACACACTGCGTTTTTCAAAAGATACAGGATTGTTCTGTACAAACACAAAATAATTTCCCATCTCCTCGACAATGGCAGAGCGCGGTATAACGACATTCTCCACATTCATGTTTTCCGATGCAAGATAAAGCGTAACGATGCTGCCTGGCACAACACCGTCAATATTTCCGGCTGTTAGAGTGACAGGAATCATGTTGCAGCCGTTTACGGCATTACCTACGGCAAGCACATTCTTGTCTATACCATTTATAGAATATACATCGCCTGACGGCAACTCCACATTCACGCTCTTTATGTTACGCAACTGCTGCGAATAACGCACGGGCAGTTCTGCGACAACATTCACATCACCCTCGCGCTGTATTGTGGCAAGCGGTGTTCCCGGCTGCACATAGTCGCCGTTTGCGACAAGCATTTCGGCAACAAATCCATCAAGTGGAGAGCGCAAGCATACTTTGCCATCGCCAAAGCTGCGCTGCATGCTTGCATAGCGTGCCTCGGCACGACGATAAGCAGCCTCGGCAGCCTGATATTCACGCTCCGACACAATCTTATCGATGAAAAGAAGTTTTTTTCGCTCATAGTCCGACTTGGATAGTATATATTCACTTTCCGCTTCGGCATATTTTACAGCAGCATCATTATCGGTGACATCACCGCCTTCTAGGTAGAACAGCGGTTCATCGGCAACAACATCCTTGCCTTCTACAATATTTCCGGCAAACTGCACCTTGCCGCTTGTTGTCGCCACAATATTAGTGAAATTGTCAGGAACAGCAACAACCTTTGCTGCAACCTTTACAACACCGTCGAAAGAACTTTTACCGACAACCTCTGTAGCGAAATCTATTTTCCAGCTCTGCTCCTTGCTGAACTGTACATCGCCATGTTTTCCTTCGGTTTGTTCACCATGTCCCGGGTGGGGAGCATGAGAGTGCGAATGACCATGAGAATGTCCATGTGAAGCATGGTCATGGCTATGGACATGTCCCTCGTGCGACTCGTGGGAATGATCGTGGTTACATGCCTCGCTGTGTGCATGCTCGACATCAACATCAAAGTGTGCATGCTCACCGGCTATATCGATATAGATGGTTCCATGTCCCGAGGTTTCGGGAACAAAATCAAAATGATATACACCTTTGCTTCCTGCATTGGCTGTAGCCGTCAACCTCTTGCCTCCTACATTAAGCAGCAGTTCCGCCTTTTCACTGTCAGTCGGTTTGAAGTTGGCGAGATCTGTAGCATACAATGTAATGCACGATTTCTTACCGGCTTCAAGCCCCTCGTGCTGCATAAAAAGTTCCATATTATTGGTGTATGCAGTAAAGGAGTGCATGTGAGCATGGTCGTGGTGTTCCACTTTCTCACTGTGGTTATCACCGGCACACCCTAGAAGCGCAAAAAATATTGCCGAAAATAGTATCTTTTTCATAGTATATCCAAGAATATATTTTATCCTTAACAATTTATTTATCTGTTTCTGTATCTTGCAGCCCACTCCTTATCGACATAATTCTCGATAAGCGTACATGCATGGGCACTGAAATCGAGTCCGCATGAAATTATTCTGTTCCACTGCTCATTGTCCAAAGATGAGAATGTCTCATTTTCAGTCAAAGCAGATAGTAAACCGTAAACAACTCCTGCATTGAAATTGTCACCGGCACCGACTGTACTCACCACATCAACTTTCTTGACCGGAAAAACTGCAGAATGATTCTTTGTAAAGAGTTTCACATCGCCGTCGCCACTTGTAAAGATGAACTCAGGACAGTAGAATTTTATCTTCTCCTTATATATCTTCTCGGCATCGGTCATCTCGTAGAGATAGTTGAAATCATCGGCTGAGCCACGTACAATATCGGCAAACTCAAGATTTTCAATGAGAGCCTCGCCCAATTTTATACGTTCTGCAACATGGTTCTTGCGGAAGTTTATATCATAGTACAGAATTGCCCCACATTCCTTCGCGTATTCAAGAAAAGCTTTTGTCTTGTCACGCAACACAGGATTAAGCACAAAATATGAGCCGTAAAGGACAATATCTCCCTTTTCTATCTTTGGAAAATCGACTTCGAGACGGTTGTTGGGATAATCCTTATAGAAGAGATATTCGGCATCGTTCCTTTCGTTCAGGAAAGCAAGTGCAAGCGGCGACTTTCCGCCTGAGAAACAGCACACTGCAGAGGCATCGACACCACTGTCACGCAGATGCGACAGTATTATCTCGCCAATCCTGTCATCACCGACCTCGCTGATGAATGCCGCGTCGGCACCGGCACGGCCAAGTGATATCATACTGTTATATACCGAACCGCCTGGAACTGCCTTCACCGGCTGTCCGTTCTTGAAAAGTATATCAAAGACTGTTTCTCCTATTCCTATAACCTTACTCATTTATTGCCTCATTTATCAATGTTTCCAACTCCCCGATACTGTTTGCCACCGGCATGAAGCAGGGAACATTTCCCCTGATGAAGCCATCGTCATTGAACCGGTCCAACATATCCGTAAGGGGATCCCAAAAACCGTTTACATTATAAAGTACCACACGTTTTTTGTGATAACCAATTGTTGCAGCAGCCATGACATGAAAAATCTCATCAAGAGTACCTATGCCACCAGGCAGAGCCACAAGGATATCACTCTTTGCCAACATTATATCCTTACGTTCACTCAAATTACGGCAAGGAATCTTTTCGTCGAGCAATGTGCTTACCCTGTCGCGTTCAACAAGAATATCGGGAACTACTCCTACTATACGTGCTCCGGCGTTCTTCGCAGCTCTTGCCGTAGCCTCCATGAGCCCGAAACGGGCACCGCCATATACCAATGCCGCTCCCATACGGCCAAGCATTGCGCCCACCTCGGCTACCGCCTCGAAATATCCCGGAGAAATATTTTCCGATGCTGCACAAAACACAGCTACACTCTTTTCCTTTGCCATATCAGAGCGTTTGCATATCGTTAAGACGCTTATATACGCCGTTCTGTTTCAATAACTCATCGTGCTTGCCACGCTCAACAATCTCACCGTCGCGCAGCACACATATCTCATCGGCATTCTTGATAGTAGAAAGACGGTGGGCAATGGCTATTGTTGTACGATCCTTCATAAGGCGTTCAAGTGCTTCCTGAACAAGACGTTCACTTTCGGTATCAAGTGCCGATGTAGCCTCATCGAGAATAAGTATAGGCGGATTCTTGAGTATCGCTCTGGCTATACTTATGCGCTGACGCTGACCGCCCGAGAGACGGCAGCCCCTGTCACCCACATTGGTATTATAGCCATCCTCGCTCTCCATGATGAAATCGTGGGCATTTGCAATCTTTGCAGCCTCAATAACCTGTTCCATCGTTGCGTTCTCGACACCGAATGTTATGTTGTTGTAGAAACTGTCGTTGAAAAGTATGGCTTCCTGGTTCACGTTGCCCATAAGCGCGCGCAACGACTTCACCTTCATGTCCTTGATGTTTACACCATCAATGGTTATCTCGCCGTTCTCCACATCGTAATAACGTGGCAACAGGTCGACCATTGTTGATTTTCCGCTACCCGACTGGCCCACAAGCGCAATAGTCTTGCCCTTAGGAATCTTCAGAGAGATATTCTTGAGCACTTCACGTTCGCCGTCATATGAGAATGTAAGGTTCCTGTACTCGATTCCATCTTTCATTTCCTCGATTTCCACACCCTTTTCACCGTCGGTTATAGGATTCTCGGCCTTCAATATCGCATCGATACGCTCCATTGAAGCCAATCCGCGCGGAATATTGTAAGAAGCCTTAGAGAGATCCTTCAAAGGATTTATAACACTGTAGAGTATTGTCAGATAATAGATGAACGAAGCTGCCGATATAGGTGAGTTGTCACCAAGTATCAATGTTCCACCGAACCACAGTACTATTACAATAAGCGCAGTACCAAGAAATTCACTTACCGGGTGTGCCGATGCCTGACGTATCGTTACCTTATTGGTTGCCGAACGCAGTTCATTGCTGCACTTCAAGAAGCGTGCCGACATCTTTTTTTCGGCAAGGAATGCCTTTATTATGCGAAGTCCACCGAGTGTCTCCTCCATCTGCGATGTAGTCTCACCCAATTTCTGCTGTGCAACAGCCGATTTTGCCTTCAGCTTTCGTCCTATGGCACCCATCACCCAACCGAGTGTAGGAACAACGCACAGTGTGAATAGCGTCAACTCCCAGCTTATATAGAAAAGGGTTACGATATATATGACAATGAATATCGGATTCTTTATCAGCATGTCAAGCGACGTGGCAATAGAATTCTCTACCTCACCCACATCACCTATCATACGAGCCATGATATCGCCCTTGCGCTGCTTAGAGAAGAAGCCTATAGGCAAATTCACCACCTTGTTGTAAAGTTCGGTGCGCATGTCACGCACAATACCGGTGCGTAACGGGATAATGGTTGCAGAAGAGGCAAAATAACAGCCTGTCTTCAGCATTGTCATGAAAATGAGGAAAATACCCAGGAAGAGCAGCACCATTGACGCGCCATATTCTTCGGTAAAAGAGTTCAGGTACCAGGTAGCATTGTTTATCAGCACCTCCTTGACATTACCCGAGTCCATTGTTGCCCAATCAATGAATTGCACACCCGATGTATCGTCAATCTTGAACAGTATCTGCAATATGGGTATTATAACCATAAAGGAGAACACATTCAGTATTGCCGAAAACAGAGTGAAAATCAAAGAAAATATCAGGAATTTCCTGTATGGCGGAACAAAACGCCTTAATATCTTGAAAAACTCTTTCATATATCCCGTTTTTATATAATGGTTGCAAAGGTATGATTTTTAACGCAAAAGAGAATCACACCCAACCCAATTTCTTTGCAAATTCCCAAATGACCATTCCTGCAGTAACCGACACATTCAACGAATGTTTTGTACCGAACTGCGGAATCTCTATCGCTCCGTCCGAAGCATCGACCACCGACTGCTGCACGCCCTTCACCTCATTGCCGAGAATCACTGCATAGCCTTCGCCGTCGTTTGTTTCGAAGTCCTGGAGTGCAATGCTGCCGTCACAGAGTTCAATGGCATATATGCGATAACCATCTTTTCGCAACATCGCAACAGCCTCATCGGTCGATTCGAAATATTGCCATTCCACAACATCTTCGGCACCAAGTGCCGTCTTGTGTATTTCGGCATTCGGCGGTGTTGCGGTTATGCCGCACAGCAATATACGTTGCACACGGAATGCATCACTTGTCCTGAACACAGAACCGACATTATGCAGGCTACGCACATTGTCAAGCACAACAACCAAGGGGAGTTTTTCGGCATTGCGGAAATCATCACCGCTGATGCGCCCCATTTCTGTCACAAGTTTCTTACGGTTCATACGAATTTGCTCCAATCTACTTTTCTCATGTCACCCTCTGCATCGTATGTGGCATGCATGAAGAGAGCTGCCGCAACATTGTGTGACACATGACCTTTTTTCGTTATCTTAAGATAATCCCACAACAGATTCCTATATTCCGGATGGGCACAATTCTCTATCAACAGTTTGGCACGTTCGTCAGGTGATTTTCCACGCAGATCGGCAACACCCCACTCGGTAACCACCACACGGACATCATGCTCAGTGTGGTCGGCATGTGTCACCATAGGTACGATAGAACTTATCGCACCAGCCTTTTGTGTCGACGGACACATGAATATAGAGACATAAGCATTACGCGCAAAATCTCCAGAACCACCAATACCGTTCATAAGACGTGTACCTCCGATATGCGAAGAGTTGACACAACCATAGAGGTCGACTGCAATGGCAGTATTCATGGCGATAAGACCGAGACGGCGTATAATTTCAGGATGGTTCGATATCTCGGACGGACGCAGAATAAGCCTGTCACGGAACTGGTCGAGATTGTCGTAGACATGCTGCAGACACTCCTGACTGAGCGACAACGAACATGTACTTCCGGCCTTTACACGCCCTGCCTCCATAAGTTCGATGACCGAATCCTGAAGCACCTCGGAATAGAGGTCAAGCGGAGGCAATTCGTTGCTGTCGCCAAGTGCCTTAAGCACCGCATTCGCAACATTTCCGATACCGCTCTGTATAGGCAAGCCTGTTGCAGGGATTATTCCGCGCTTGATATCGTTAAGGATAAAGCCCACTACATTCTCGCCGATTTTGCGGGTTACAGGGTCAAGTTCCTTGAACACTACCTGTTCATTAGGCATATTCACCTCTACGATACCGACCACCTTCTTGGGATCGACCTGGACATAGGGTTTTCCGATACGGTCCGAAGCCTTATAAATAGGGATTTCGGTACGGTAAGGCGGGTCCTTAGGCTCATACACATCGTGCAACCCTATTGTATTATGGAATGAATTGCGCTCAATGATTATCCTGTCGGCAAGATTTGCCACAGTCTGTCCTATACCTCCGGCTGTTGTCAAGTAGACCTTGCCGTCAGGAGTAATGTCGACTGCTTCAAGAATTGCGACATCGACCTTACCCAAATAGCCGTAGCGCAGATCCTGCGCCATAAGCGAGAGGTGAAGGTCGGTATATTTTATCTCTTTGGCGTTTATTGCATCACGTACCGTGGGGTTCGATATGAACGGGGCACGGAAATTCAGTGCCTTGGCACGCGCCAACATTCCGTCGATGGTATCACCGGTAGAAGCACCCGAGTACAGATTTATCTTGAACGGTTTTCCTGCGGCATGAGCCTCTTCGGCACGTTTCGCAACTTCCGGCAATACAGCCTTTGGAGTTCCTGATAGTGTAAAACCACTTATTCCCACACCATCACCGTCGTTTATATAGCATGCAGCCTCTTGCGGTGTCAAAATAGGATAAATCATATTCTGTAGTTTTTTATAGAAGTTCTTTAAATTTCTAAGGAGATGAATTCAAACAACTTCTTTATCAATATTTTCTTTTTAGAATCTCTGCGTGTATAAAGGCACGTTTCGCTTCGGAACGGCTCTTTAATGATATTTTTTCTTTGTCGTTTTCATTGGCTGTCAATTCCGTGGCAGTTGTTATTGGAGTATATTTCTTTTCATTGACAGCAGCCGGTTTAGGAACATCCTGCGGTTTCGGATGCACCATATATTCATCGTGCACCTCCGAAGTAGCCGGATTATACATCTCAACCCTTGGAAAAACCTCACCGCCGACAGGCGTGCCCTTGACTTCGTTATGCTTTGCCGTAAGCTGTTTTACGACAAAGACTACCGAATACACACCAACCAAAATAAGCAAATAAACAATTTCTGACATACTCAATTCCTGTTGAAATAATCCTTAAACATCTCATCAAAAACCTCTCCACGGGTAAGACGGCCATCTTTAAGACAGACAACATCAACCTCACCCTTTACCGACAGTTCGCCGGTAGCCTTATTGTATATATCCTGGAGGAACACAAGTTTTGCTCCACGACGTTCCATGTTTATGCCCACGACGAAGTTATCACCGCCACGTAAAGGGCGCTTATATTCAATGGTTATCTTGGAGACCATCGGATCTATACCCTGACCGTGCAGTAGCGAGAAGCTGCCGCCTATCGATTCAAGGAATTCATGACGGGCATGCTCCAGATAGTGCTGGTAGTTGGCATTGTTGACCACACCCTGAATGTCACATTCATAATCGCGCACCTTCATTCCGATAGTGAAGCTGTATTTTTCTGTCATATAATCTACAAATTATCCAACCATGTTTATAAGCAAAGATAATAACAATAAAATTATAGTCTACATTTTTAAGAAAAATTTATGATATTTACCGATACACATTACTTAAAAATGGGGTAAATCTTAAATAAATTGGCTATTTTTGCAACCGTACAGATGGAAGCCAAGGATATCAGACAGATATACGCGACGCATCCGGGTGTTACGGCACTCATGCAGTTGCGCGAAGAGGGGAGCAAAAAACGCGTTCTCCTCGAGGGGCTTTATGGCAGTGCTGCAGCAATGGCGCTGTGCGGACTGAAGGCCAACATTCCCGAGCAGACATTCCTTGTAGTGATGAACGATGCCGAAGAGGCAGGATATTTCTATCACGATATAGTCCAGGTTGCCGGCGAAAAGGAGGTACTTTTCTTCCCGTCATCGTTCCGCAGAGCAATGAAGTATGGACAGGAAGACGATGCCAACCGCATACTGCGTACCGAAGTGATGAGCAGACTCACCGGCCGACGCAGGAAAGAGGGGTTGATAATAATCACACACCCCGAAGCATTGGCCGAGAAGGTTGCCTCACAAGGTGATCTTGAGAAAAACACCTTGCCGATAGCCGTCGGCGACAGGATAAGCCGTGAAGATGTCGAGAAACGTCTCGCTGACCTCAAGTTCAAGGAGGTGACATACGTTTATGAGCCGGGCGAGTTTGCTGTCAGAGGCAGTTTGATCGATATTTTCTCCTTTTCATCGGAATATCCCTACCGTATCGACTTTTGGGGCGACGAGGTTGAAAGCATAAGGACCTTTGAGGTCGAGACCCAGCTATCCAAGGAAAAGACAGACGAGATATCCATTGTTCCCAAGGTTACAGGCAAGGAGGCTGTATCCATTACCGAATTCCTGCCCAAGAATGTAATACTCATAACAAAAGACATAGAATTCATCAAAGGCAACATCGAGAAGTTGCGCAACGAGGGCTTTACTTTACAGGCAAAGCTCTCGGAGAGCAAACTCCCCGACATGCCGGAGCTCATGTCGGCAGTAGAGATAGAGACATTCGCACGCCACGTAAAGCATTGGGAGCTACGCAACGATGCCACAGCCACCTGTACAAAAATAAAATTCGACATATCTCCACAGCCTCTTTTCCAGAAAGATTTTGACCTGGTAAGCAACAGTTTCAAAAGCTATATCGAAAAGGGTTACAGGATTATGCTGCTTACCGACGACCTGCACCAGGCCGACCGTCTGAAAGCCATTTTCGACGACAGAGGTGACAACATACCGTTCACACCCGTAGGCCGCACGATACACGGAGGCTACATAGACAACACCCTGCACACCGCATTCTTTACCGACCACCAGTTGTTCGGACGCTTCCACAACTACAAGCTACGCAGCGAACGCGCACGCAGCGGAAAGGTGGCACTCACACTCAAGGAGCTGAAAGAGTTCGGTATCGGTGACTACATTGTACACATTGATCATGGCGTGGGCAAGTTCGGCGGACTTGTACGCATTCCCAGCGGCAACTCCACACAGGAGGCTATAAAGCTCATCTACAAGAACGACGACGTTGTTTTTGTTTCAATACACAACCTGCACAAGATATCGAAATATCATGGTAAGGAGGGCGATGCCCCGGTGTTGAACAAACTTGGCTCGGGCGCATGGGAGAGGATGAAGGAGCGCACAAAGAGCAAGATAAAAGATATTGCACGCGACCTCATCAAGCTCTATTCGCAACGTTACAAGGAGGAAGGATTTGCCTTCTCGCCCGACAGCTACCTGCAGAACGAGCTCGAAGCAAGTTTCATATACGAAGATACCCCCGACCAGTTCAAGGCAACCAACGAGGTGAAGCGCGACATGGAACGCAAGCGTCCTATGGACAGGCTCATATGTGGCGATGTAGGCTTTGGAAAGACCGAAGTAGCCATACGTGCCGCATTCAAGGCTGCCACCGACGGCAAGCAGGTTGCGGTACTTGTACCCACGACAGTACTTGCCTACCAACACTATCTCACATTCAAAGAACGCTTGAAGGACTTCCCATGCAATGTGCAGTACCTGAGCAGGGCACGTGGCACAAGCGCAACAAAGAAGGTACTCGAAGAACTGAAAGAGGGCAAGATAGATATCATCATAGGCACACACAAGCTCACAAGCAAAGAGGTGAAATTCAAGGATCTGGGACTGCTCATCATCGACGAGGAGCAGAAATTCGGTGTTGCAGTCAAAGAGAAGTTGCGCCAGCTGAAGGTGAATGTCGACACACTCACCATGACAGCAACTCCCATTCCACGCACATTACAGTTCTCGATAATGGGCGCACGCGACCTATCCATGATACAGACACCGCCGCCCAACCGCTACCCCATACACACCGAGATACACAACTTCGATGCCGAGGTAATCAAGGAGGCTGTGGGATTCGAGCTGAGCCGCAACGGCCAGGTATTCCTCATCACCAACAGGATATCGGGCATGGAGGAGCTTGCACGAGTTGTCAAGCATGCTGTTCCCGACGCACGTATATGCATAGGACACGGCCAGATGGAGCCTGCAGAGCTTGAAAAGAGACTCTACGAATTCATAAACCACGATTACGACGTACTCATAGCCACATCGATAGTGGAGAACGGCATTGACATACCGAATGTGAATACCATCATAATAAACCAGGCACAGAACTTCGGACTGAGCGACCTGCACCAGATGCGCGGACGCGTGGGACGCGGAAAGCGTAAGGCATTCTGCTACATGCTCACACCACCGCGAGAGTGCTTGAGCACCGATGCGCGACGCAGGCTCGAGGCCATTGAGAGCTTCAGCGAACTGGGCAGTGGCATGCACATAGCAATGCAGGACCTTGACATACGCGGAGCAGGTAACCTGCTCGGAGCCGAGCAGAGCGGTTTCATCGCCGACCTGGGCTACGAGACATACCAGAAACTGCTGGCAGAGGCCGTGCATGAGCTCAAGGACGAGGAATTTGCCGACGTATTGCCACAGGACGAAGAGGATAGTGGCGACATGTTTGTAAAAGAGTGCTTTGTCGAGAGCGACCTTGAGCTGCTCTTCCCTGCCACATACGTCCCCGACAGCAACGAACGCATTTTGCTGTACAGAGAGCTGGATTCCCTCACCGAAAGCCGTGATATCGAAGCGTTCCACTCAAGGATGAAGGACCGTTTTGGTACAATGCCAAGAGAGGGCGAAGAGCTCCTGCGCATGGTAACACTTCGCCACGAGGCGCAACGCCTGGGCGTGGAGAAGATATACCTGAAAGGCGGCAAGATGAACCTGTTCCTTGTTGACACACGCAACGAGCGGTTCTATACAAGCGAAACCTTTGGAGCAATAATGGGCTATATACCAACGAGCCAATTCCAGTGCAAGGTACGCGAGGGTGACGGCAGGTGCATAATCACCGTTGAAAACGTGAAAAACGTGGAGACAGCACTCGCATTCATCGAAGAGATGCTGCGGCATGCCCAGCTACCCGACGGAGATTCCTGCAACGCCACAAAAGCAGTGTAGAGATAAGAAAATCAATAGACACACAACAATAAAATAATAACAGACATGAACAGAATTTTCAGAACAGCAGGTTGCCTCGTTGCAACAGCCATGTTGTCGGTAGGCGCAACAGCGCAGACAGGCGGCATTGACGCAAAGATGCTCAACGAGCTAAAAGAGAGCTACAAACCCACGACAGCCGAAAAGGCATTGCAGAACGTAATGCTTTCGAACTCAATCAAGGTATTGTCATTGAACCAGGAGAACCTCAACGAGCTGGACACATACTTCAGCCACAGCGTGCCTTCAAAAGGTATCACCGACCAGAAGTCATCGGGACGTTGCTGGTTGTTCACCGGCATGAACGTGTTACGTGCCAAGATGATTGAAAGCGAGAAGCTGGGTGCATTCGAGTTCTCACAGGTGTACAACTTCTTCTACGACCAGTTGGAGAAGTCGAACCTTTTCCTTCAGGGCATCATCGACACACGCAAGAAGCCATTCGATGACCGCACCGTAGAGTGGCTGTTCAAGAACCCTCTCAGCGACGGCGGTACATTCACAGGTGTAGCCGACCTCATAGCGAAATACGGTATTGTTCCAAAGGGTGTAATGAAAGAGAGCTACACAAGCGACAACACAGCAGCATTCGCGGCTATCCTGAAGACCAAGCTTCGTGAGTTCGGTCTTGAATTGCGCCAGGCACACGAAAGCGGCAAGAAAGAGAAAGAGCTGCAGAATATAAAAAAGGAGCAGTTGAAGGTAGTTTACAAGATGCTTGCACAGGTATATGGCGTTCCACCAACAGAGTTCGCATGGGCACCAAAGGACGCAAACGGCAAAAACCGCGAAGAGCCACAGATGTACACCCCACGCAGTTTCTATGAGAAATACCTGAACATAAACATGCAGGACGACTACATCATGTTCATGAACGACCCCAGCCGTCCTTACTGGAAGAGCTACGAGATTGAGTATGACCGCCACGTATATGACGGACACAATTGGCTGTACATAAACCTCCCTATTGAAGAGATCAAGAAGATGGCTATTGCATCAATCAAGGACAGCACAATGATGTACTTCTCGTGCGACGTAGGCAAGTTCCTCGACTCAAAGCGCGGTACACTCGACATCGACAACTATATATATGAGGAGATGTTCGGCACAGAGTTCGGCATGAACAAGAAAGAGCGCATCATGACATTCGACAGCGGTTCGTCACATGCCATGACATTGAAGGCTGTTGACATAGACAAGAACGGCAACACCGTTAAATGGCAGGTAGAGAACAGCTGGGGCGCAGGCTCAGGCTTCCAGGGGACACTGATTATGACCGACGAATGGTTCGATGAATATATGTTCCGCCTTGTAGTGGACAAGAAATATGTTCCTGAAAACATTTTGAAGATTCTTAATGAGAAACCTACAATGCTCCCTGCATGGGACCCTATGTTTACTCCAGAGAACTGATAATCACCAATAACATACAATCCCCCTGAAGCTTCAAACTTTAGGGGGATTGTTCGTCGTGGCGGATATACTATCCGCGCTCCTTGGGTATCAGGGTTTACAACCCGTAAAAAGCAACGAACTGTGTCATGTCGACAGAGCGCATGCGACGTCGACATGACACAGTCCAAGGATGGTGAGTCAACATCTATATTATTACCTTTGTGTAAACAGCAATATTGTTTCTATCTATTATTCTAAAAATAAGCGATTGGATATTTGCATTTTATAAAATACAGCAGTACTTTTGTTACGGCGGTAAAATTTACAACCGTAACAAATAATATATGCCATGAAGTTTTATAATAGAGAACATGAAATCAAAAAGCTACGCGATGTCCGCAATTTGTCCTATAACGACCATTCAAGACTTACCGTAGTAACCGGGCGACGTCGTATTGGCAAGACCTCACTCATAAGCAAGGCTTTTGACGACGAAGCGTTCATATACCTGTTTGTAGGACGCAAGAACGAGG
This sequence comes from Bacteroidaceae bacterium, assembly GCA_017555585.1. GTDB lineage: Bacteria > Bacteroidota > Bacteroidia > Bacteroidales > Bacteroidaceae > HGM04593. Next base: position 68,516 of record JAFZGA010000004.1, read on the forward strand.
CATCGCTATGCTCAGGATATTGTAAGGAGATAGCCTCGAAATTAGGTGTATTTGTCCCTCCAATGAACTCTTTCCAAGATGTTTTCATATTCCTTATGCAACAAGGTGAAACAAAGAAATTCACCCTTGTCATCGATGAATTCCAAGAGTTCTTCAATATCAACCCGAGTATATATAGCGACATTCAGAACCATTGGGACCAGCACCGACTTAAAACACATATAAACTTTATTGTAAGCGGCTCTATATATTCGTTAATGACAAAGATTTTCCAGCACTACCACGAGCCTCTGTTCGGCAGAGCAGATGTAATGCTGAAGCTGAACCCGTTCTCACTATCCGTTTTGAAGCAGATAATGTGCGACCATCGACCTGCATACAGCAATGACGACCTTTTGGCACTTTATACCGTAACAGGAGGAATACCCAAATATGTAGAACTTTTAGTTGATGCACAAGCCCTGTCAGTAGGAGAAATAATACATGCAGTGTGCGACCCAGACTCTCCATTCAAAGACGAAGGCAAAAACCTGTTGGTTGATGAATTCGGCAAACAGTACGGTACATATTTTTCTATCCTTGACGCCATATCCAACGGATTGAACACACAGTCCGAGATTGCTTCTGCACTTGGAGAGAAAAGTATTGGAGGACAACTCAAAAAATTAGAAGAGACCTACGAAATCATCAACAAGAAACGTCCGATACTTTCAAAGAAAGGCACACAGACTGTCAGATATGAGATTTCCGATATGTTCCTGCGTTTTTGGTTCCGCTACTTCGAAGGATACCGCACATTAGTGGAGATGAACCAATTCCAGATACTGGAAAAGACAATAGCGGCTGATTACACAACATATTCGGGAAATATATTGGAAGAATATTTCAAGCAACAATTCATAGAAAGCCACCAATATCGCGACATGGGTTCATATTGGGAAGCCAAGAAGGGTAAAGAGCAATATGAGATAGACATTGTAGCCCTATGCTTGGAAAAGAATCAAGCAGTAGCAGTGGAGGTGAAACGTCAGCGAAAAGAGTTCAAACCTGAAGCATTCGCCGAAAAGGTACAGCATCTGAAAGAAAAAGTTTTGCCAAAATATAATATAGAGCAAATGTGCTTGACCTTAGAAGATATGTAAGAAACCATTTAAATTTCGTTTCCTAATTCACCGAGGGCGCTGAGGTTGGGTTTGCAACCGACACAACGAGCAAGTGCAGAGTCAAGCCGCAAGGAGGAAAACGAAGTTACCCCCATGCTAACACTATTTTCCGGGTCACAGACCCTGACACTCAATTACGGCAGATAGCATATCTGCCGTAACGGAATTTCGTTACTCTGCTTCGTGGTTTCTAATGCTATTTTTTCTTTTATTGTTGCCATACAATATTTTTTTCGAACCCGCTCTGAGTGGGTTCGAAAAATAAGCGTTTTAATAATCAATCGCACGCACAGCACCGCTGTGACGTGCGATTTAAATAAATTGGAGAGCATGCCACAAGGGCATGCTTATAACAAATCACTCACAAACAGGGCGAACGGATCGACCGCAGTAGCGGTCGTTGCCGTACCAGCCGCAGAAGCCATCGCTGAAGTACAAGTAAAAAGCGTTGCCGCTGCCGTAGCCGTCCAACGAGCTCGACCAATAGTTGCCGTCGCTACCTCTGTCGTAGACATCTGTACCGTAGCGGTAGCCCGCAGCAGGAAGGAAGATGCTGTTGCCGTTAGGACCGGTAACTCTGTAACCGTTGACACCATTGACAGAAGTCCACTGCCAAGTACAATTTTCGAGGAGTTCCTTTATTTCATCAAGTGATGGCATGCGCCAATCACCGCCCCACTTTACATGAGCGACATCGTCTTCAAGGTCAAGGACTGTTTTATTATCAACTGTACCATAATCACTGCTTGTACAATACTTGGTCATTGTATTATAACTGCCATTGCACCATTTATAGGTACTCCAATTATAGTTTGACTTCTCTTCGGTCTCACCCCAGGCATAGTAGTTGCCCAACTCCTCGGGCTTGGTGGCACCAACGTTGCAGGAAGCCCACTTGACTGACAGACCAAGGTCAATAGCCTCGTATTGCGGTGCGGGAAGAATCTCCACAAATGTAACACTGTCAACCTCCGACAAAAGTATGCGTTCAACAGTGTTGTTGTTACGGTGAATGTACATATATTCACCTACTGCCTGCTGTGCTGTGGCACAAAGGCAGAGCATTAGAGCAAAAAGGGTTATTATCTTTTTCATCGTTTCAAGAATTTAAAGGTGTTGTTATTGAAGGTAACTATATAAAGGCCAGTGGCAAGGTCGTCCAATGAAACAGAGCAACTGCCATCAATGGCTGTGCATTGCTTGACAACAACTCCGCCGGAACTATAAACTGTAACAGCTACGCTATCTGCCACGCCACTGACAACAAGTACATTGCCTTCGAGGGAAACATTTGATTCGGCAACGGTTTCGTTTACGGCTGTACCCTCGCTATCGAAGTGGTAGTTCTTTACATCGGAACGGATAAACTCCATTGAAGAGCCTGACGAAACAATTTTCATGACATCGCCGACAAAAGTGATTTTTGGTTTGCTTTCCAACATGAACTTTGCACTGCTTCCGTCGCGCATAGCAACAACAAGGATATTATGTGCAAACGCCGAAACTCCGGTAGCAAAAAGCATCAGAAGCAAAAGAATGAATTTGTATTTTTTCATAATCAGTTAATTGTTATCTGTTTACTGTTGCAAAGATATTAATTTTCACATTCCAAAACAATTTTTATGAAACAAGATGCGCGAACAAGATGCGTTGCCCCATAGACACCACCCTGCTGATTCGGCAATAATATTGCAAAAACCTATTGTTGCAATCGAAATTAACAATAAATGCACTCTCACATGCCACGAAAAAGATTGTAATTTTGCACCCGCAAAATAAACATGCATACAAAGAGCACATATATTATGACAAACAACTACAGTTTCAAGAGCATGGTCAAGAAGTATGTGAACAGCAGTGCTGTTCTCATAATATGTACCATATTGGCTCTTATTATTGCAAATTCGCCGGTAAAAAATGATTTTTTCAGTTTCTGGAACAAGGAGGTGAGCCTTTCTATAGGCAGTTTCAACCTGTTCAGCCACAACGGTCACAGCATGACACTCATTCAGGTCATCAACGACTTTCTAATGGCCATATTCTTTCTGTCAGTAGGTCTTGAAATCAAACGCGAGATTCTTGTTGGAGAACTTTCGTCGGCAAAAAAGGCGATGCTACCCATCATTGGCGCATGTGGCGGTATGCTCGTTCCGGTACTATTCTTCTGGCTCACATGCCCCAACAACCCCGACATGCTGCGTGGTGTTGCCATACCTATGGCTACCGACATTGCATTCTCATTGGGTGTGCTCTCTATCTTTGACAAGAGGGTTCCCATTGGATTGAAGATATTCCTTGCGGCACTTGCCGTTGCCGACGACCTTGGAGGCATCATTGTAATTGCGCTGTTCTACTCATCTACAATCGACCTCAGCTATCTTATGCTCGCAGGTATATGCACTGCGATCCTCATCATAGGAAACAACAGAAAGATAATGTCCAAGAACTTCTACCTTGTTACCGGCATTGTGCTATGGTACCTGATGCTGAACTCGGGAATACACTCAACCATCGCCGGTGTTATTGTGGCATTCTGCGTGCCAGGTTCATTGCGCAGGGGAGCAACACGATACATTGAGCGCATCAAGGAGAACATCAACAGCTTTGGCGAAGTACATGTGGTTGGAAAGCACCACACAGCAATACTCACACACGAGGAGATACACAAACTGAAAAGTATTGAATCGGCTGCCGACAAACTTATCAGCCCACTACAGGAGTTCGAGGATAGCCTGCACAACATTATCGGCTATTTCATCATTCCTCTGTTTGCTTTTGCCAATGTGGGAATTGACCTCTCGGCAATGAGCATAGGAAGCCTTGTAGGTGGCATCGGACTCTCGGTAATCATTGGCCTTGTTGCCGGCAAATTCATTGGTGTGTTCACATTCTCATGGATTGCCATAAGAATGGGAATTGTACAGTTACCTCACGGGGCGAACTGGAAATCGTTCGCATCGGTATGCATGCTTTGCGGTATCGGACTCACCGTTTCCATATTCATTGCCGACCTGTCGTATGCAGCATTAGGCAGCGGCACAACACTGTTGTCCGAGGCAAAACTGGGAATTCTGTGCGGTTCTATAATATCGGCAGTTGTGGGCTGCATACTGCTCAACCGACATCTTCCTAAAGCAAACAATCAATAACTTGCCTCGTTAGCCAATCGCCACAGGCAAAGGTAGGCGGCACGTGTTATTTCCATAAGTTTAGTGTAATTCACCTTGTCGGCTGTGTCCGACGGACGATGATAATCGGGGTGCCCTTCGGTGTGATACCACACTACGGGCACTCCTTTTCTTACGAAAGGAGAGACATCACTGCTGCCAATAAGGTTTTTCGATGCCTTGAAAAGTGGCATAAGGTTCAGTTTATACTCTTGCATATCGGCCTGTAGCCACTCGCCGAAAACAGGATTGTCGGCAGTATATATATAGCTTACGTTCCAAGGGTTTTCCTCGGAATTACGCCCCACCATATCAAAGTTCATATAGGCAGAAATATCCGATAAAAAGGATGTTCTTTTGACAAAGAACCTTGAACCGAGCATTCCTTGCTCCTCGCCATCCCAAAAGGCAAAAATTATTGTACGTTCGGGCTGTTTCCTTGACTTTTTCATGGCTCTTGCAAGCTGCAATGCAGCCGCTACACCCGATGCGTTGTCATCGGCACCATTATAGCACTGGTCGCCGACAAGCGTAGTGTCTATTCCCAAATGGTCGTAGTGCGCACCTACGACAACATACCCGTTTCCTTTGCCCGGAATACATGCAAGGATATTTTTCATCACGCGTCTTTCGCAACCCGAAGCAATAAGATTGTCGAGCGGCATATCGGATTCCGTGATCCAATTGTTCTGATTCTTTGCCGCTTGAAATTCCTGGCAGTAGCCTTGTGGCAATAACGGTTCAACACCCCACTTGTCGAGCAGCGACACAATATATTCCGCTGCCATATCACCGCCACGAGTACCTGCTTCGCGCCCTTCGAAAGAGTCATCGGCAAGTGTTGCGACAATCTCCTGTGCCTTCGCTTCGTTTATACTTGCATAGCCTCTCTTTGATATCTTCTGCGCTGAAACATCGACTGTTCCGAACAATAAAAATGCACAAACAAACAGTGCACAAACCTGATATGTCCTATTTCTCATAATCCTGAAAGTTGCGTAAAAACTTCTTAATTTTTCGATAAACTTAATACTTTTTCGGCACATATCGGCCATAACGGCAAATTTTAGTAAAAAAAAATGTCATTTTCGATGATAGAAACACCATGCTGCCCCACTCTTTACAACAGAACTACAAGCCATTTATTATTAGCGTAATAGGGCAAACGGAAAGATATAAACAAGTTGTTGAAAACTTTATGCAAATTTATGACACAAAATTTGTGGGGAATTGTGGAGAATTGTGTACTTTTGAAACGAATTATATAAATTAGAGATAAATCCATGCGTTTCATAGGCAACATAGAGGCAAAGACAGACAACAAGGGCAGAGTTTTCCTGCCTGCTTGCTTCCGTCGCATTCTCCAAAGCGGCAATTGCGATAAGGTGATGTTGCGCAAGGACGTATATCAGGATTGTCTTGTATTGTACCCGTTCTCGAGCTGGAACGAGCAGCTTGACCTGTTGCGTTCACGTCTTGACAAATGGAATTCCAAACACCAGATGATTTTCCGACAATTCGTCGCCGATGTCGAGGAGCTGAACATCGACAGCAACGGACGTATACTGTTGCCGAAGAGATACCTGAACATCGCCGGAATAAAACAGGAGGTGCGTTTCATTGGCATGGACGACACCATCGAGATATGGGCTAAGGAAAAGGTTGAAAAGCCGTTCATGGAGGCAGAGGAGTTCGGACGGGAACTGGAGAATATCATGACTGCGGAAGGAGGAAAAGAAAATGAATGAGAACAATGTATACCACACGCCGGTACTCCTGAAGGAGAGTGTTGACGGCATGCAGATTTCACCTGATGACATTTGTATAGATGTCACCTTTGGTGGCGGAGGACACTCAAGGGAGATTCTATCGCGGCTCGGCTCAAAAGGACACCTGTACAGTTTTGACCAGGACGAAGATGCCGAAAAGAATGCACCCGACGACAAGCGGTTCACATTCGTGCGCAGCAACTTCCGCTTCATATACAACTTCATGCATTACCACGACTCGACAGAGGTGGACGCAATACTTGCCGACCTGGGAGTGTCGGGACACCATTTCGACGATGAGACACGTGGTTTCTCGTTCCGCTTTGATGCGGCACTCGACATGCGCATGAACAAACGCGGAGGCGAGACGGCTGCCGACCTGCTAAACAATGCTACCGAAGAGGAACTTACAAGGATATTCAAGCTGTACGGTGAATTGAACTGCGCACGCAAGCTCGCTGCAAAGATTGTAAAGGAGAGAGCAGCAAAACCCATACAGCGTGTAAACGAGCTTATCGAGATAGCCAAGCCGTTCTGTCCGCCACAACGTGAGAAGAAAGAGATGGCAAAGATTTTCCAGGCACTACGAATAGAGATTAACCAGGAGGTCGAGGCATTAAAGGAGATGCTGATAAGCGCAAAGGACCTGCTGAAGCCAGGAGGACGACTTGTTGTCATAACATACCATTCCATCGAAGACCGCATAGTGAAGAACTTTATGAAAAGCGGAAACTTCGACGGCATATTGGAGAAGGATTTCTTTGGAAGATCCACCTCTCCTTTCGAAATGAAGAAGGTGATTGTCCCAACCGACGAGGAGCTGGAGGCAAACCCACGTTCGAGAAGTGCAAAACTGCGTATAGCCATCAAGATATAAAACATGAACGAGAACAGGACCAAAAAGAAAAAAAGCGGAATATTGAACCGCATAATGGGTGGAGAGATATTCACAAGCAAGCTCCTCACCGACAATATATGGCTGTTGGCACTGATAGTGCTGTATTCGTTCATCTACGTGAGCAACCGATACGAGTTCGAACAGGAACTGCTCAAGATTGACCGGCTGACAAAGAAAAGGGACAAGCTGAAGAACAACCTGCTCACACTCAAAAGCGAGTTTTCGTACCAGAGCCGACAGACAGAGATTGAGAAATACCTGCAGGAGGCCGACAGTGACCTTAAAGTAGCGACAAAACCTATATACAAGATAATTAAAGACTAACAAAGATTGACAATGTTCCGATTCCGCGACAACATAATATACCGTTATTACATCCTGGTGTCGTTTGCCTTCACCCTCTTTGCCTTTGTAATCATTGGCAATGCAGCCATCGTCATGTTCAAGGAACGCGAGGAGTGGAACAAGATAAAGGAGAGGAACATCAAATACAATGTCCCCATAGAACCGCATCGCGGAAACATACTGAGCGACAACGGTGAGCTCATCGTGAGCACGCTACCACTCTACAGGGTACACATAGACTACAAATATGTAAACCTGCATAACCAAAAGGACGAAAACACTATAAGACGCAAGAGAGACTCACTTTGGACACGTGACATGGATGCTCTTTGCAAAGGACTGAACGAAATTTTCCCACAAAAGAGTGTCGAGAATTTCAAGAAGGACCTTACATACGGCCTGAACAACAAAAAAAGATACCACCCGCTATACAACCGCAAGATATCATATACACAATATCAGCGTATACTCGAGTTGCCTATAATGAACCAGGGCAGGAAGTACAGCGGTATAATCACCGAAGAGGAGATTCAGCGCAAGAATATATTCGGTGACATAGGAATGAGCACATTCGGTATCGTGCGTAAGACCACCGACAACAACAAGCAGGAGATTGAGGAGGTCAACGGACTCGAAAAGAAGTACGACAAGGCTCTGCGAGGCATCAGCGGTGTAGGACGCAAAGAGAAGATTGGCGGAAAATTCATACTGAAAACCGACAGGGCAGCCGTGAACGGCATGGACTTGCAGACAACCATAAATTCAGAGATGCTCGACATCTGCGAGAATGCAGTAAAGAAGGTGCTTGCAAAACACCATCTGCCTGCCGGATGGGCCATTCTGATGGAGACAGAGAGCGGTGACATAAAGGCCATTGTGAACCTGACCAAACTGAGCAATGGACAATATGCCGAGACCATAGAGAATATCCCCAACAACCCTACCCCCAACCATGCGCTGTGCCGACTGATGGAGCCGGGCTCGATATTCAAGACTGTGGCACTTACAGCAGCAATAGAAGACGGAAAGCTCACAACGAACGATTCTGTGACATCATACAAGTCGAAGGTATGCTACTTCGGCAAGCAAAGAGTTACCGACGAGATGTACCGCGACAACGGCACAGGCAAATACAGCATGGCCGAGGCACTCAAATACTCATCGAACATAAGCATGGTGCAGTATATAAAGAAGGCGTACGGCAACAAACCCGAGGAATATACCAACACCCTGCAGAGATTCGGACTTACCGAAAACTACAAGCTGATTGACAGCGAGGCGACACCATACCTTACCCTGCCCGGCACAAAGAGATGGAACGGATTCAGCTTGAACTCGATGTCATACGGCTATGCTGTGGGAATGACCGGAATAAATATACTTTCGTTCTACAACACCATCGCCAACGGTGGTAAGCAGATGCAACCACGACTTGTAAAGGCTATCATAAAGGACGGAAAGATTATTGAGGAGTTCCCGACAAAGGTTGTGAATGAACAGCTCATTTCAAAGAGTACTACCGACACAATCACCGGCCTGCTGGTTGAAGTGGTGAACGGTAAGGACGGCACAGGAGCGCGCGCAAAGTCAAAGCTTATGACTGTGGCAGGAAAGACAGGTACAGCAAACCTGCCCAACTCACAGACCGGAAAATACGACAACAGCGAGAAGATGATGAGTTTCTGCGGATTCTTCCCTGCAGAAAAGCCCAAATACACTCTGCTTGTGCAGATGATGTACGACAAGAAACAGGACACACGTCCCGACTCGCTGAGAATAAGACTTGGTGGTGGCAGCAGCGCAGCCATCGCATTCAAGGAGATTGCCGAAAAGATTATGGCGCAGGAGAATACAGTTCCATTTGAAGCTGCCTGCGACACCATAAACAACCATTTCCCGAAAGTGAAGGACGGCAATATGCTCGAAGCAAGCAAGATTCTGAAAGAACTCGAGCACCCTATGAAAAAGAACTCATGGAAAGACGAGAACAGGGAAGATGCAATATGGGGAAAGGTGAAACTGGAAAACGACAGCATATATGAGTTCCAGAACAAGCCATTGAATACAGAGTTTGTACCCAATGTATGCGGAATGGGAGCCAAGGACGCTGTATACCTGATGCAGCAATGCAACCTCGACGTGGAAATAATCGGATACGGAACAGTGAAGTCGCAAAGCATTGTTGCCGGAACAAGAATAAAAGGAAAAAGAAGTGTAAGACTGACACTTGCACCATAAATATATATAAGTAATAAGGTATGAAGCTCAGCGAATTATTGAAGGAGATACAATACACCAGAGTAATAATGCCCAAAGATGAGGTTGACGTACTCGGAGTAAATATAGACTCGCGCCTTGTAGAAAAAGGCGACATGTTCATTGCTATAAGAGGCACACAGGCCGATGGACATGCATACATCACCGCTGCCGAAGAGAAGGGCGCGGTTGCTATCGTGTGCGAAGAACTGCCCGAGAGGCAGAACCCCAATGTAGCATACATCAACGTGATGAATGCACAAAGCATAACAGGCAAGCTGGCAACGACATTCTACGGCGAGCCTTCGCAGAAACTGAAACTTGTAGGTGTAACAGGTACAAACGGAAAGACAACCATTGCTACACTGCTCTACACCCTTTTCAGCGAGATGGGACACAAATGTGGACTGCTGTCAACCGTATGCAACTACATCAACGGCACGGCATACCCGTCGACACACACTACACCCGATGCCATTTCATTGAACAGACTGTTGGCAAAGATGGTTGAAGAGGGATGCGAATATGCCTTCATGGAGGTAAGCTCACACGCTCTGGCACAGGAGAGAGTAGGAGGACTTGAGTTCACAGGAGGTATTTTCACCAACCTCACCCGTGACCACATGGATTTCCATGAGAACATGGACAACTACCTGAAAGCAAAGAAGAGCTTCTTCGACAACCTGCCACGTAATGCGTTTGCAATCACGAACCTTGACGACAAGAATGGACCTGTAATGGTTCAGAACTGCCGTGCCGACATCAAGCACTATTCGACACGCACAATGAGCGACTACAAGGCACGACTGATAGAGACACACCTCGACGGTATGATACTCGAATTCAACAACCGCGAATTCAACACAATGCTCACAGGACGCTTCAACATCAGCAACCTTCTTGCAATATTCGGAGCTGCTATAGAGTTGGGCAAAGATGCCGAGGAGGTACTATGCGTAATGAGCACACTGAAACCGGTTTCGGGACGATTCGAGACAATACAGTCGAGCGACGGCATAACAGCCATTGTCGATTATGCACACACACCCGATGCGATAAAGAATGTTCTTGGCACGGTGAAGGAGGTGTTGCGCGGTAACGGCAACATCATTACCGTGATAGGTGCAGGCGGAAACCGCGACAAGGGCAAACGCCCGATCATGGCAGTAGAGGCTGTGAAGAACAGTTCCAAGGTGATACTCACATCGGACAACCCGCGCAACGAAGAGCCGCAGGATATCATAAACGACATGCTCGCCGGGCTCAGCGACGAACAGAAAAGGAATGTGCTATCGATAACCGACCGTAAAGAGGCCATAAGGACGGCATGTACCTTGGCAAACAAAGGCGACGTTGTAGTCATTGCCGGCAAGGGACACGAGGACTATCAGGAGATAAAAGGTGTCAAGCACCATTTTGACGACAAAGAGGTTGTAAGAGAAATATTTAACATCTAAGATTATGTTGCACTATATTTTCAACTGGCTGATCAAAAGCGACCTTCCCGGTGCAAGACTTTTGACATACACATCGTTCAGGTCATTGCTTGCGATAGTGCTGTCACTGTTGCTGTCGGCATGGTTGGGCGGTATACTCATCAGATATTTCAAGAAGAAGCAGATTACAGAGACCCTGCGCGAATTCGACAAGAACAACCTGAAGGCCGGAGTGCCTACAATGGGAGGAATAATAATAATAATAGCCATACTCATCCCATGCCTGCTTGTGGGCCGGTTGAACAATGTGTATATGATGTTGTTGCTTGCAACAACTGTGTGGATGGGTATACTCGGTTTCGTCGATGACTATATAAAGACCTTCAAGAAGAACAAGGACGGCGTTTCGGGCAAGGTAAAGATTGTTGCACAGGTAGGTCTCGGACTGTTCGTGGGCCTAACGCTGTATCTGAGCCCGCAGGCTGTAATGCGCGAGAACATAACCATCGAGAAATCGAACAACACCGAAAAGGTTTACCACAAAAAGACCCCTGAGAAACTGAACAAGACAACCATTCCGTTCATAAAGAACCACAATCTCGACTACAGCGAGATAATGTCGTTCTGCGGTGAGTACAAGGAAGAGGCAGGCTGGATATTGTTTGTAATAGTAACAATACTTGTGGTAACGGCTGTTTCCAACGGAGCAAACCTCAACGACGGCATGGACGGCATGCTTGCAGGTAACGCCGCCATAATGGGTGTGGCACTTGCGTTGCTGGCATATGTGTCGAGCCACGTCGGCTGGGCCGAATACCTGAACATAATGTTCTTGCCCGGAGCCGAAGAGATTGTGGTATTTGCATTTGCATTCATTGGAGCACTGATAGGTTTCCTTTGGTACAACGCCTTCCCAGCACAGGTTTTCATGGGTGACACGGGCAGCCTGACCATCGGTGGTATAATAGGTGTAATTGCGATACTCATACACAAGGAGATTCTCCTCATACTGCTTTGCGGAATATTTGTTGCCGAGAACCTGTCGGTAATCATGCAGGTAGCATACTTCAAGCAGGGCAAGAAAAAGGGAATAAAACAGAGAATATTCCGCAGGACACCACTGCACCACCACTACAACCTTGAGGACGAGAAGCTCGACAAGGAGTGTACATATATATTCAAAGGCCCGGAAAGACCATTGCACGAGGCCAAGATAACTCTACGTTTTTGGATTGTGACACTTATTATGGCTGTCATAACAATCCTGACACTAAAGATAAGATAAATGGAAAAGAGAGTAGTAATATTGGGAGCAGGAGAGAGTGGCTGTGGAGCTGCCGTACTTGCAAAAAAGCTTGGGTTTGATGTTTTTGTCTCGGACTTTGGCACAATCGCCGACAAGTACAAGCAGATGCTTGACGAAAAGGAGATAACATGGGAAGAGAAGCAGCACACCGAGGAGATTATCCTGAGTGCCGGAGAAATCATAAAAAGCCCCGGAATACCCAATGAAGCACCCATTATCGTAAAGATAAAGAACGCCGGAATACCCATAATATCGGAGATTGAGTTTGCAGGACGATACACAAGAGCAAAGATGGTGTGTATCACAGGAAGCAACGGCAAGACAACTACTACATCTCTGATATACCATATATTCCGCGAAGCCGGATTGAATGTCGGACTCGCCGGAAACATTGGCAAGAGCCTTGCATTGCAGGTTGCCGAAGGCGACAAGGACTATTACATAGTTGAATTGAGCAGTTTCCAGCTCGACAATATGTATGAATTCCGCGCCAACGTGGCGGTGTTGATGAATATAACTCCCGACCACCTTGACCGTTACGGATACGACATGCAGAACTATGTCGATGCAAAATTGCGTATCCTGCAGAACCAGGAGCCGGGCGATGCATTCGTATTCTGGAACGATGACCCGATAATAAAGAAGGAGCTGTCAAAATACAAGCATGGCAAACTCTATTCGTTTGCAGAATCGAACCATGAGGATGCCGCCGCATATACCGAAGCCGAGAAACTTGTCTTTACCGAGCCGGCACCATTCAACATGGAGCTCGAAGAGCTATCGCTCACAGGCAAGCACAACCTTTACAACTCTATGGCTGCAGGTATTTCGGCAAATGTCGCAGGTATACGCAAGGAGACAATCCGTGAGGCTTTGAGCACCTTTGCAGGAGTGGAACACCGTCTTGAAAAGGTTGCAAAGGTAAACGGAGTAGAATATATCAACGACTCGAAGGCTACGAATGTGAACAGTTGCTGGTATGCCTTGCAGAGCATGAAGACAAAGACGATACTGATACTCGGCGGTAAGGACAAGGGCAATGATTACAGCGAAATAGCTGATCTGGTAAAAGAGAAATGCTGCGGACTGATATTCCTTGGAGCAGACAACAGCAAACTGCACCAATTCTTTGACGGATTCGGGTTGCCTATAGCCGATACAAGCTCAATGCAGGAGTGCGTACAGACAGCATATAACATGGCACAAAAAGGCGAAACTGTCCTGCTCAGCCCATGCTGTGCAAGTTTTGACCTCTTCAAGAGCTACGAGGACCGTGGCCGACAGTTCAAGGAGTACGTTTGTAAATTATAAAGACAACAACTTAAAATGGGATTTGACCAATTAAAGAAATATCTATTCAAGGGAGACAAGACCATCTGGATTGTTTTCTTCATTCTCTGCTCAATTTCATGGGTGGAGGTATTCAGTGCGACCAGCCGACAGATAAATGACTTCAATGGAAACTATTGGCTTCCCATTATCAAACACACCATATTCCTTGGTATAGGTCTTTTTGTGGTCTTTATCATGCACTACATGAAAGTAGCGTGGATAAAGAAGCTCACATATGTGATATATTGGTTAGGGCTCGCTGGACTTATATGGGCACAGTTCGACAAGGGGTCGCACATCAACGACAGTGCACGATGGATAAAAATCTTCGGCATGACATTCCAGCCTATGGAGCTCGCAAAGATGGGACTTGTGATGATCACCGCACTCATAAGCGCGCAACATCAGGACGAAGAGGGAACAGACCGCTTTGCACTACAGAAGATAGCACTATACGGAACATTGCCTATCCTTATCATATTGAAGGAGAACCTGTCGACAGCATTCATCATATTGCTTACACTTTATGCGATGATGTTCGTATGCCGCTATCCCAAAGGACAGATGTTGAAAATTCTGGGAGTAGCATTTGCCACTGTGGTCATTGGAATAACGGCAATAATGTCAGCTCCCGAGAGCTGGGCGAATGAAGGCGGCTTCAAGCAAAAGGTGATTACATGGAAACACCGTATTGTAGACGCGCTCAAGAGCGAGCCCGTTACAGCCGAGACATACGTGATAAAGAATGAACAGAGAACATACGCCAACATAGCCATTGCGTCGAGTAACATCTTCGGCTGCGGACCCGGAAATTCAAAGCAACGCGACTTCATTCCGCATGCACAGTCCGACTTCATATATGCCATAATCATTGAGGAGTTGGGATTAGCCGGAGGCATATTCGTACTGCTGCTCTACATGACAATACTGTTCCGCTGTGGAAAAATTGCCAAGAGATGCGAAGACCCTTATCCGGCATTCCTGATTATGGGAGTGGGAATGATAATAACCTTGCAGGCACTGCTTCACATGTACATATCAGTAGGCGATTTTGTGACAGGACAGCCGTTGCCGTTGATAAGCCAGGGCGGAACATCAGTAATAATAAACTGTGTTTATATAGGTATAATTTTGAGTGTCAGCCGATATGCCAAGAAGGCAAGTGCCAACCCCAAAAAGAGCCTTGAAGATATTGACAACGAAATGATAATTGAAAACAACCAGTAATATGAAGAAAGAGTATAGAATAATCGTAAGCGGTGGCGGTACAGGCGGACACATTTTCCCAGCCCTATCCATTGCCGATGCCATAAAGAGCAAATACCCCGAAGCAAAAATACTCTTTGTCGGTGCCGACAACAGAATGGAGATGCAACGTGTTCCCGATGCCGGATATGAAATTGTGGGATTGCCCATTGCCGGTTTCGACCGCAAGAATCTGCTGAAGAACTTTAAAGTACTATGGCTTATCCTCAAGAGCCAGCTCATGGCAAAGAGGGTAATAAAGAAGTTCGCACCACATGCGGCAGTAGGCGTTGGCGGATATGCAAGCGGCCCTACACTAAAGATGGCTGCAAGCATGGGCATACCGACACTCATCCAGGAGCAGAACTCATACGCAGGTGTCACCAACAAGATTCTGGCAAAGAATGCCGATATGATATGCGTGGCATACGACGGCATGGAGCGTTTCTTCCCGAAGGAGAAGATCATGCTCACTGGCAACCCTGTACGCAAGAGCCTCATCGAGATGAGAACCAACCGCAACGAGGCTATAAAGAAGATAGGACTTGACGAAAACAAGAAGTGTGTACTGATTGTGGGCGGAAGCCTTGGAGCAAGAAGCATAAACGAAGCTGTACTTGCAAACATTGAGACAATCAGGGAGAACGGTGATATCCAGTTCATCTGGCAGACAGGAAAACTCTATTTCGAGGAGATGAAAGAGAGATGTGCCGCCATAGGCAAACCGGCGAACCTGACAGTCACTGATTTTGTTTCGGACATGGCTGCTGCATTAGGAGCAGCCGATCTTGTGGTATCGCGTGCCGGTGCCGGTTCAATATCGGAGTTCGCATTGCTCGGAAAGGCTGTTATCCTTGTTCCGTCGCCTAACGTATCGGAAGACCACCAGACAAAGAATGCCATGGCACTTGTCGACAAGGGTGCGGCTATACACATTCCAGACTCCAAGGCAAAGGAGGAACTTGTAAAGGTTGCTGTAGAGACCGTGCTTGACCAGGAGAAGATTGCCACACTCGAGAAGAATGTGGAAAAGCTCGGCAAACCCAACGCAGCTGAGGTGATTGCCAACGAGGTTATAAAGCTTGCCGACGCATATATTGAAGCACAACACTAAAAAAGAGATTATTAAGAATGAAGCTTGAAGATATAAAATCCGTATATTTCCTTGGAGCAGGCGGTATAGGCATGAGTGCCCTTGTCCGCTATTTCCTCAGCGAAGGCAATTTCGTTGCAGGATACGACCGTACGCCAAGTGCGCTGACCGACAAATTGGCCGAAGAGGGAGCTGTACTGCACTTTGAAGAGAATACAGAGCTTATACCCGAAGAGTGCCGTAACCCCGATTCCACATTGGTGGTATACACTCCTGCAATACCGGGAAACCATAAGGAACTCGAATTCTTGAAAAGCAACGGTTTCGACATTAAGAAGCGCGCTGAGGTTCTCGGCATAATAACCAAGGGCAAAATGGGAGTATGTGCTGCCGGAACACACGGAAAAACAACAACATCGACAATGACAGCCCACCTACTGCACCAGTCGCATGTCGATTGTGCGGCATTCCTTGGCGGAATATCAAAGAACTACAAGAGCAACCTCATTCTGAGCAACAAGAGTGATCTTGTAGTGATTGAAGCCGACGAATATGACCGTTCATTCCTGCACCTTGAGCCTTATATCGCTACCATAACATCGGCCGATCCCGACCACCTTGACATATACGGCAACAAGGAGAACTATCTTGAAGCATTTGCCCAGTTCACCGAAAAGATCAGAGAAAACGGATATCTTATCATACACGAAGGGCTGGAGGTAAAGCCACGTACAAAGGCGAGTGTAAAGACATACACATACGGCCGCGAAAGTGGAGATTTCCATGCCGAGAATATAAGGATAGGCAACGGCAGGATTGTCATAGACTATGTTTCGCCATGGCAGAAGATCAAAGATGTGGAATTGGGAGTGCCTGTGAGCATAAACATCGAGAACGGTGTTACATCAATGGCGATGGCAGAGTTGTGCGGAGCCACAGCCGATGAGATCAGGCAAGGAATGGCAACCTTTGCAGGTGCTGACCGCCGTTTCGATTTTCACATAAAGCGCGACGATCTGGTACTGTTGAGCGACTATGCCCACCACCCCGACGAAGTACGTGCATGTGCCAAGTCAATAAAGGAACTGTACAAGGAGAAAAAAGTGACTGTTCTGTTCCAGCCGCATCTGTATAGCCGCACAGCCGACTTTTACAAGGAGTTTGCACAGAGCCTGTCGCTGTTCGACAAGGTAATACTTGTAGATATTTATCCGGCACGCGAGGAGCCTATACCGGGAGTGACAAGCAAACTCATATATGACTGCCTTGAGGAGAATGTCGAGAAATCGATGTGCAGCAGAGCCGATGTCATCAGCTGCATCGAAAAAGAGAAGGAGAATATCGAGGTTCTCGTTTCTCTCGGAGCCGGAGACATTGAGAACGACGTGCCACAAATGAAAAAAATACTTGAAAACAGATAATGTTCAAACGAATTCTGAAATACCTGCTTGCTGTTGCAATTGTATGCTATGCTTCATTTGCACTGTTTGTGATTCCGTCAAAAGAGAAAAGCGGAATCTGCCAGGGCGTGCTCATAAATGTAGACGACAATGGTATGGAAATCATCAGTCGCGACGAGGTCATGGACATTATCAAAAAAGAGGGACTTGACCCAAGCGGCAAGGAGATCGGGGAGTTCTACTGCAGAGACATCGAGAATTTCGTCGACAGCATATCGCTTGTCGACAAAAGCCAGGTGTACAAAAGCATAAAAGGATACACTGTAATAGATATCGATTGCCGTATTCCCATCGTTAAGGTGTATGACAATGAGAACAGATCATATTACATCGACGAGAAAGGCAATATAATATACGGAATACACAAGGCGCTGTACCTGCCGATAGCCAACGGATACATAAACGACAGCATCGCAATAGACGATGTGATGAGAATTGCCAAAGCCATAAACGGTGACAGATTCTGGAGTTCACAGATTGAGCAGATATATTTCGACAAGAACAGGAAAATCACATTGATTCCGCGTGTCGGGAATCATATCATAGAGTTTGGAGAGGCCAAGGAGATTGAAAAGAAATTCGATAAGCTCTATACATTCTACCAGGAGGGTATGAACAGGATTGGTTGGAACAAATACAGTAAACTCAACATAGAATTCGGAAACAAAGTTATTTGCACACAAAGAAACAAATATGATAAGAACTGATTACATAACAGCTATTGAGATAAGCTCGTCCAAAATCTCAGGAACAGTCGGTGTCAACACATACGAAGGCATCAAGATCTTGGCGGCAGCAAGCACACCTGTCGAAGGTTTTGTGTCAAAGGGTGTAGTGCGCAACGTCGATGAAATGAGCAATGCCCTCAACCGCATCATCAACTCACTCGAAGAGAAGCTCGACAATGTGGCAATCAAGAGAGCATACATATCACTCGCCGGCCTTACTGTACGTTCGATAAGGTCAAAGGTGACACGTGAATTCGACAGCTACACCAAGATTACCCCCGACATTATCAACGAGATGGCGGCTGAGAACGATGCGACATTCTGCACACCGGCAGGATATACCAGAGTGCAGACGATAAGCCAGGAGTGCAAACTCGATGGCAAGATCGACAAGAACCCGGTCGGTGCTCCTACAAAGCATATCGAAAGCAATTTCCTGAATATTGTCATAAAGGAGCAGTATCTTGAGCAGCTTAACGACAGCTTCAAGCAGGCAAAGATAGAGATTGCCGACAGCTTCTGCGCCGCACGCATGGATGCCGAGATAATACTGCCACCTGATGCAAGGCGCAACGGCTGTGCTCTTGTGAACATTGGTGCAGAGACCACAACCGTAGCAATATACAAGGGTGAAATGATGCGCAAGCTGGTTGTTGTTCCGCTCGGCAGCAACAACATAACGATGGACCTCTGTTCGTTGCAGATTTCCAAGGACGAAGCCGAAGAGATGAAGATTACACGTGGCTACAAATCGACAAACAACGACTTGGCAAAGCCGGACTCCGACACTGTAAACAATGTCATCAACGCCAGAATGAACGAGATTCTCCAGAATGTGAAGTATCAGATCGAGGAGTCAAACGAAAATATCGGCCACATAATATTCACAGGCGGTGGCTCAAAGCTGAAGAATCTTGAGCTGTTGCTCGAAGAGTATCTGCCCAACTTCAAGTGCGAAATTGTGTCAGAGCCAAAGTTCAGCCTCATAAGCAGCAGCGGAGTGAACCTGAACGGCATATTCTCGACAGCACTCTACAGCCTTCTGAAACTCGGAAACGAGAACTGTTGCGAAGAGTTGAAACCGGCAACATACACATCACCGGTGGAACAGCAGCTGCAGTTCGATTATGACCAGAACACAGAGGAAGAGGAGCAGAAAAAGGAAGAAGAAAGCTCTAAGAACGAGAAGAAGAAGAACGAAAAGAAAGGTAAGACCAAAAAGACTCCATGGCAATGGCTCGAACAGAGAACTCTGGAGTTTATAGGACAGATTACCGAAGATGAGAGTGATGACAATAACGACAACTGAAAATGATACAATAGAGTATGGATATGAATGAACAGACAAAGAAAGGACTTCCATTTGCCATTCCAACAGACGCACCAAGAATAATCAAGGTTATCGGTGTAGGCGGTGGCGGAAGCAATGCAGTACACAACATGTACCGCAAGGGCATACACAACGTATCATTTGTGGTATGTAATACCGATATACAGGCACTGCAGAACTCACCTATCCCCAAAAAGATACAGCTTGGACAGACAATTACCGAAGGACTCGGAGCCGGAAACGACCCTGAGGTTGCACGCCGTGCTGCCGAAGAGAGCCGCGAAGAGATTACAAACCTATTCAACGATGGAACCAAGATGGCATTCATCACAGCCGGAATGGGAGGTGGTACAGGAACAGGTGCTGCACCCGTTGTTGCAGAAATAGCGAAGAGCCTGGGTATTCTGACAGTGGGTATCGTGACCATTCCGTTCAAGTTCGAGATGACCGGTAAGATCAAGCAGGCCCTGAAGGGTGTGATTGAGATATCGAAGCATGTCGATGCACTGCTTGTCATAAACAACCAGCGTCTTATCGACATATACCCGAAACTGAATGTTTCCGAAGGATTCCGCATTGTCGATGATGTACTTACAACCGCAACAAAGAGTATTGCAGAGATAATCACTGCAAGAGGTACAATCAACCTCGACTTCCGCGATGTAAGAAAGATTCTCAAGAACGGTGGTGTCGCAATAATGAGCTACGGTATCGAGAAAGGCGAGATGCGCGTTTCGCGTGCATTCAGAAGTGCCATGCACTCACCATTGCTCAATGACAACGACATATACAAGTCAAAGAAAATACTTTTCAACATCTACGAGAACCCCAACACCCCTATCCGTGTTGAGGAGATGGGAGAGGTTGAATCGTTCATGGAGCAGTTCAAGGACGAGAATATAGAGCTTATCTGGGGTTTGAGCAAAGACATCAACCTGCAGGAAGGCGAGGTGAAGGTTACAGTTCTTGCCACAGGATTCGGCATGAAGGATATTCCCGACATGCAGCCTATCATAGAAAAGGAGGAGAAAGAGCTGCAGGAACTCTCGCGCGAAGAGCAGGAGAAGAGAGAAAGAGAAGAGAAGAAGCTCGACAATATGGTTGAGGTATTCTACAAGCCCGATTACAAGGTATACATCTTCAAGGGCGAGGATATGCACAACGAAGAGCTCATATCGGCACTCGACAACTCTCCTACATACAGCCGTACGGCACAGGAACTTGAAAGGATTTCCGGAATAATCCCTGCCGACATAGCCGAGGAAGAGATTGTTGCCGAGGAGCAGGAAGAGAATGTGGAACAAGAAGAGATACTATAATCAAAACATTATATAATATGGAACTTTTTGACATTATCAGCAATGACATCAAGGAGGCAATGAAGGCAAAGGATAAAGTAGCCCTCGATACTCTCCGCAATATAAAGAAGGTGCTTCTTGAAGCAAAGACAGCTCCCGGAGCCGGCGATACAGTAAGCGACGAGACAGCAATAAAGCTTATCCAGAAACTTGTAAAGCAGGGCAAGGAGTCGGCAGAACTGTACAACAGCCAGAACCGTCCCGAACTTGCACAAGAGGAACTTGCACAGGTTGCGGTAATGGAACGCTACCTTCCTAAGCAGATGAGCGAAGAGGAAGTTACAGCCATACTCAAGGATATTGTTGCGCAGACAGGTGCTGCCGGTCCACAGGATATGGGTAAGGTAATGGGTGTTGCCACCAAGCAACTTGCAGGCAAAGCCGAAGGTAAGATGATATCGGCTATAGTGAAACAGCTGCTACAGAACTAATCGAACAGTTCCTTGAGGATATCCAAGGATTTCGGTTTCGGAAAATCAGGAATATGCAAACGATAATATTCCGTCAGAATTGCGAGGAACTCTCCTCGCAATTCTCTGTTTAGAGAAAGGGAGTGCATATCCTCATAGCCCGTTCTGAGCAACTGCACAAAAAAGTGCGATTTGTCAGGCATAAGGAAATGGGCATGCAGCGGCTGTTCATCCGATACTCCACCCTGCAGCATATCGATATACGCACCGGGAACAAACTCTTCGATATTGGGATATATTCCTATATACCGCAACAGTTGCGAAAGGAATATGATATGGAAGTCGGCATATCCGTTCTCAAGATTGTCAAACAGCATGAACGAACGGTTCAGAAAGGCAAAAAGCGTTTCATCGCCCTCCTCCTCGCGCAAGGAGTATGTAAGCATTTCGGCAATATACAGAGCTATTGATGATTTTACTATGTTGAAAGGGATGGAAGAGTACATGGAATATGGCTGTACGTCATTTATGCGCGAAAGCTGGCGGCCACGACGGCATGAAGCGGTAAAAGAGAGCATTGACAGAGGCTGGAACAGTACACTGCGTACTTTACTTTTCTTGCTCCTGGAAGCCGGTGCAAGAAAAGAGGCTCTTCCATGTTGTCGGGTATATGCGTCAACAATAATAAGAGAGTCGCTGTACTTTAATGTACGCAACACAATTCCGTCAAAATTCTCTATCATTTCTGCAAAAAATATCTTTTCAGCCACAAAACTATAAAAAAAAGTCGAAAAATATTTGTCAGTTTAAAAAAAGGTTGTACCTTTGCATTCGCTTTGAGCAACAAAGCATGTCAACCGCACTCAAAAGGTGCAATAACAAAGGCTGGCCCATTCGTCTATCGGCTAGGACGCAAGATTTTCATTCTTGAAAGAGGGGTTCGATTCCCCTATGGGCTACAAGTAAAACTAAAAAATAATTAAAAGAGATGGCAAATCACAAATCATCACTTAAGAGAATAAGACAAACAGAGAAGAGAAACCTTCAGAACCGTTATTTTGGCAAGAACATGCGTTCAGCAGTTCGTAGCCTTCGTGCTATGACTGACAAGAACGAGGCTTTGGCTAAGTTCCCTGTAGTTCAGAAGATGCTCGACAGAATGGCTAAGCGCGGTCTTATCCACAAGAACAAGGCTGCTAACTTGAAGTCTGGTCTCTGCGCTAGAATTGCAAAATTAGCCTAATTTATTGAAACATATATTTACCGAACAAGAGGCTGGAATTACTTCCAGCCTTTTCGTGTTATACCCAGTGTTGACACACTGGGTATGATAGTAATAGAACAACGTAATCATCAAGCCGATAGACGTTATTTTTATCTGGCAAAGTTTGCTGAATAGCTCATTTTTTATTAACTTTGTTGAGTTATTAAGGAGAGTTTAAACACTATGAGCGAAGAGATCAATAAAAGCACAGCAGCCAGCTATTCAGCCGACAGTATTCAGGTACTCGAAGGCTTGGAAGCAGTACGCAAACGTCCCGCCATGTACATTGGCGACATCAGCGAGAAGGGACTCCACCACTTGGTTTACGAGGTTGTGGACAACTCTATCGACGAAGCAATGGCAGGCTTCTGTACACATATAAATGTCACAATAAATCCAGGCAACTCCATAACAGTACAGGACAACGGACGCGGTATCCCCGTTGACATGCACGAAAAGGAGGGCCGTTCAGCACTTGAGGTCGTAATGACCGTATTGCATGCCGGAGGTAAGTTCAACAAAGACTCATACAAGGTGTCAGGTGGTCTGCACGGTGTAGGTGTATCATGCGTGAACGCATTGTCAAAGCACATGAAAACAGAAGTTTTCCGCGACGGCAAGCACTATGAGCAGAACTATTCATGCGGTAAGCCTCTCGAAGCCGTACACTGCGTAGGCGAGACAGACCTGAGAGGTACAAAGCAGACATTCCAGCCCGACGATTCAATATTCACCGTTTCGGAATACCAATACCAGATTTTGGCAACACGCCTTCGCGAGCTCGCCTATCTGAATGCTGGCATCACCATTACACTCACCGACAAACGCGAGACCGACGAGAACGGCAACTACAAGAGCGAGACATTCCACTCTACCGAAGGTTTGAGAGAATTCGTGCGCCACATCGACGCATCACGCATCCCGCTTATCAGCGACGTGATATACCTAAACACCGAGAAGAACGGTGTGCCCATTGAAGCAGCCGTTATATACAACACCGGATATAGCGAAAACGTACACACATACGTAAACAACATCAATACATACGAGGGTGGTACACACCTTGCCGGCTTCCGTCGCGCACTCACCCGCACACTCAAGAAGTATGCCGATGACACCAAGGCTCTTGAGAAGGCAAAAGTAGAGATTTCGGGAGAGGATTTCCGCGAAGGATTGACAGCCATCGTATCGGTAAAGGTTGCAGAACCCCAGTTTGAAGGACAAACAAAGACAAAACTTGGCAACAGCGAGGTTACAGGAGCCGTAGATCAGGCCGTAGGCGAGGCGCTTGCATACTACCTGGAGGAACACCCCAAAGAGGCGAAGATGATCGTCGACAAGGTCGTTCTTGCAGCTACAGCACGTATTGCAGCACGCAAAGCACGCGAAAGCGTACAGCGCAAGAGCCCTATGAGCGGCTGCGGCATGCCCGGCAAACTTGCTGACTGCTCTGACAAAGACCCAGCAAACTGCGAATTGTTCCTCGTCGAGGGAGACTCTGCGGGTGGTTCAGCAAAACAGGGCCGCAAGAACAAGTTCCAGGCCATCCTTCCACTCCGCGGTAAGATCCTTAACGTAGAGAAGGTAATGTGGCACAAGGCTTTCGAGAGCGACGAGGTAAACAACATCATACAGGCAATAGGTGTACGCTTCGGTCTTGACCCTGAAGACAGCAAGAAAGCAAACATCGAAAAACTGCGCTACCACAAGATCATCATGATGGCCGATGCCGATGTCGACGGTTCTCACATCGGAACACTTATCATGACACTGTTCTACCGCTATATGCCTGAAATCATCGAAGGCGGCCACTTGTACAAGGCAATGCCACCACTCTACCTGTGCTCAAAGGGCAAAGCAAAGAAATATTGCTACAACGACAGGGAGAAAGATGAGTTTATCCAGGAATTCGCTGCAGGAGACGAGAAGAATATCAACATACAACGATATAAGGGTCTTGGTGAGATGAACCCCGAGCAGCTCTGGGACACAACCATGAACCCAGAGACACGTACCCTCAAGCAGGTTACAATACGCGACGCACAGGAAGCAGATTACATATTCTCGATGCTTATGGGCGACGATGTAGGCCCACGCCGCGAGTTCATCGAAGAGAACGCGACATACGCGAAGATCGACGCATAAGCAAGAATTTGCATACCAACGTATAAACTAAACCTCAAAGCCAAAAACTTTGGGGTTTAGTCTTTTTATATACAAATTCACCGTTTTTACACCTAAAATGATGAAAATTAGACACTAAAAGTAAAATATCATGTAAATAATTTTGTTAATCTGTATATATTTTATACTTTTGCGCTCCGTTTTCAGGACAGACATTTTTTTTATTAAATTTATATATAATGAAAGCAAAATTTATTGTAATGTCATTGCTTGCAATTTTCTGCTTGACCGTTAATGCTCAGACAGTTAACGAGAACGTAGAGGTTGCTGCAAAGAAAGAGGCAGTTAAGGGTGCACAGAAAGAAGCTGTAAAAGGCGCTAAGAAAGAGGCTGTTAAGGGCGCACAGAAAGAAGCTGTAAAAGGCGCTAAGAAAGAGGCCGTTAAGGGTGCTAAGAAAGAAGCTGTTAAGGGCGCTAAGAAAGAGGCTGTAAAGGGCGCTAAGAAAGAAGCAGTTAAGGGCGCTAAGAAAGAGGCTGTTAAGGGCGCTAAGAAAGAAGCAGTTAAGGGCGCTAAGAAAGAGGCCGTTAAGGGTGCTAAGAAAGAGGCTGTTAAGGCTGCAACAAAAGAGACTGTTGTATGCAACAAGCACGAGTCATGCAGAGAGGAAAGAGCTGCAGTTAAGGCTTCTGCTTCAAAGAAAGAGTTGAGACGCCTCAAGAGAGCTGCTAAGAAGAACAGCAAGAAGTAATCACACTGTTTTTCATAAACAAAAAAATGATGAACTCCGGTTCATCATTTTTTGTTATATATACCCTACTTGGAAGGAATGCAGTATTAAGACTATGCTTTTAGCGGAATTATGACGTTATGGATATTGTCGATATACTTTGCCAGTGGCAACATATATGCACTGAACACTGCCAGTTTCTCATCGAACGGTGCTTCGTTCACAACAATTTCCTTTGTAATGTCGCCGTTCTCGCACACGTATGATATTATTGTAGTCAAGAACTCCTCCTGTTCATAATTCAACTGAGAACCAGATATAAATGTAGCAAATTTCTCAACAGCCTCTTTTCTGTTCACTCCAATGATTGAACGTATGAACATTGCTACATTCGTTCCGCAAGGCATACCAAGAGTATATTTGTCATAATCCTGTCTATCGCCCAGTTCCTGCCACAATATACGTTCCAGTTCCCTTATATCCGCAATGGTTAGTTGTTCCATCGCATATATCTTGTCAAGCACTGGCAGATGTCTGTTCTCGGCAAGGAAATCCATCACCTTCTGTTTGTATGACACCTTTGGAGTGACACCCACAGTCTCGCCACCGAGAGTAACCACATCTTTTATATCAACTACAAACCACTGCTTTTTATCACCAATGAGGAACTTTGTCAAGTCTCTTAAATCCTCACGAACCTTCTCCAACCAAGCCAAAGAAACATTCTCCCAACATACTGGATTAAGAACCTCGTTGATAGTACCCATCTTAGCCTTTATCTGTGGAATAGATGCCTTATGTTGCAGTTTCTCAGCCACGAACTGTACGTTCTGGATGGACTTGTGAGCATTCATATCGTCATCGAGCAAAGAGAGTTCTATCGCCAACACCAATACATCAAATTTCTTGGCATTCTCATCCAGAGTGTTCTTTGCAAGTAATGGAGCAATGTCATTCTTCAACGTCAATGTATCGAGTTCTGAGATATACACCCAAGCCGAAGCATCCTTGAAGTGACTAACCTGTTCCCATTTTGCTCTAACCGAGATATGGCTATCAGATAACATCGTTACCTGTTCCTTCAACATAGCCTTGATGTCATCGTGAAGTTTCTTTGCAAATTCATCCTCTTGATACTTCTGATGTTGTAGATGGAAAGCAATATCAGCACGCAAGCCGAATAACTTTTCTGTCAGTGATATTGTATTTGGAGCCTCCTTGCCGTCGGGGTACTTCTCAAAGTAGTCGAAGTTACAGCACCAGTCGAAAATGTAGAACACCTCCTTGTCCTTGTCACCAAATATACCCTGTGACAAGCGTGTTCCTCGTCCAATCATCTGCAAGAATTTGATTTTAGACTTCACCGGTTTAAAGAATACCAAGTTCAACACATCGGGTACGTCAATACCTGTGTCGAGCATATCAACCGACACTGCAATCTGAGGCTCTGCATCCCTTTTCTCGAATTTATCAATCAAGTCCTGTGCGTACGTAACGTAGTTGTCAATCAGCACACAGAAACCAGAACCGTATTCAGGATATAGAGCATTGAAACGTTCTACAATCAGTTCTGCGTGGCGGTGGTTATATGCAAAAACAATACTCTTGCCAATTCTCTCGCCACTCTGCACCTTCAAACCGTTCTCCATCAAGTCCTGAATTACGGCATCAATGGTATCAATATTGTAGATGTAACTGAATATCTCACTGTTGTTTATGTCTCGTACATACTTTGTTTTGCCATATTCAGCACCATCCTCAGCCGCCTGCATAGGGTAATAATCAAGAGCCTTGCGAGTCTGTTCGTACTCCCAAATTTTCTCCATCTGCTCCTTTTCATCCTCATCCAGACTGCTGTACTTGATACCCTCTTTAAGTATTACCGAACCACGCTTGAAACCTGCATAGTTCACCAAGTAGCCATCGGCAACAGCATCTTCAAGTTCGTATGCATAGTTGGGCGAACCTTGCTCCATTTCAAATATGTCGTATGTGCTCTTATCCACCTCATCACGTGGGGTTGCAGTAAGTCCAATGAGCATTGCATCGAAGTAGTTGAAGATTGCTCCGTACTTGCCGAAGATACTTCTGTGGGCTTCATCAATGATAATCAAATCGAACCTACCAACAGAGAATGGCTTTTCCTCGGTGTCTATGAAATTAATCATTGTCTGGTATGTCGAGAAGGTAATGCGAGCATTCAAATCACGTTCACCACCCTCGTTCAACACACAAGTAGTCTCGTTGGGTAGAAGTTTAACAAAGTTCTTGTGAGCCTGTTTTACCAATGATGTTCTGTCGGCAAGGAACAGCACATTCTTCACCCAGTCATTGCGTTTAAGAACATCAACCAGTGAAATGGAAACACGTGTCTTTCCTGTACCTGTTGCCATCACAAGCAAACCCTTCCTGTGCTTGCTGTTGTAATGCTCGCAAACTGCCTTTATAGCCGTTTTCTGATAATATCTGTCACTTATATTGTCGTTGATGGTAAAGTCTGTTATATCCTTTCTTCCACGCTTTTGAAGCAAACGTTCCAAGTCATCCTCGGTATGGAAACTGAACAGTTTACGTGGAGGGTAACCAAGCCCATCAATGATGAATGTCTGAAAACCGTTAGTGTAGTATATTACTGGACGTACACCATATTTAGCCTCCAAACAATCGGCATATAGTTCTGCCTGATGCTTGCCTTTTACTGGTGACACCGATGTCCTTTTGGCTTCGATGACAGCAAGAGGTTTACCATTACTGCCGAACAATACATAATCGGCATAACCCACATCGTGAGTGTTAGGCATACCCTGCAATTCTACCTCGATACAAGCCTTTGAGGGTTGAATCAATCCGTTGGTATCGAGTATGTCCCATCCTGCCTCTTTCAGCATCAAGTCAATGTACAATCTGCGAGTCTCAGCCTCTGAAATGTCCATTGGAAGCACCTCAACTGGTGCTTTTGACTCAACAGCAACCTTGTCGGCAACCTCTACAATCTTGTTAGCAGTGTCATCGTGAGCCACCGGGATAATTGTGGGAGTCTCTGGAACTGTTGGAATCAAAGCCTTGTCAAATGGCTTTACGTTATCGACAACCCTAAGTTTTATGAGAATGGAAGCGACTACATTGTAGATATTGAGCAAGCAGAAGAATGACTCCTTCTTGCTTACCGATGATGCGTGAGCACCATTGTTACCAACCTTGCGGACATAATGAACAGCCATCATCACCCTCTCATCACCGATGAACTCCTTGAATGGCTCACCATCCACCAGTTCAAACAACGATGTCCTTTCGGGGATGTCGATGTTCTTCATTTGGTACAATGAACGTACGATGTATTCCAGTGCTCGTCTTGCATTGACAGCACTGATGTCTGGGTTGGTTACCTGTTGCTCCTCTGCTATCGAGCAGAAACGATACAACTCGGTTAATCCCAAATCCCTTATGTAGTCAAAGTTTCGCATATAATTCATTTGCTTAGGGTCTTTAGAGTCCTTAGAGATCTTATTTTCCCCTATAGTTTTTTCTAATTCTTGTCATTCTTTCGCTGAATCCACCTTCTTGCACAAAATCATCTGAAAGACGCTGTATCTGGCGGTGCAACAGGTAGTCTGCCTGCTTTATCAACACAATTGCCATATTGGCAATTGTTTCCGGCGCGCGTGACTGAGCCAATTGCATAAAATACTCACCTTCGTTGTGTTCTTTACCAACACGGCGCATTGCCTCAAGTTCAACAGAACCCTCTTCCCATTGGCGATGACCGCGAGTCTTCAAATAATCTTCAAAATCCTCAAGCAATTCCTGCAAACTGGCTTTTGCTACATTAAGAAGTTTAATTTCTGTTTTTGCCGATGTAGCAGAAGCCATACAGCCCTCCACAATATTCTGTTTCCCGGAGCGAGCAGCCTGCACCATCTGGTCAATGGTGCGGTCACCACGCTGAAGGTAATTGTTGCAAAAATAATAAGTTAACGTGAGTTCGATATAAGAAATTAATTTTACATTAAAATTAACTCGTTGAAAATTAGGAGAATAGCGATAAATGTTGTAACTTTAGGTTGCAATCAATAGTAAAACAACTCCTTACCGCTATGTTCTCCGAGGATAAA
>JAFZGA010000022.1 GCA_017555585.1 Bacteroidaceae bacterium
CGAGCTTAAAGGCAAATACATACTGCTCGATTTTTGGGCCAGCGGTTGTGGCCCTTGCATTAGCGCACTTACCGAATTGGCATTGGTTGCCCAAATGTACAAGGACAAACTTTGCGTGGTGAGTGTGAATATTGAACCTGTAGATGACTGGCGCGAAGCATTGAAGAAACATCCCATTACCTGGTACAACTGGAATGACGGCAAGGGCGGAGCTGGAATATATGACCGTTATTGTGCCAACGGCGGTGGCATTCCACTCTTTGTACTTATCTCCCCCGACGGATATATCATAGACAAATGGGGGGGCTACGGTGATGGAGCGATAACCAACCAGTTGAAAGGTAAAATTGAATAAAGAGAGGAAAACAGCGTTGCAATCAATAGTTTTTCTTCAGATGTGACATACGGGCTTTGTACATCTGTTCTTTTACTCCACCTTCTTTTATGAAGTCTTGCTTAAGGCGTTCAAAAAGGCGGGTTATCAAATAATCGGTCTGGTGAATGAGTATAATGGCGATGTTTGCAACTGTCTCATCGCTTCTTTCTGAAAGTTTTTCCCGATAAAATGCTGAATCGTTATGGCTACGGCAGATGGCAATACTTTGTAGGTATTGCTCATCTGTCATTTGCCATTGTTTCAAACCTCTGACCCTGAGATAATCTTCGTAGTCAACCAATAACTCCTGTAAACTGGCCTTTGCTACATTCAGTAGCTTTAGCTCTGTTTCGAACGACATTGTCCTTGCTGCGCAGCCCTCGACAATATTCTGCTTCCCGGAACGCGCCGCTTGCAACATCTGGTCAATGGTGCGGTCACCCACGGAAAGGAACTTGCGTGTGAAAAGGAATGTGGCATCATAAACACATTCGGCCTTTTGGTACGCAATAAGGTTGCGGTATGCTCCTTTCTGTGGTAAAAAGTCTTTAGCCGGCATAGTTTTAAGGGTTTAGGGTTGCTATGGTAACCAGGACAACTAGGGTTTATAGGGTGGCTAGGGTAACTAAGGCGACTACTTATACATCCTAGTAATCTTAGTAATCTTAGCTACCCTAGTCGCTTTCAGTCGTTGTTCATCTCCTTGATGTCAACTTCACATTCTTTGGATTCTCCAAGCAAGTGCTTGCTGAAGAAATCGGCCATCTTCCAGAAGAAGTATTCGTCCTTGGTCTCGAAGCCGTGTCTGTCACCTGGGAGGTATAGCATCTCAAAGCGTTTGTTGGCACGTATGAGGGCATCCACTACGCGTGTGGTGTTGGCAGGGTGAACATTGTTGTCCATATCGCCTGTAACAAGCAACAGGTGTCCTTTTAAGCGGCCTGCAAGCTCCTGATTGGTGCTGATGTTATATGAGAAAGTTGTATCCATCTCCACAACACCATCCTTGTTCTTCTTCTCTTTCACATTCTCCTTTATACCGTGGTGCTTCTCGCTCCACCAGTTGTTGTATATGCGATTGTCGTGGTTGCCGGCGCATGATACAGCCACCTTGAAGAAATCGTTGTAGGTGAGTATAGCTGCTGTTGACATGAAACCGCCACCTGAATGACCGTGAATACCTACATTGTTTCCATCAATGAAGCTGTGGCGTGCGATGAGCTGCTGTGCTGCAGCTTTCTTGTCGGCCAATCCATAGTCGCGCAGATTTCCGTAACCAAAGTTGTGATACCATTTTGAACGGTTGGGGTGACCGCCACGGTTGCCTACGGTGACAACGATGAATCCCATCTGTGCCAAGCGGTCAACACGGTTCATTCCGCTTGACCAGCATTCATTGACAGCCTCGGTCTGTGGGCCAGGGTATACATATTCAATCAACGGATAGCATTTGGTTGAATCGAAATCAAAAGGTTTGTACATTACTCCATGCAGGTCGGTAATGCCATCGGCTGCTTTGACGGTAAAACGCTCAGGGAACTTGTAGCCTGCGGCAAAGAGCTGTGAGAAGTCAGCAGTACCAAGGTCTGCCGTTTTCTTGCCGTTCTTGCTGTAGACATGGTTAACAGGTGTTGTATCGACACGTGATGCTGAAACGACGAATGCTTCACCGTTGTCTGCCGCTGAGTAATAGCTTATGCTCATGTCGCTTTCATCAATCTGCTTGAGATTGCTTCCGTCGAAATTGACACTGAACAGGTGGATGTAGTATGGGTTCTCGTCCTTGTTGTATCCACATGCTGTGAAATATATTTTCTTCTCCTTCTCGTTTACTGCAACCACATCCTCAACATGGAATGCTCCATCGGTGATGGCATTCTTGAGTGTTCCGTCGGCATTATACATGTATAGCATTGCCCAGCCTGTGCGCTCCGACCACTGGATGAACTGTTTGCCGCCGTTGACAAGTCGTATAGGCTTGCTCTCTATGCTGGTGTTCATCTCTTCGCGTACAACAGCAACAGCACTGTCACTGTCAACCGATACATAACATACCTCTATACGTTTCATGTCACGGCTTATACGCTCGAAATAGAAACCCTTGTTGTCACCGAGCCAGATGCTCTTGCGTGGCACCTCCTGGTTTGTGGCATGTGTCGATGGCTTGCCGAATAACTCAAGGCGTTGGTGCTTGAATTGTGCGACGTCAATCATCTTGCTTGTCTTGTTCTCGAAGTCGAACAACTCCATTGTCATGGTAGGTGTCTCTTCACCTGGCATCTGGTAGCGGTAGGTCTCCAATGTCGGGCGTGGTGTGCTCAATGAGTTTATCACCCACATCTTTGACAGGATAGAGTCGGCACGGTGCGTCATTACGAAGTGGCGTGAGTCGGGGCTCCACAGGCAACGTACATAATAGCGTTTTGTGCTGTCAGGTTTCTCGTCGAGCGAGTGGTAGGCATAGCATCTGTTAGGTGTACCACCGTTTGTCAGGCGATGCTCAATGACAGTACTGTCCTTATCCCATAAGCGTAGCTTGTCGAGGTCTTCTCGTGATATGTACCACAGGTCGTAGTCCTTTTCGTAGATAGCATACTTGCCGTCAGGTGAAACGTTTGCCCAACCCGGATATTTGGGATAGAAATCCTCTATCTCGTCCTTTGTGCGTTCAAAAAGTTCGCCTTTTTGTATGTCGTATTCAAAGTAGAATGTCTTGGCCTCTTTTTTGCCTTTGTTGGCTGCAATCTTTGCACTGTCGTTGCGCTCGTGGCGTGGCAGTATCTTTTCTGTCTCTTTCTTTGAACTTATATCGAAACGTACATAGCGATTGTCGCGTATAATGCGGTTGATACCTATTGGCAGGTGCTGGGCATCGTATGGGTCGCCGGTGCGTATGGTTATCTCCTTTGCAAGCCACTCCATATCCCAAAGTTTACGTTTAGTGCCTTTTACAGCATCTACCAAGTAGAAATTACGCTCATTTGTGTCGCTCCATGCGTATATGAACTGTTTTCCATCGGCAAGCCATACCGGTTGTATTCTGGTCTGCTTTACCATGCGTGAGATTTTCTTTGGTGAGAATCTCTCGGCAAGTTCATAGTTGGGGTGCACCTTGTTCTCCTTTTCCTGTGCCTTTGTTGTTGTGAACAGCAATGGCAACACCATCAATAACAGTAGTTTTCTCATATATCAATCTTCTTTTTTATGTATGTGCAATGTGTCAAGGATTTTTCTGAAGCCGCGACGTTTGTTGATGTCGATCTTGGCGATACCTCCGGTCGAGGTCTCTTTATACAAGCTCGGAAGGTCGTGTCCTGTCTCTTTCATAACCTCAACAATACGGTCGAAGTCAATCTTGTGTTTGCCGTCCGACAGTGCCGAATATGTGCAAGCATCGAGCGCTCGCGAAGCCGCTATGGCATTACGTTCGATACATGGCACCTGGACAAGTCCGCAGAGAGGGTCACAAGTCAATCCAAGGTGGTGTTCGAGTCCCATCTCGGCTGCATACTCAATCTGGTTTATTGTACCGCCGAACAGCTGGCAAGCTGCAGCGGCAGCCATGGCGCATGCAACACCTATCTCACCTTGGCAACCGACGTCAGCACCCGATATTGATGCATGTTCCTTTGCCACATTACCAAAAAGGCCTGCTGTGGCAAGTGCACGCAGAATTCGTGCGTCGGAACAATTGTGCGATGTGTGCAGGTGGTAAAGTACAGCCGGCAATACTCCGCTAGAACCGCAAGTGGGGGAGGTAACGATGGTGCTTCCGCTTGCGTTCTCCTCGGAGGTGGCAAGAGCGTATGCGTAAACCTTTGCTTTGCTGCTGACTGCAGCACTGTATGACATAGATTTGTTCATATATGTGTTGGCCTTACGCTGTATGCCCAGACCGCCGGGTAGCACGCCTTCATTCTCAAGTCCACGCTTGATGGTCTCTTTCATTGTTTCCCATACTGTAGAAAGGAAATCCCAAATCTCTTTACCCTCATATTTTTCGACATATTCCCAAAAGCTGCAACCGGTTTCATCGCACCAGTCCATAATTTCGTGGATGGTGGTAAGCGGGTATATGTCCTCTTCGTTCTTTGTTGTCTCCTCATTGGCAAGTTCACCGCCGCCAATACTGTATATTGTCCATTTGTCTATGACTTTTCCCTCTTTTACACCCTCAAAAAGCATACCGTTCGGGTGGAACGGCAAGAATGTGTCAGGTTTCCATATAAGTTCCAATTTGGCTATTGGCTCAAGCACTTTTATGATAGCAACGTCGGTCATATGGCCCTCTCCTGTTGCGGCAAGGCTACCGTAAAGGGTTACTCTGTAGCTGTCAACATCATGGCAACGCTCGGCAAAAATCTTTGCAGCACGGTTGGGACCCATTGTGTGGCTGCTCGATGGGCCAAGCCCAATCCTGAAAAGTGAACGCAGTGATTTCATATGTAGATTGTTAAAGTTACAAGTGTTTTACAATAATATATTATGCGAAAATAGTGTTTTTTTTCGATTGTAGATATCTTAATGCGAAATTTTGTCGATTAAATATGAGTTCTTTTATTATGTTTATTGAAATGGTTTTAAAATTGTAATTGTTGTGAAATTTTGTTATAAAACGTACCGAATGTTAAAACATGATTGGAAATGTCTTTTTATTTATATAAAATTGCAAAAGAATTTTACAATTGTTACAATATGATTAAGAAAAGACTATTCATAATATTAACTGTAATATTTTCTTTTGCAGTCAATGTATCTGTTGCCCAACACCTCTATGATCCTTATTTCAGGGAACCGCTTCCTGCAACAGCTCCGGAGTGGATGAAACAGATAGAGAAGAATCCCACGGGTGTCAATTTCCATGAGATGCAACGGCTGTTCAATGACTGGAAAGCTACGGATGTCGATGTTCGTGTGAAAACTGTCGACAAAAAGGCTGCTGTGAATTTTTTCCGCCGTTGGTTGTCGGCCTATCGTGGGTTTGTTGCAGCCGATGGCACAATAAAGTTGCCTACTGTAGAACAGTATGCCAACAAAGTTGATTCTATGAATCGCGCAGTAGGCCATGTTGCTACACGCTCGTCGGTTGACGAAAAGATATGGCGCAACATTGGTCCTAACCGTACTTTTGAGAACAAGAACGGAAATGTAGTACGCAAGGATCATCAGGTTTGTGTCTTTAGAATAGCTGTTGCTTTGAGCGACAGTGCAACGCTCTACTGCGGAACAGAATCGGGTGTTGTGTTCAAGACAACAAATCACGGTGAATCGTGGGAGGCGTGTGCACCAGAGCATAACTTCGGAGGTTCTATATACAGTATCGCTATTCACCCAACCGACAAGAACACTGTTTATGTGGGTGGTGGCTTGTGGCTCTGGAAGAGTACCGATGGCGGTGACTCATGGGTGCGTTGCGGAAACATCGAACATCGTGTGAATTCCATACGCATTGATCCGAGAAATACCGATTATATAACCGTTGCTTCCGGTGGAAATGATACAAAAAATACCGGTGGCGGTTTTTGGATATCGTCTGACGGCGGCATTTCGTTCGGCCGTACTCTTCTGGGTACATGCTTCGACCATGAGCTGCAACCCGGTAATCCTGACCGCATATATCTCATACGTCGTGAGTCAGGTCCTTGGGCCGATATATATGTGTCGGACGATGCCGGTTTCAGCTGGCGTGCAACAGAACTGCCTGTATATGATATGAGTTGCGGCCGTCTGGCTGTCAGCGAGGCTCCCGGAGGCGAGGATTATTTGTATGCTCTGGTAACCTGTGATTCATGGGGGTACGATGCCGGCCCGATAGGTGGAAAAGGTACACCGCATATAATGGTTTCAAAAGATGGCGGTGTAAATTGGGAGGATCAGACCGACAAGGGAGGCAAGTATTGGAGTACAACTTTTTCTCCCATTATGGACTCGGCAGGCGGGCAGGGATTCTTTGATATGATGATAGGTGCTTCGGCGTCAGATCCGGCTCATGTCCTCTTTGGTCTTACATCGCTTTACCGTTCAACCGAAGAGGGGGTATGCAATTATCGTGACAACGCCATTGGCGGATACCAGCGCAACGATTGGATGCATTGCGACATTCAGGACATAGCGATACACCCGTGTGGTGATACATGGATATGCAATGACGGTGGAATAAAGTATTCCTGCGATTTCTTCGAGACAAAGGGTGAGGACCGTCATGAGGGTGTATATGCTTCGGATTATCAAGGTCTGGGTGTCGGTTGGAATGAAGATGTCATGGCTGCAGGACGTTGGCATAACGGTGATGTTGTCCATGCTGCGACATACGGCGAGGGAACATCGGTGTATGTAGGTGGTGTTGAGATTGCAACGGGGTATGTGATGAAGAGCAATCCTTGGAAGGTATATTTCACCGATGCTTCGACACGAATAATGCCCCGCGAACTTGACGGAACTATCCAGGAGGATTTCAGGACATGGTTTACGGAAAAGAAACCGTTCGAGTCGTTGCGCCTTAATGGTGAAATAATAACAGATCCGCGTTATGCCCACAAAGTGTTCCTTCAGGACATGACCGACTATTGGGAGGGTTACCTTTCGTATGACGAAGGTGCATCATTCCAGAAAGTGTTCGACAGCGATGGAGAGGATTTCTACAGTTATGAATTTGCCCGTACCGATCCTGACCGTATGTATGTGGTTGGAACATGGAATCTTTGGCGTTCCGACGACGGTGGCTTGACATTCAACACATGTACACAGCCTTTCCCTATCATCGATGATTATATACATTATACCCGTGTTGTGGTTGATCCGAATGATGCCGACCACCTGCTTGTGATATGCAATGACCGCTATGGTGCTGTCAACGAGAGTTTTGATGGTGGTGAGAGCTGGAGTGCATACGATTTGGCAAATCTGTCAAGCATCAGAATACACCAGATAATTCTTGTCGGTGATGAATACAACAGTACATATGTGACAAGCTACGATGGTGCAAAGGTCTATTTCCGTGATAATACAATGAGCAATTTTATCGACTATTCAAGCGGATTGAATCCGGGTGCGCGTATTTCAAAGGTTGTTCCTTTCTATAAGAACGGTGTGTTGCGTATGGCTACGAACCAGGGATTGTGGGAGGCTCCGCTTTATCACCAGGATTTTATTCCTGTAGCTCAGCCTATGGCCTTGAATCTTGGTAGCGGTGACCTCACAGCCAATCCGCAGAAAGAGGTTCAGTTCGACAGTTACAGCATTGTACGTCAGGACGAAAATACAAAATGGCTATGGAGCTTCTCACCTCAACCTCAATATGTGAGCGATGCGAATGTACGTAATCCGCGTGTCGTGTTTGGTAAAGGCGGTAACTATGATGTCACGCTCACGGTAACGACTCCTGCAGGCAGTTCATCGCGTACAATAAAGAACATGATTACAATAGCCGGTGAAACAGGCATCGACAGTAACCGGGTAGGTGAAGTGGGCTTAAGGAAGAATTTGGTTGCCAAAGGCGAACCGCTTGAGGTAATAACTTCGGGAATAGGAGAGGATGCTCTCTTTACAATACACGGTACAAAGGGACAACTGTTGCATGAATCGGTAATTCCGGCAAGTAACGAAAGTGTGAAGATTGCTGTTCCCGACTTTGCGGCAGGTGTGTATATATATGTGATAAAGACTGCCACGCAGAAATTCTTCGGACAATTCATCGTGAAGTAATAGAATCCTATAAGTCAAAACTAAAACCACAATTATATGAAATTACGTAAAAATATACTTTCGGCTTTGTGCGTGCTGTTGTTCTCATCGGCTACAGCCGTAGAACAGACCGATACATTGTTTACCCCTTATAAGCTGAACTATCTGCCGGCAGGCTCGCCTGTGTGGATGGCACAACTTGCCAATCCGGATGGTTTGAACTACAATGCGATGGTCGATAGCTTTGAGGTCTATTTGAAAAATACTCCAGGTGCGCGATATAAATCGCGCGACACCAAGCAGGTGGTGAACCACTTCCGCCGTTTCCAAAAGGCATATCTGCCGTTTGTGCAAAAGGATGGCATAATACGTCTGCCTTCGGCTGCCGATTACCATAACGATATGCAAAGTGTGGACAGGAGTATCAAGCGTGCACGTGAGATGCGTCGCAGTGCCGCTAATCGTAATGTCGCTCAGCAAACGGAATGGCAGGTGATATCACCCATTGTGACATACGACTATCTGCATAAGAAACTATCTCCGGCGCAGTCGAATATTCAGCGTATGAGGGCTTCACGTTCCAATCCCGATGTCCTTTATTGCGGCTCGGAGACAGGTCTTGTGTTCCGCTCGGTTGACAAGGGCGAGTCGTGGCTGCCATGTAACGACGGCGAGTGGATGGCTGGTGAGATTACTACAATAGATATAAGCGCAACCAACCCCGACCGTGTGCTTGTGGGTGCAGGCGGTATCTTTTGGATAAGCAACGACGGCGGTGTTTCGTGGGATAATATCACTCCTGTAAAAGCTACGTATGCGCGAACAAGCGTTGCATATTTTCATCCTAACAACGACAATATAATTGTTGCTGGTGACCGTTCTCAGCTGTGGCGCAGTACCGATGGCGGTGCTACATGGCAGTGGATGCTCGGCGGTATGGTGTTCGATATAAAATTCTCGGTTCAGAATCCTGATGTATGCTATGTGGCAATAGAACAGGAGAATACTGTCAAAATGTATAAGAGCGTTGACGGTGGTGAGTCGTGGAATCTTCTCACTCTCGACGGACAGCCACTCATAAGTGCCCGTATAGGTCTGAGTGAGGCTCCTGCCGGTGCCGATTATGTATATCTTTGGGCTTGTCGAAGAAACCAGTTGTCACAACCCGGTCCTCTCTATTTCAGCGGTCCTGCTCTGCTGTACAAGAGTACCGACGGCGGTGCGTCGTTCACCGTTACCGACCCAGTGGAGCAGATGGAGGCTGTTGACAGAAACGGCGGACAGGGATATTATGATCTCGTATGCACGGCATCGGCAACCGATCCTGAAGTGTTGCTTGTGGGTATAATACAGCTATATCGTTCGAGTGATGGCGGAAAGACTCTTGAAAACATCGGTGGTTATTACGGTAAGTTCGACTTGCATTGCGATATGCAGTCCATTCAGACGAACGGCACAGGCGATACGTGGCTATCTACCGACGGTGGTGTAATATACAGCAACGACTTCTTTGCCGATGATGCGCAGCCTAAGCTGAACGGTTTGTATGCAAGTGAGATGTGGGGATTTGACCAGGGTTGGAACGAGGATGTTATGGTGGGTGGCCGTAATCATAACGGCAACATGTCACAGCTTGACCGATACAACGGTGTCACATTGTCGATGCGTGGCTCTGAGCGTCCTACAGGATATGTATTCCTCTCCAATCCGCGAAAGATAGCTTTCAGTGACTCTGAAAATGTGATGATGCCCGATGATTGGCGCGATGAATTTGTTCCTTTCCTCGACTTTTGGACCTATCCAAAAGAGTCGTCTCAGCATGGTTTCTATTTTGAATTCGACCCGCGTTACGCGCAGTGCTTCTACATTGTACAAGAGAGTGACAGAATGGATGCCAACACTCTTTGGCGTACACGCGATGACGGTGCTTCGTTCTCTTCGGTATATACATTTGATGATCCCATAAACGCTATAGCGCTGTCGCGTTCCAATCCCGATAAGATTGTGGCTACCACTTGGGGACGCATATACTATTCGCTCGATGCCGGTACAACTTTCACAGAGTATAATATACCTGATGAAATGACATACAGTATCAACTATAAGATTGCAATCCACCCTACGGATGAAAATGAGATTTGGGTAAGTGACGGCAATCCGGGAGGTTTCTGGCGCACTGTGAATAATGGCGAGACATGGGAAAAGCTGGATGACGGCCTTACTATTGCCAACTGGGAAGGGAAAGTCGAGGCACATAGTGTAGGAAGATTTTTTCTCACAGGAAACGAAAAGAATGCAGCATATGCAATCGTTTATACTATGGGATATCTGAACGAGAGTTATTCTACACCGCGCGGACGTGTCCTCTATCGTGATGATACAACAGACGGCTGGATTGCCTTCAGCGACGGCTTGCCTAAGGTGGTCAATCTGAACCGTATGCTTCCTTTCTACAAGGAAGGTGTCATACGTCTTGCAACAAACAACGGTATATGGCAACGTCCGCTTGTCGATAGTGAATTCAAACCTATTGCACAGCCTATAATCCTTAATGCAGGCTCGGGTGACAATACGCAAAGCAACTATCCTCGCGAGATTCATCTCGACAGCTACAGCATAGTGAATCAGACGAATGCCCTGTGGAAGTGGGAGATAACTCCTGCGCCGCTCACTATAACATCGTACGAGGTGCGTAATCCGGTGATAACAATATCTCCCGACCAGACATATGATATAGCCTTGACTGTTACCACGCCTGAAGGCAGTGATACCAAATGTATCGCGGGAATGATAAAGGGTAGTCTTCCTGTTCCGGAGGCACCTACCGGAGTTGCTGGAAATATCGTAAAGGAACGCGATATTCGCCTTTTGCCGGGTTGTGTGGTGAGTGCAGGCGAGGTATTGACATTTGTACCGAATATGCTCGAGGGTAGTGTGGCGGTTGTGGTTTACGATTCAAAGGGCAATGTTGTGGCGCGTGGTGCAAGTGCCGGGGATATTGTAATTGAAACGGCTGGCTTTGCATCGGGTATCTATTTCTATATGGCTACCGATGAGGCTGGCTACAAGGAGACAGGTAAATTGCTTGTAAAATAAGATTTGGTTAAGGGGATATGCGATTATATTCAACAGTGTTGTTCTCTGTGCTTTTTGCTTGTGCTGTTGCGCAAACTGATGGCGATACCATTCACGGGTATTCGCTCGATGAGTTTGTTATATCCGCTAACCGCTGGTGTCAGGAAAAGGAGGCACAGCCGGTGAAGATAACAACCATGCCGTTTGAAGAATCCAACAGATATAATCCTCAGACAGCTGCCGACCTGCTTGGGCTCACAGGCGAGGTCTTTATCCAAAAGAGCCAATATGGTGGCGGCAGTCCTATGATTCGCGGTTTCTCGACAAACAGGTTGCTCTACAGTGTCGATGGCGTGCGAATGAATACAGCAATCTTCAGGTCGGGTAATCTGCAGAATGTTATTTCGCTCGACCCTTTTGCGGTATCTTCGACAGAGGTGCTGTTTGGTCCGGGCAGTGTAAGCTATGGCAGTGATGCCGTTGGCGGTGTAATGGTTTTCAATACCCTGCGCCCCAAACTTTCAGCAGGGAAGTCTCCTGTGGCCTACGGCTCTGCAACGGTGCGTACAGCATCGGCTTCGAAAGAACTGACAGCCCACATGCACGCCGGGGCAGGGTGGAAAAAGTGGGGGTTCCTGACATCATTTACAACATCTTCATTCGGTGACCTAAAGCAAGGCTTGCATGGTCCTGACGATTATGTGATGCCGTATATCGTGCAACCGAATTTTGGTCCGGATGGCGTAAACGACAGTTTTGTCGCCAACAGCAATGAACGGTTGCAGTCGCCAAGCGGATATTCGCAGTTCAACCTTATGCAAAAGGTGCGTTATGCTCCAACGGCAAGGTGGAATATCGAGTATGCGTTTCATTTGAGCGAGACATCGGATTATGCACGTTACGACCGTCATCAGCTTATGCGTAACGGCAAACCGCGTTATGCTGAATGGAACTATGGTCCTCAAAAGTGGATGATGAACCATTTGCTTGTCGAGTATGCCGGGAATAACGCTGTTTTTGATTCTCTGCGTGTCAATGGTGCTTGGCAACACTTTGAAGAGAGCCGCATAAGCCGCGATTTTGGAAAGGAGAACCGAGAAACCCAAATAGAGAATCTTGATGCATGGAGTGCGAATGTCGATTTAATTAAAAAGATTACCCATAACGTCAATTTGTCATACGGCTTGGAATATGTGTATAATAATGTGAAGTCAGATGCTACAGGCTATAATGTGGTTACAGGTGAAAATTCAGTGATTCCTGCACGATACCCCTATGCCCGCTGGCATAGTGCAGGCGCTTATGCGCAGGTAGAATGGCATATACACAGAACACTCAATATTGCTTCGGGAGTGCGATATAACCATTATCTCATTAAAAATGATTTTTCTACAGTGGGGTATGATGTGCCTTTCGCTCCACTGCAAAGTGCCAATGCCGGCAGTGTCAGCGGAAATGTCGGCTTGAATTGGCGACCACAGTCAGGCTGGCTGTTGCGTGCAAATTATGCACGTGGATTCCGCGCACCCAATGTCGATGACATGGGAAAACTGTTCGACAGTGTCGATGGGTATGTTACTGTTCCCAACCCATTGTTAAAGCCTGAGTATGCCGATAATGTGGAAATTGGCGTGGCAAAACATTTTGGACGTTGGCTCAAATTTGATGTTACGGCATATTACACCCATCTTGACAATGCTATCGTGCGTCGCGACTACACATTCAACGGCTCTGCCACAATGGAATATGGCGGCGAAGAGTGTGTTGTACAGGCTCTGCAAAACGCAGCAGAAGCACAGGTATGGGGCGTGCAGCTCGCGCTCGATTCGCGCTTTGCTCGCTATTTCTATGCCAACGCCCAGCTGAATTGGCAACGTGGCTTTGAAGAACTCGACAATGGCGAGGTGTCGCCATCACGCCATGTAGCACCCTTGTTTGGTCGCGTAGCGTTGGGATTCGACAACTCAAAGCTATGTGTTGAGGCTTATACCGCTTTTCAAGGTGAATGCAATGCTGCTTCAATGCCCGAGGAAGAGAAAGAAAAAACAGAAATCTATGCTCTCGATGCCAATGGAAATGCCTATTCTCCGGCATGGATAACTCTTAATTTGCGTGTGTCGTATAAAGTGCTTAAAGGACTTTCCTTGAATGCAACACTGGAAAATATCACCGACTTGCGCTACCGTCCCTACAGCTGTGGCATCAGTGCCCCCGGCAGAAATGTAACGATGAGTTTGACGTATAGTCTTTGAGCAAAAAGCAACTTTTAATGATGTTTTTGTGCTGACAAATTAAATCCTTAAACCCGGATAAATTTTTGTGTTTTAATTGTTTTGTACTACTTTTGTGCTGTACACGCAATAGCGTGTGCAGACATATTTTAGAAAGCGCATTCGCTTTATTCTGACAGCGTGAACTTGGACACTTCACAAATGTAATATCAGAATTTTGGGGAGAACGCTCTCTTGGTTTGTATCTGTATCTATAACAATACATTCCAAGTGGGGCTGTCTATCCTTATCTGTATTACAAGGGAGTCCAAGCCCTACGCTGAAGATAAGGTGGGACAGGCTCCACTTTCTTTTTTTGTTTAATCTGTATAATTGGGTCTGTTATACATAAAAATTTATTTTATGTGGAATAAAGAAACTGTTTTAGAAAGATTAAAAAGCAATCCTCATTTCCATCTACTAAAAGAAGAATATGATGGAAAATTTGCTTGTGGTTATGAATTTGATGAAGTTACTGTTTTTATTTTTAATTCTGTAGGTGGTATTTATGATGCTTATTTTGTAAATGTTACTGATACTAATGTTAAGAGTGCTCAACAATTTGCACGTATAGCTATTGAAATTTTAAATGAAGATAAAAATGATTAAACTTTTTGATATTATTAGAGGTATAACCTTAACCCTCTTACTCATTTGCTGCAATGCAGCTTGGGCATACGACATTGAGGTTGATGGTATTTATTACAATATTACATCTTTCACCGATTTAACTGTAGAAGTAACAAGTGGTGATAATGAATACTCAGGCGATATTGTTATTCCATCTACAATAACCTATAAATCAAAAACTCTTACGGTTACCAGCATTGGAGAATCTGCGTTCTTTTATTGCTCCGGCCTTACAAGCATAACAATACCTAACAGCGTGACAAGCATTGGATATGGTGCGTTCTCTTATTGCTCCGGTCTTACCAGCATAACAATCCCTAACTGCGTTACCAGCATTGGAAATGATGCATTCTATTATTGTACATCATTAAAAGAATTACGCATTGAAGATGGAGCTGAAACATTGAGTTTGGGATATGATAATTATGATGAAGGTCTTTTCTATGATTGTCCAATAATGATACTCTATTTGGGACGTAACTTTTCTTATAGAACGGGTTATGACTGTGGTTATTCTCCTTTCTATAAAATAAAAAGTTTAAAATCTGTTACTATGGTAACAGCGTTACCAGCATTGGAGAATCTGCGTTCATGGATTGCTACGGCCTTAAAGAGGTACATATAAGTGACAT
The DNA here is from genome assembly GCA_017555585.1 of Bacteroidaceae bacterium. Classification (GTDB taxonomy): domain Bacteria; phylum Bacteroidota; class Bacteroidia; order Bacteroidales; family Bacteroidaceae; genus HGM04593. Next base: position 14,667 of record JAFZGA010000022.1, read on the forward strand.
TGCGGCGTGGTGCAATATTAGTTTTGATGGATATTACTCCAATCCATTATCTTATGCACAGAATTTATATTTGAATGGTGAATTGGTAACAGAGCTTGTAATCCCCAACAGCGTAACCAGCATTGGAGAGTATGCGTTCAGTGGTTGCTCCGGCCTTACAAGCATAACAATACCTAACAGCGTTACAAGCATTGGAGATTATGCGTTCGAGGGTTGTATTTAGAAGCCCCAAACAACCAAAAATATTCAGAAATAACCAAACATAAACCTTTAATTATCAACAGATTCTAAGATTTAACACTTTCAGGCTGCTTTTTGATGGTTCCCAAATTTCCACATATTTTTGAGACATATTTCTGACGTGGAGAATTTGCGGAGCTTATTTTTTGTCATTTCGTGTAGATAGTTGACAAGGGTTTACATCCGTTTACGATGAGAGACAAATTCCGCCCCGATATGTGAGGATTATCACATCGTGTAGAAAGGCGACAACGGTTTACTACTGTTTACCTCCGTTCACCACTTCAGATACATGAGAATGAAGAAGTGAATTAGTAAACGATAAGCAGTATGAAAGTAACCAAGAAATGTGCTTTTTGCGGTCAATCCTTTGAGACCCGAAGCGGAATGCAACGCTATTGCAGCGAGGCTTGTCAAGCCGAAGCCAAACGAGCCAAGGCAATTCAGAAGAACAACCTCTTCAAACTGGCTCAGCCACTCATGGAGATACAGCATCAGGAGTATCTCACCTTTTCCAAAGCAGCCACCCTCATGGGCTGTTCCCGTCAATACATCTATAAACTTGTAGCCAGTGGCAAGCTGAACGCCTCCCGTATCAGCAACCGTATGGCATTCATCCGTAGAGCCGACATCGAGCAGATGCTGGCATCCAATCCCTATCATCGTATCTTGCCAGGCAGTACCTCTGCACCGAAAAAGTCCGCATCGCCTTCCACATCCCTCAAAAAGAAAATGAGGGAAGAGAAAAACGATGAAGTGCTGGACTTCTATTCGGGTGAAGAGGTCATGACCCTTTATAAGGTCAGGCAATCGTGGCTTTATACCTCTGCCAAACGCAACGGAATACCCATCTGCCGTATCGCTGGCAAGAACTACTACAGCAAGAGACATATTGATGAGTTCTTCGGTGTAGCCGTTGACATCAGCCAAATCACCCAATGGCTGACAGCCGAGCAGGTGGAAGAACTTTTCGCCATGAAGCCCTCTGCACTCAGGGCATATACCTATCGCCATAAGATTCCTACCAAAAGAGAATACGGGCGTACGTACTACTCCCAATCCCATTTGGCTGAACTCCGCAGAACCGACCTTATGAGCGATGAAAACTACTACACCGTAGAACAGGTACAGCAGATTTATGGACTCACCTCGGCCAATATTTGCCATATCGTCAAGGTTAAGCACATC
>JAFZGA010000005.1 GCA_017555585.1 Bacteroidaceae bacterium
ACACAAAATCGACTGTATGCGCAGTGATAGGTCTCACGAAGCACCGACAAAGTTGGTGCCGTGAGGGTCACGATTAGCGCATACAGTCAAAGACGAGAGTTGACAACGCTTGCTCTTCGCAACCCGCGCTATGCGCGACCAATTGCTGCAAGCGTTGTCTATTAAACAAAGTTTAATTCCGCAGCACCCTGAAAACAAACGAAAGCCTGGAGTGACGAACAAGCGCCCGACCGAAGGCTCACATTATGTGGCCTGAGCAAAGGGCGTTTGTGAAGATTTTTCCCGAGTGCAAAGCTCTTTGGTACTTTCTGTCGACACAGAAAGTACGTGAAAGCAAGACTACAAAAAGACTAAATGCCAACAGTATTAAGGTTAAAAACTGCTGTGGAATATAACAATCGTTTGCCTGGGGTTGCAAACCCTTACACTCAACCGTGACATATAACATATTCGCCACTACACAACAAAGTATAATAGTAAAAAAGATGTAGCCAAACGGGGGCTACATCTTTTTTACTATTAGTTCATCAAATCCAACTTGTAAGCAATTCAAGCTTCTCATTTACATCAAACTTCAAGCTCTCGACATCTGCCGGTACGAGAACGCTCTCGCCCTGACGTATCTCAACGCAGTTGCCCTTACTGTCAGTGACACTGCCGCTGCCGGCAGTACATATAAGTATCACAAACGAATCAAGCTCTGCCAACGGCATCTCGTAAGTCTTTGTAAGCTTGAGCAACGATGTTGTGAAATAGTCGCACGATACAAGCGGTACGCGCTCGTCGTTGCGTGCTTCGTAGTATGTGCGATAGTCGGGCAATACGGTGTAGTCGATGGCGTCCTTGCTCAACTCGGTGTGCAGCTCGCGTGGGTTACCTTTGTCATCCAGGCGGTTGAAATCGTATATGCGGTATGTGATGTTCGATGTCTGCTGTATCTCGGCAATGAAAGCGCCGGCACCTATAGAGTGTATACGTCCTGCAGGGAGGAAGAAGAGATCGCCCTTGTGTATGTCGTACTCCTTAAGAAGGTCTGTAATGGTATTGTCGGCAATGCTCTGCTCATACTCGTCGGGTGTAACCTGCTTCGCGAAGCCTGAACGCAGGCGCGCACCGTTGTCGGCATCTACAACATACCACATCTCGGTCTTTCCCTTTGACTGGTGACGTTCCCATGCCAAGGCATCGTCGGGGTGTACCTGGATTGAGAGGTCCTGACGTGCATCGATGAACTTGATGAGCAATGGGAACTCCATGCCGAAGCGGTCGAAGTTGGCTTTTCCAAGAAGCTGCTCCTTGTCGCGTGCAATGAGTTCCGGAATCGTCATTCCGTCGTCAGCACCACCGGCAACAACCGATTCGTTTCCTTTTACACCCGAAATCTCCCAGCTCTCGCCAATGGCTTTCATATCGGTTTCAATACCTTTGTATGGAGCGATCTTTTCGCCACCCCAAATCAATGACTTAAGAATTGGTCTGAATTTGTACATGATATTCTATGTTTACGGTTAATCTTTAAATGTGTATTTGGCTGTCATACTCCCAGGTACTCTTTTGCAGAAATAGCACAACGCTCGCCGTCGACAGCTGCCGAGACGATACCACCGGCATATCCTGCTCCTTCGCCACAGGGGAATAGTCCCTCGATCGTGACGTGCTGCAATGTGTCGTTGTCGCGTACTATACGCACTGGCGATGAAGTGCGTGTCTCCACACCTATCATTGTCGCCTCTGATGTTAGGAAACCACGTGATGTGCGTCCGAAGTTCTCAAATCCGCGTGCAAGGCGTGTCGAAACGAACTCGGGTAACCAGAAGTGCATAGGAGAGGAGATCAGTCCCGGGGCGTATGAGCTGCGTGGCAGGTCATAGCTTAGCTTGCGACGTACAAAGTCGGTCATTCGCTGTGCCGGTGCTGTCTGCTTGTAGTTACCCATGCGCCAGCAAAGGCGTTCAAGACGTTCTTGGAAATTCATTACACGCAGAGGTGAATCGTCAGCCACTTCAGGGATATCGTCGCACTCTATCCTCATGGACGGCAGTAGAACATCTTCGGGGTTTATCTGTACCACCATTCCCGAGTTGCTCCATGCTCCACCGCGGTGCGATGGTGACATGCCGTTAACAAGCAGCTCCTTGTCGGCCGATGCCGACGGAATGACAACGCCACCGGGGCACATGCAGAAGCTGTACACACCGCGTCCGTCAACCTGTGTAGTGAAACTGTATTCTGCTGCAGGCAGGTACTTGCCTCTACCGTTAGGTGAGTGATACTGTATGCGGTCTATCAGCTCCGACGGGTGTTCAAGACGCACTCCTACAGCAAATCCCTTTGCCTCAAGGGCTATGTTGTTGGCGTTGAGCCAGCGGTATACATCCTTTGCCGAATGTCCTGTGGCAAGTATCACGGCATCGGCGAGTATCTCGCCGTTGTTGGTCCTGATACCCTTTACGCGGTTCTCCTTTATCAGTATCTCCTCCATGCGTGTCTCAAAGCGTACCTCGCCGCCGCATGAGTTTATAGTGTTCCTGATGTTCTCTATTACTCTCGGCAGTTTGTCAGTGCCTATATGCGGATGTGCGTCGGCAAGGATCGATGTGCTTGCACCATGCTGGCAGAATATGTTCAATATGCCCTCAATGCTACCGCGTTTCTTGCTTCGTGTGTATAGCTTGCCGTCAGAGTATGCTCCGGCGCCACCCTCGCCGAAGCAGTAGTTCGACTCAGGGTTCACAGTGTGGGTGCGTGATATGTTGGCAAGGTCGACCTTGCGTGTGCGTACGTCCTTACCACGCTCCACAACAATGGGGCGCAGTCCGTTCTCAATCAGTTTGAGCGCGGCGAACAGTCCGGCAGGCCCTGCCCCGACGACAATCACCGGCCTGCATGCCGAGACGTCAGCATAGTCGCGGCGTATGAACTCATCACCTTTCGGTGCCTCGTTGACAAAGACGCGTACCATAAGGTTTACATATATCGTGCGCTGGCGTGCGTCGATGCTACGTCGTAATACGCGTACCGCATTTATTGTACGCACATCCATGCCTTTTTCACGAGCTATGTATTGCTTGAGCGACTGCTCGTTTGCCGCGTCGCGTGGCTGTACTCTTATCTGGAATTCGTGTATCATAATTATCCGAAAATTAGACGGAATGCCTCTTCGACCTTGCCTACAGGCAATACCTCAATGCCGAAGCGTGAGGTGTCGAGGCGTTTCATGTTGCTCCGTGGCACTATTATCTGTTTGAAACCGAGCTTTGCGGCTTCGCTTATACGTTGTTCTATGCGGTTGACAGGGCGTATCTCACCCGAAAGTCCAACCTCGCCCGACATGCATATGGTAGGCTCTATCTCAACGTCCATGTTGCTTGATAGTATGGCGCTGATGACCGACAGGTCTATGGCAGGGTCGTTCACGCGCAGTCCGCCGGCAATATTGAGATATACATCTTTTTGTGCAAGTTTAAAGCCTACACGCTTTTCGAGCACGGCAAGCAGCATGTTCATTCGGCGCACATCGAAACCTGTTGCCGAACGCTGGGGTGTGCCGTATGCCGCAGTGCTTACAAGAGCCTGTGTCTCTATGAGGAACGGGCTTACACCCTCTATTGCCGATGCTATTGCTACACCGCTCATGCCTTTGTGGCGTTCGCTGAGCAACAGCTCCGACGGGTTGGTCACCTTGCGCAGTCCTTCGCGTTGCATTTCGTAGATGCCTAGCTCGGCTGTGCTGCCGAAACGGTTCTTTATGGAGCGCAATACGCGGTAAAGGTGGTGCTGGTCGCCCTCGAACTGTATGACCACGTCTACAATATGTTCCAGGATTTTTGGACCGGCTATTGTGCCGTCCTTTGTGATGTGGCCAATGAGAATGACGGGGACATTCTTCTCCTTTGCGAATTTCAGCAACATTGCCGTACATTCGCGAATCTGTGATATGCTTCCCGGTGACGAATCGACGGTCTCGCTGCTCATGGTCTGTATGGAGTCGATGACAAGCAGTTCGGGGTTGACATTCTTTATGTGTGTGAATATTGTCTCGAGTGATGTCTCGCATACGATATGGCAGTTGCCGCGTTCGTGGGTGATGCGGTCGGCACGTAGCTTTATCTGCTGTACGCTCTCCTCGCCCGATACATACAGGACCTTGCGCTGTGGCAGTCCCAAGATGGTCTGCAACACGAGTGTCGATTTGCCTATTCCCGGCTCTCCGCCCAACAGCACCAGCGATCCGGGTACAAGGCCACCGCCAAGTACACGGTTCAGTTCGCTGTCGCGCATATCCATGCGTGGCAGCTCGTCGGTAGCTACATCGTCAATGAGTACAGGCAGTGACAGTGTCCTGTCACTGCCGGATACACGTGAAAGCGGCGTGTTGCGCACAACTTTCTCGGTGAAACTGTTCCATGCTCCGCATGACGGGCATTTGCCGGCCCACTTTGGCGATTCATAACCGCACTCGTTGCATAAAAATATACTCTTCTCTTTTGCCATGGCAAATTACATTATCGGGAACCAGATGAAAACGGCAACATCCCACAAGGCGTGTGACAAAATTATGGCAGCAAAGCGTTGTGGGTAGAGCCTGTAGAGCAATCCCCATGCCGCACCGGCTACAAGGGCTGCCATTGTGAGCATGAAGTTGCATGAACCAGCATGCACAAGCGCATATATGAGTGTTGTTACCACAAAACCAATGTTAGGGTTCCAACGCGCTGAAAGTGTCTGTTGTACATATCCTCGCCAGAATATCTCCTCGGCAGGGCCGATGAGAAAGAGCATGAGCGCAGTCAGCAGCCAGGGCGATTCACCTTCCTTCATGGAATATATGGTGTCGACCTGCGGACGTGCAAAGTCGAACATTATCTGTGACAGCTTGTCGCCTATCCAGAATGCGCCCCACAGTGCCACGGCAATGGCAATGCCAAGGAATATATCGGCAGGCTTTATCTGTATCTTACGCCACCAACCCGGGTTGAAGATTGTTGCACATAGTGAGAGTGTACAGGCTGCACCAGTCATCGTCCACCAGAAGTTTACGTGCGGAGCTGTCCATGGACTGAACATTACGGTCCATAGCGCTGTTGCCAGCACTATTGTGAAGAGAAGTCTTTTCATAGAAGTGAATCAAGTAGTGCCGAAACGATGCATACGACAGAGAATGTCATGCTGAATGCCAGCTGCAATTTTGCTGTGTTCTCATCAACGCCGGTCACAGCTTTCATGCCCTCAGTAGGGAGCTTGAGCATTGCACGGCAGTTGTCGATTGCCGGTTTGAGTGTAATCAACACGGCAACAGCTCCGGCAGGCATGGCTCTGCATAGTATGCCGGCTACAATGCATAAGAACGGAATGATGAGCTCGGCAAGATAGATATATACCGATGCGCGTTTGCCCATGAGCATTGCAAATGTCTTGATTCCGGCACGTTTGTCGTGCTCGATGTCACGTGCGTTGTTTATGTGCAGGATACCTACAGTTATGAGTCCTATAGGGAGAACAAGCCACAATGACTTTGCGACAATGCTGCCTGTTGCCACGTACGATGTGCCGAGAATAGGCAGTACCGAATAGGTGAGGAATATGTCCAAATCGCCCAAGGCATGATATTTGAGCATAGGGTACAGCAGTGTCAGTACGCAACCTGCCAAACCGAAATAGAGTGTAGGCAAGCCGGTGCAATATGCCAGTGCAAGTCCCGATGCTACAGCCACTACGAGCAACCATGTTGCCAGCTTCTTTATTTCGCATGCCTGGAACTCTCCGCTTGTTATTGATGTTCCTCCGACGGTGTCCTCACGGTCTACACCCTTCTTGAAATCGAAATAGTCGCTCCATGTGTTGCCTGCCGCGTGAAAGACTATGATTGTGAGCAGAGTCCACAGGCCAATAAGCCAATTTATTGATTCGCCAGCCCAAAAAAGGTATGACAATGTCGCTACAACCGGCATAGATGAAGCCGGGAAAGACCAAGGACGTGTTGCTATCAACCACGCCTTGAAACCATGTTTTTTCTTTTCCATATAATGTGTGTTGTAATGTGTGTCCATATATATATTAGTGCGAAGATAGCGATAAATGAGTAAAATATCGCTTCTTTATTCCAATAATTATTTCTAAATTCGCAAATGTGAGTGCTTATCCTGAATAATCTGTTCAATTTTATCCTGTAATGAGGCTGTATACCGACACTTCCATGATATACGAGGGCGTGGAAAATTCCTTCTTTCTTGTAGAGGGAAATTCCGATGCCGCATTCAACGGATATATCAGGAACAACACGAAGCGTATCGCGGCGTTCCTGCAACAGCAGGGTATAGATGTCGGTAATTTCAATATTGTTTCTCCTGCCCGCCTGGATGTTGCTTCTATAAAGGAACTTGTTCTGCGTCAACAGCCTGCACTTGCCGAAGAGGAGGTCGCAGGCAAGGTGGCTGAATTCAAAGCGGCAAATGGCCTGTGCCGAAGCCGCTTGCTGTTTGTAAGTGATGCTGGATATGATGCAGAAGGCCGTTTTGAGGCCAAGGTGTTCTGTGAAGATGATTTTGGCAGCACCGATTCGGAGTTCCTGTTTAAACTGAACAGTTTTCTTGACCTCATTGTCGCGTATCATGCCGAACGGAAGCAACAGGCACTGCAGCATCCGGGAACGATAAGATACAGGTTGCCGGCAGGCGAGGAACGTGACGCTTTGCGCGAGCAGGACAATTACGAATGTCTGTGCAACGATATTCTTGCCGAAAGCATCTGTGAGTGTGGGAATGTCGAGGTTAGTCCAATCCTTTTCGATGAGAATTTCAATATCTCCTTGCCACTTTATCCGCAAGTGACAATAAAATTAGAACCGTTGCCAAAGGCACTTTATATCCTCTTTCTGCAACATCCTGAAGGTATCGTCTTGAAAGAGATACAGCTGTATGAAGATGAGCTGAAAAAGATATACAGCCATGTGTCAGGACGTAAGAATCCGACAGTGATAAACCGTATGTTCCGTTCGCTCGTCGACCCTACGGACAATCCGTTGCATAAGAATCTTTCGATGATAAGAAAGTGTTTCACAAGCAAATTGAACTATAATATCGCACGTAATTATATCCCGGCGCATGGTCGTACAAAGGCACATTCTATTCCTATCGAGAGCGAATATGTGATAATGCCGGAGATCATATGATTGTACTTTTGCTTAATAAAAGTAAACAGCAGGTGTAAAACTTGCTGTTTTTCCGTGAAATTAATATTTTTGCAACTTGATATCTGCGCAAGTAGCGCATGTTAAAAACAGAATTAGATGAAAGTAATGAAATTCGGCGGAACATCTGTCGGTTCCGTAAACAGTATATTGAACCTCAAACGTATTGTCGAGGATGCAGCCGGGGATGGGAATGTAATTGTCGTTGTGTCGGCTCTCGGTGGTATAACCGACAAACTGATAAAGACAGCCGATATGGCGGTGAACAGTGATGAGGCTTTCAAGGAGGAGTTCCAGCAGATTGTGACACGTCACCACGAACTTATATACAGCGTCATACCATGTGAAGATAGGCGCAAAGAGTTGTTGATTGAGGTCGATAAGCTGCTTAATGAACTCAATAACATATATCACGGTCTTGCGCTCATCAACAATATGTCGTCCAAGACTGAAGCTACAATCGTAAGCTATGGCGAGAGATTGTCGAGCCGTATTGTGGCTACATTGATAGATGGTGCAGTGCGTTACAATGCACGTAAGTTCATAAAGACCGAGGTAAAGCGTGGCAACAACATCCTTGCAAGCGACGAGACCGAAAAACTGATACACGAACATTTCGACAACAGTACCGAAAAGGTAATTATTGTTCCGGGCTTCATTTCGCAGGATAAGGATAGTGATGAGATTACAAATCTTGGACGTGGCGGTAGTGACTACACTGCGGCAATCATTGCGGCAACACTCAAAGCCGACATGCTTGAGATATGGACCGATGTCGACGGTTTCATGACTGCCGATCCACGTGTGATAAACAATGCATATACGATACGCCACCTGAGCTATGTCGAGGCTACTGAACTTTGCAACTTCGGTGCAAAGGTTGTCTATCCGCCAACGATATATCCTGTTTTCAAGGCAAATATCCCGATAAAGATAAAGAATACTTTCAATCCCGACAGCGAAGGTACGATCATCGATGCCAACAGCGAGGACGAGGGAAGGCTCATTAAGGGTATATCAAGTATCAATGATACCGACCTGCTTACGGTTCAAGGATTGGGTATGGTGGGTATCGTGGGTGTGAACCACCGTATTTTCCGTGCGCTTGCGAATGCAGGTATCAGTGTGTTCCTTGTGTCTCAGGCGTCGTCGGAGAACAGCACATCGCTCGGTCTGCGTCATGATGATTCTGCAAAGGCATGTGAGGTGCTCAACAAGGAGTTTGAGAAGGAGATATCTATGGGACTCATGGAGAGCGTCCATGCAACAGGTGATCTTTCGACTGTGGCAATTGTCGGTGAGAATATGCGCCATAACGCCGGTATTATCGGCAAACTTTTCCAGACTCTGGGCCGTAACGGTGTCAATGTGATTGCGTGTGCTCAGGGTGGCCAGGAGACCAATATTTCGTTTGTCATCAAATCCGACCTGCTGCGAAAGACACTGAACGTTATACACGATTCGTTCTTCTTGTCGGAATATAAGGTCCTTAACCTTTTCATATGCGGTATAGGAACTGTTGGTGGAAGCCTCATAGAGCAGATTGCTTCGCAACAGGAAAAGCTGAAGCGCGAACATGGCCTGAAACTGAATATTGTGGGTATTGCCAACAGTAGCCATGCGATATTCGACCGTGAGGGACTGGAACTCGATAACTATCGTGCCAGACTTGTCGAAAGCAAGGAGTGTAATCTTGACACCTTGCGTAAGGAGATTATAAAGATGAATATCTTCAACTCTGTTTTTGTTGATTGTACAGCCAATCCTAATGTGGCTTCATTGTACGGTGACATGCTTTCACATAATATCAGCGTTGTTGCAGCAAACAAGATTGCGGCTTCATCGGAGTATTCTACATATTGCAATCTTAAGCAGATTGCCCGTCAGCGTAACATCAAGTTCCTGTTCGAGACAAATGTAGGTGCCGGATTGCCAATCATCAGTACCATCAACGATCTCATAAACAGTGGCGACAAGATCCTTAAGATTGAGGCTGTGTTGAGCGGTACACTGAACTTCATATTCAACGTCCTCGGCAGTGACGTGCCGATGAGCAAGGCTGTCATGCTTGCAAAGGAGAAGGGATACAGCGAACCTGATCCACGTATCGACCTCAGTGGCAAGGATGTTATAAGGAAACTGGTGATTCTTGCACGTGAGGCAGGGTATTCAATAGAGCAGGAGGATGTGGAGGCAAATCTATTCATTCCGCAGGAACTGTTCGACGGCTCGCTTGACAATTTCTGGGCTGAACTGCCCGGGCTCGATGAGCATTTTGAGACTGAACGCAAGAAACTTGTCGAGGAGAGAAAGCATTGGCGTTTCATTGCCAAGTACGAGAACGGAAAGGGTAGTGTGTCGTTGAGTAAGGTTGACGAATGTCATCCGTTCTATCATCTCGAGGGCAGCAACAATATCATATTGCTTACAACCGAACGATACAAGGAGTATCCTATGCTCATCCAGGGATATGGTGCCGGCGCCGGTGTAACGGCAGCCGGTGTATTCGCCGATATCATGCGTATTGCAAATATCTGATAGTATAAGGTATATGTGGTATCGCCCCAAAAAGTTACTTTTGGGGCGATACTCTTATTTACGAAAGTCCTTCAGCAGAAATTGCAGTTGTTGGCGTGTGAAGAATATGCGGCTTTTGACTGTTCCGAGCGGCAGCCCAAGCCTGTCGGCTATCTCGCGGTATTTGAATCCTGATATATGCATCAGAAAGGGAATCCTGTAATCGCGTGGCAAACTATGTACAACACGATATATCTCCTTGCTGTCGTAGCTGTTCTCGGTTATATAGTTCTCGAACTCATGTGGCTGGTTTATGTGAAAGAGATTGTCGGTGTGGTCTATGAATGTCTGGTCACGTACTACCTTGCGGTAGTTGTTTATGAAAATGTTGCGCATTATGGTATAAACCCATCCCTTGAAGTTCGTGTCGGGAGTGTATTTGTCCATGTTTCCCAACGCCTTTAACGAGGTTTCCTGCAATAGATCGTTCGCCTCCTCCTTGTCTGCTGTCAACTTGTATGCAAAACGTTGCAAGTCTGATTGTATCTCCAGCAGTTCTCTCCTGAATTTTGCAGTATCCACTATATTTATGATGTTTTAAAGAAGCAACAGCTTCTGATATTACTACTTTATAGTAAACAAAACAAAAACATCTTTTGTTTGTGGATATCTGTACTTTTTGAAACAAAAGTGAAAGGAGACGTTGCCGTCTCCTTTCTTACTTGATTATCGTACTACTACCTTTTCGCCATTTACTATGTAAACTCCGGCGGGTATTGCAATACGGGTTGTTCCCTTCTTGGTTCTGAAGCTACGTATCTTGCGACCGTCAACACTGTATATTGTAATATCCTGTGGCTCAAGTGATGTTATGCTGATGCATTCTCCACCTTCAATCAGTAGGTCAACTCCGTTGTAGTTTATACCGGTAGCCTGGCTGAACAGGATTTTGTGGTCGTTCAGGTGCAATTCGTTGTTTTCGTGGTCAACAAAATAGGCGTTGCTTATCTTTACCATGCAATTCTCCTCATTGATGATCTCTAAAGAATTCAATATAAGTTCTATAAGAGGCATCCCGTCTGTTGAGAAGCAGTTGTCTTCATCGGAATATGCGATGACACGATATGCATTCTCTCCTATCTCGGTATATGAGAAATTGTGCTCTGATATAGCGTCGCTTTGTATGATGTCTATCAGTGACATTCCCTCGGGGATTGTTATGTCAAACTGCATTGCTTTGTATTGCTCCTCGGTATATTCGAGCAGATTAAGCGAAGCAGACTGTACATCACCAACCTCTATTACGATATCGTCTGAATAGAACTCGCCGATTGCTTGTGGTGTACTCAGCCAATATGCTACAGAAGGTGCATCGCCCTCTTCTACCAATGTCGCAATCATACGTGCATCATTCAGCTCTATTCTGCCGTTTTTGTCATGATCGGCTTTTGAGCTGCTGAACGATTCGTGTGTATTGCCATTCAGGTATGCTGTTACAAGTGCTACATCATGTATTGTTAGCTGGTTGTTGTTACTTACATCTCCGGCTAATGTGTAAATCAAATCGTTTATGTCATATTTGTCAAGGTTGTTGTATATGTAATTCGCTCTTTCTTGAATCCAGCTTTTATGGCGACTCTTGTCACTTTCTGCAAAGCCACATGAGCTGCCCCAAATGCTGGTGTTGTTTGTGAATGAATTTTCGGCAAATGCATAATAGTGGTCAATATAGTCAAACAACTCGTCAATGCTGTTGTTGTTTATGAACTCAACCCAGGTCTTATAATAATATTTCTTGAATGATTCTACATTCAACAGGTCATTGAAGAATTTGTATCCGGATTCGGTTGACATATTGTAGTTGAATACGCTTGATGTCGTTCCGGAATAACAGTATTTGCTACCGTTTTCATATCCATATCCCCAGTCGAAATCCCAAATAGGTCCGAACTTGTATTTCGAACTGCTGCCATTCTCGTTCTCCTTGAACAGGAATACGCTTTTAGGGTGTCCTAACTCTTGATTAAGCGAAAGGTCAATGGCGAGCATAAATCTTGCCAAAGCGTCCATATCCACCATGCCGTCAACATCTTTTCCTTGGTACAATGCGCTGCAGAATTCGTTGAATTGTGCAGGAATGTTCCTTTTGCGTGCAGTTACGTTAGGCGTTTCCGGGTCATTCAAGTCAGGCTCTTTTACAAATACAGGCAAATTGTAGCTGGAACTGTAGAACTTGTATTCGTCGTCTGAGTTGGTGTCAAGTTCAAGAAGATATCCGGTATCTTCATCAACATCAACGCTGTTGTTAGCCAATCCTACTTTTTCGGTAAACATGTAGCTTCCCATGTATTCTCCGTTCATATATAGTTCAACAGGTACAATATGGTTGGTGTATTCAGCTCCAGCCATTTGTCCAATCTTCATAGATATGGCATTTGCCATAAGTGAACCTTTTTGTGCATTGGCCAGCAGTACCCAGCTCTTTCCTTTTGTAAGTCCAAATGGTTTTACCTTTTCTTCGAATTTCAAGCGGTAAGGCTTCTTGCTATAGCTCCACGATGAATTTCCACGTCCTTTTATCTGTACTGAGTCCTCGAAGTTCTCATAGATGCCATAGCCTGTTATGCGGAATCTTGCATTGAGGTAGTAATCTTTGCTTGTGACAAAATATCCGCCATCAATGTCTATGTCAATTCGTGGTACGGTAGGTGTATCTGTCAGCCAGTCTACTTTTACCTTGTAGCTATTTCCGTATGGAACGCGCTTTATCTCGTATTTCGCATCCTGAATCTTTACGGGTGTGCCACTTGTGGATTCAATAACTTTCTTTATACGCAGTTCGGACAGTACAAGGTGGTTCTTGCTGTATTCTCCCTGAATCTGCAGGATCTTGATTTTAGAATATTTCCCTCCTAAATCTATGGTATTCGATGTAAACTCTTGTCCGGCACCACCTCTTGGCATGTTGTCGGTTATGTAATCAAGTGTTCTGGCAAGTTTCCAGTTTACTCCATCGTTGCTCGCATATATATCCCAAATAAGTGGGTTGTATCCTGCTTGAGGGCGGCATTGGTAGTAGATCTGTATCTTTTCTAGGGCCTCGGGCAAATCAATGGTTATATATGTGTTTACATTTAAAGTAGCATTATTTGCACTTCCGTTAGTGGAGTGGAATATTGTCCTTGAATTATTGTCGAGCAGATTCTCCAAGCCTTCGTTTGAATTTACTGAAGGCTTGTTTGTGTATAGCATGTCTGCTGTAAGTGGTACGTCTACTATTTGTGTGTCTGTGGTAGGGTCGGTCCATATCTCGTCCTGGACTTTTACATTCTTGATAATGTTGTATCCAGGGTATGTTACATGGTATGTAACAGGCTCTTTAAAGCTCTGGCGAGTCTCTTTGCTCACTTGCAGAACTGTGTCGACATATGCAACAGCTTTGTCGTCACTGAGTGTGAAACTTGCAGTAAGCCATTTGCCTATGGCGTTCAGACGGAAATTGATATTTCCTGTTACCGGCTCAGCAATGGCATCGACATGCAGATTCGGATTGTATTTGTTGTTGAACTTGTATGTTTCCATAGTCGGCAGTGAAGGCTTGACTTTGGAACAACTGCTATACTCTTTTTTCTCATAATAAACCATTTCACCCTCTTTCAATGGAATGTACAATCTTCCATTTTCAATGTAATGTTCTCCATCCATGATGGACTTTGCATATGCGTCAATGTTTCCGTTTGACAAATATACAAACAGTATATCCTCTTCAGTTGTATCTTCTTCCTCCTCTTCTTTGTCGGGAGTGGTTGTTTCTGTTATCTTTGTGTTTTCGAACAACTCTATGTCTCGTTCAATCTGATTGTAAATGGCCTCGTATTCTTCTATGGAGTATCTGTGACTCTGTGCATTGGTTATGGTCTCCTGTAAACTCTCAAGCATGCTTCTTGAAGTTTCAGGGTATGTGTCTTTGATGTAGTAAGGGTATGAAGAGAACTGTGCGTTTGATGCTATCGTATTTATCAGCTCGCTATAATGGGCGAGTTTTGTTGCGACGTAGTCTGACAGCACTTCCAACAATTCATCTTTCTCTCTCACGATGTCGCTGACTGTTATATCTGATGCGGTCATGAAAGTACGTGTCTCGGCTATCTTGCTTTCCAATATGGCATCTTCATTGTTCTTGCAATAGATGTCATAGCTGCCAATGTAACTTGTAGCTTTATTTATTGTACTATTTAGTATTACCTCGGCAATCTTTTGTATTGTAAAAACATTTACAGCTTCTTTGTCGACTTCAGCCTTGTATATCGACCAATTGAAGGCTATGGGTAGCGAGTAACCTTTTGTGTAATCACCGTTTTCGAGATAATTCTTGTGTTCAAGGTCGAAAGTCTTCATTTTGGCCACAACGTCGTCGCGCATCTCAGCTCCTACATATAGTGTAATAGGTGAATTGTTATATGTACTTTCATAGCACATGCCAAAATATCCGCCAGCAATTGGTGTGAAATCAACTACAGCGGCATCTTCTATGTTTGTAGTGCTGTATTGCCAACCATTCAATCCGTTGTACTCACTACCTGAATCATGCAGGAATTTGCCTGCCACGGGCCAGTATACAAGGTATTTGCCGTCTTCATAAGGAATGAGTTGCATTATGTGGCTTGAATTGGCTTCCTTGTCACCTGCTTCTGCACACTGCATGAAGATTGGACCACTTCCTGAGTATGTGCTTCCATTAGCTGCGTTGAAGTATGTTGTAGCGTTTCCTTTGAGGACAAATAATTGCTCCTTGTCGGCCATTACATCTTCTGAGGTTACGGCATTGCCAATTGTCATTTCTGCTTTATTGTCACTTGGAATGTATTCTGTACCCAGTGTGATACCTACAGCTGTAGGGATGTTTTTATCTGTACCAAGACGTGTTGTCCATTCTAAACTGAACGAAGATACCTTGCGTGAAAGTATAAGTTCGACATAATGGTAATCGGCTACAGCAGGGACACTCCACATTGAATGAAAATAGCTTTTAATGTCATTGTCACTCAAAGCTGGCAAACCATCTCCGTCTTCATCTCCTGAAAGCGTATTGTGGTCGGCATTAGAGCGCGCTGTGTATGTAACTTCGTTGCCGTTGCCATCGTAAACTTTTAGTCCCGAAAGTGCGAAAGTGACATTATTGCCATCTGGATTTTCATTGGATTTTGTGCCGGTTACGGTAATTCTTATTATATCCAGTGTTCCGCCAGGGGTGAATACCGTTGAATTGTATGTGTAATACATTTCTCCGTAATACGTGTTGGATTCTCCGGGCAAACCATTTGTAGTATTCAGTGTTGCAGACCAGTTTTGTGATTTGATACCGGTAAATGATAACGCTGATAAACAAATCAGCAATAAAAACTTTTTCATGGTATAGTGTTTAATGTTCTTCTAAAATTGTACACAGTCTTGTTGTTGAAGACTATATGCCAATATGCAAAGTAATGAATTTGACGTTTATTTTTCAACAAAAATAATGTATTTTTTATGTATATTGTTATTTTTATATATAAATGGTTTATTTTAATCGGTAAAATACTAAATTTGTTTCATTCTCAACATAAAAAACGGATTGATGAAGGTTGTTATAGATGAAAAGATCCCATATTTGAAGGATGCTCTTCAATGTATGGGGTGTGATGTGGTGGCGAAGCCCGGTGTCAGAATAGACAGGAATGATGTTACAGATGCAACAGCTCTGTTTGTGCGTACAAGAACCCGTTGTAATAAAGAACTTCTTGAGGGCTCATCTGTACGTTTTATAGGTACAGCAACAATCGGATATGACCATATCGATACTGGCTATTGTAAAAGCAGGGGGATTGTTTGGAAAAATGCGGCAGGCTGCAATGCCGATGCTGTCTTGCAGTATGTACAGTCTGTTATTTATGAGTGGAAGCAATTTGTTGAGGGGATCTCGATAGGTGTTGTTGGTGTTGGAGAAATAGGTTCCAGAGTCGCAGATTGGGCTGCAGCTGCCGGCATGAATGTCTACAGGAATGACCCGCCTAAAGCTGCGCAAGGTGTTGATGGGCTTGTGTCACTTGAAGAGATTGCCGAGAAATGTGATATAATAACTTTTCACCCTACTTTGGAGCGCGATGGGGATTATCCTACGTTTCATCTTGCAGACAAGAGATTCTTTGATTCCCTTAAAAAATGTGGATTGCTGATAAATGCTTCACGAGGTGAGGTTGTGGATAACAGTGCTTTGCTTGTAGCATTGGAAGAATCAAAAGTAGGCTCTGTGGCTCTTGACGTGTGGGAAAATGAGCCGGAGGTTGATCGCGGGCTTCTTGAAAAAGCTTTTGTTGCCACACCGCATATTGCCGGTTATTCGGCTGAGGGTAAACTGAATGCGACAAGAATGGTGCTTGAGGGTTTTGCCGATTTTGTCGGTTATAAGGAACAGATAGAGCTTGTTGCGTTGCCTGCGCCTGATGATTTCAATGTCGTGGCTACGTGCGAACGTGATGCTCTTTTGCACATATACTCACCATTGTATGATACGGCATTGCTCAAAGAAAATCCTGATAAATTCGAGAGTCTAAGGAACTGTTACAAACTGCGCCGTGAGCCGTGTTCTTATAAAATTGTGTTAAAATAGGGTCTTTTTTTATGCGTTTTTGCACAAATGGATATTAAATGTGCAAAAAATATGCTAAATTTTTCCTCTCTTTTTTTGCAGTTCATTATTTTTATCATATTTTTGTGGCAGATAATTTTTAATCTTTTAAAAAATTACAACTATGTCAGAAATTGAAGCAAGAGTAAAAGCTATTATTGTTGAGAAATTTGGTGTTTCAGAATCAGAGGTAACTTCTGATGCTAACTTTACAAATGATTTGAGCGCAGACTCTTTGGATAGAGTAGAGCTTATCATGGAGATCGAGGACGAGTTCGGTATCTCTATTCCGGAGGAGTTGGCCGAGAAAATCTCAACAGTAGGTGATGCTGTGAAATTCGTAGAGGAGAAAGTTGCTGAGAAATAATTCTCACTCCTCCTTTATATCACTAACAATTCTATTATGAAATTAAGAAGAGTTGTTGTAACAGGTCTTGGTGCCGTTTCGCCAATTGGTAACGATGTTCCTACATTGTGGGAAAATGCAGTTAATGGCGTAAGTGGCGCAGGACCTATTACTCGTTTTGACTCATACCTTTTCAAGACACAGTTTGCATGTGAGGTTAAGGGATGGGAACCTACATCTTGTATTGACCGACGCGATGTCCGTAAGATTGATGTTCATACACAATTCGGAATTGCGGCGGCAGTTGAGGCAGTAGCGGATAGCGGATTGCAGTTCGAGCAAGAAGATCGTTATCGTATTGGAGTCATATATGGCGAAGGTGTCGGTGGCTTGATTGCGCTCGAAGATGAAGTTTGCGAGTATGCACTCAATAAAGAAAACGGTCCTCGTTTCTCTCCTTTCCTCATTCCCAAAATCATAACTGATATCACATCCGGTATCATATCTATACGATACGGTCTTAAAGGACCCAATTATGCAACCACTTCGGCTTGTGCATCTTCAACCAACGCTATTATAGAGGCTTATGACCAGATACGTTTGGGAAGAGCAGATGTCATTGTTGCCGGTGGAGCGGAAGCTGCAATATGCCAGTTGGGCGTCGGTGGCTTCAATTCAATGCATGCTTTGTCAACACGTAATGATGACCCTAAAGGCGCGTCCCGTCCATTCAGTAAAAGTCGTGACGGCTTTGTAGTCGGTGAAGGTGCAGCTTGTCTTATTCTTGAAGAGTATGAGCATGCTGTTGCCCGTGGTGCAAAGATCTATGCGGAAATTGTCGGAACAGGTCTTACAGCCGATGCATATCACATAACACTTCCACACCCCGAGGGAGAAGGTGCATATCGCGTAATGAAATCTGTTCTTGATGAGGCTGGACTTCAGCCTGAAGATGTGGATTACATAAATGTGCATGGTACATCAACACCAGCCGGTGATATCGTTGAGGCGAAGGCTATCAAGAATCTGTTCGGTGAGCATGCCTATAAACTGAATATCAGTTCTACAAAGTCAATGACAGGTCATCTTCTTGGTGCAGCCGGTGCCATTGAGGCTTTGTTGACGGTTCTGGCAATAAAGAATGATGTTGTTCCTCCGACAATCAACCATGCCGATGGTGATGAGGATCCTAACATTGATTATGGCATGAACTTCACCTTCAATAAGGCGCAGAAAAGAACAATCAATGTGGCGATTTCCAATACTTTCGGTTTTGGCGGTCATAATGCAAGCATAGCTTTTAAGAAGTTTGAAGGTTAATAGAATTTTTAGAAAAGTAATAGATAAGATAAGGCTTCTGTCCTATAAGGATAGGGAGTCTTATCTGTTGTTGTATTCAATATTGGGTTATGTGCCGAACAATATGGCCTTGTACCGTATGGCTATGACGCATAGCTCTGCTTCTGCATCGGGAAACAAGAAACTCGGATGTAATGAACGTCTGGAATTTTTGGGAGATGCTGTTCTTAGTTCGGTAATCTCCGATTATCTCTATTCCAATTTTGTAAAGGAGCGTGAAGGATTTCTTTCAAAATCCCGCAGTAATCTCGTCTGTCGTGAAACATTAAATGAACTTGCCATAGAAATCGGCCTGAATCGATTCCTGGAGGCATGCGGTCTTCCCAGCCAACATAACAGTTATGTATATGGCAATGCGCTTGAGGCATTGATAGGTGCAATATATATCGATAAAGGTTACAAACAGTGTCGTCGCTTTCTTCTTGACAGGGTGTTCTCACGTCACCTTGATCTTGAATCGCTTGTCAGAACTGACAAGAATTATAAGAGCCGTCTTATCGAGTGGACACAGAAAACCCACAAGTCGATAGAGTTCAGGCTTGTGGGTGAGGAGTTGCGCAAAGATGGCGCATTCTTTGTCAGCGAGGTCTATATAGACAATCAGCTTTGTGGCGTTGGTGATGGCTTCTCTAAACGTGAGAGCCAACAAAAGGCATCCCGCCAGGCGATATCAAAGCTCGGTCTATAAGAATTCTTATCTTCTGCTTTTAATTGTCACGCATGCTTTCAGTCTGTCACCGCCCATTGGTGGTGTGTCCTTGCATAGTGTAACCTCGATTTCCTGGACTTTGGTAAATTGGGAGTATATCGTGTCGCTTATTCTTTTACATACATGTTCGAGCAACTTTGACGGCTCTTTCATTTCGTTGCGTATGATATCATATATGTCGGCGTAGCTTACGGTATTCTCTATGCTGTCGCTTTCGGCGCAACTGCTGTCGTTCATGGTCATTTTTATGTCAACGGTAAACCAGGCTCCGACCTCCCGTTCCTGTGGCATGACACCGTGATGGGCATACAGATGAATGTCGCGTATTTCAATACAGTATTCTTTTATTTCCATCTCAATCATCTTTTAAAACCGATGAAGCGAGCCTGACGGTACGCTTCATCGGTGGGAATTATATAAAGTTACGAAGGTCTTTTTTAACCGCATTTCGAGTATCCGCAACTTGGGCAGTGCAGGCAACCCTCTTCGAAAATGAGCTGTTGCTTGCAGTTCGGACATTTTTCGGCAGTCGATGTACCGTCTTTTATGTATCGTTTGAGAGCGCGCTCTACACCGTTTTTCCAGGTATTGATGTTGTCCTCGTCAAGTTCAAGCGATGATATGAGCTTGATTACCTGTTCTATAGGCATCTTGTATCTCAATACGCCTGATATCAGTTTGGCGTAATTCCAGAATTCCGGATTGAAACGTTCTGACAAACCTTCAATAGTAGTCTTGTAGCCGATCTTGTTCTCAAACTGGAAGTCGTAACGCTTTGTGCCGTCGTCGTTGGTGTGCTTTATGATGATACCGTGTGTGACATTCTTAGGCAACGGAATTCCGTCTTCGTCGTCTTGCTGTCCTGTAAAAATTTCGTACGGTTCGCCATTGAGCAGTCCAATGAATGCAACCCATTTCTCTTTATTGTTCTGGAAACGGACTACATCTGCCTCAAGTATTGTTGGGCGCACCTCTGTAATTGTCGGCTTCATTGCCTCGTTTTCTTTCTTCTCCTGTTTGCTGTCGGCTGATACCAATACTCCGGCACGTGAACCGTCGCGATATACAGTACATCCCTTGCAACCGCATTTCCATGCTGTTACGTATAGCTCATTCACGAGCTTTTCGTCAACATTGTTCGGTAGGTTGATTGTTACGCTTATGGAGTGGTCTACCCATTTCTGTATACGTCCCTGCATTTCAACCTTCGCAACCCAGTCTATGTCGTTCGATGTCGCTTTTGCGTATGGTGAGCGTGATACAATGTTATCAATCTCAACCTGAGAATAACGTTTTGTCGTGTCAATGCCGCTCTTTTTCATCCATTCGACGAACTTGTGGTGGTATACAATGTATTCCTCGAATGCATCTCCATTCTCGTCCTTGAAGTCTATATGTACTTCGGGGTCGTTGGGGTTGACCTTTCTGCGTCTTTTGTATACAGGCATGAATACCGGCTCTATACCTGATGTGGTTTGCGTCATTATGCTTACAGTTCCGGTAGGAGCTATTGTCAGGCAGGCAATATTGCGTCGACCATACTGCTTCATCTCCTCGTATAGTGAGGGGTCTGCCTCGCGGAGTCTGTTGATGAACGGGTTACTTTCCTCGCGTTTTATATCGAATATTTCGAATGCACCACGTTCTTTTGCAAGTTCTACAGATGAAGAGTATGCTGACAACGCAAGTGTTTTATGAACCTCTTCAGAGAAGTTTGTCGCCTCCTCGCTTCCATAGCGCAGTCCCATTGCCGCCAGCATGTCTCCTTCGGCAGTTATGCCTACACCTGTGCGGCGTCCTTTACTGCTCTTGGTGTATATCTTCTCCCAAAGTCTCTTTTCTGCGCCTTTTACCTCTTCGCTTTCAGGATCGCTGTCTATCTTATTCTGTATGGCTTCAATCTTTTCCAGTTCAAGGTCGATAATGTCGTCCATTATGCGTTGTGTCTTTCTTGCATGTTCCTTGAATAGTTCAAAGTCAAAGTAGGCTTCGGTAGTGAATGGGTTGACGACGTACGAGAACAGGTTGATGGCTATCAGTCGGCACGAATCGTACGGGCATAGGGGTATTTCTCCGCATGGGTTGGTTGATACTGTCTCGAATCCAAGATCTGCGTAACAGTCTGGAATGGATTCGCGTTGTATTGTATCCCAGAACAGTACGCCGGGTTCTGCTGATTTCCAGGCATTATGAATAATCTTGTTCCATATCTCGTTTGCGTTGACTTCCTTTGAATATATAGGATTTTCCGCCTTTATCGGATATTGCTGTACGTATGGTCTGTTCTCGGTGACTGCCTTCATGAACTCATCATCGATTTTTACCGATACATTTGCACCGGTAACCTTTCCTTCGGTCATCTTGGCATCTATAAAAGCTTCGGCATCGGGGTGCTTGATCGAAACGCTTAGCATTAGTGCGCCTCTACGGCCGTCCTGTGCTACCTCTCGTGTCGAATTAGAATAACGCTCCATGAACGGAACCAGACCTGTCGATGTCAAAGCAGAATTCTTTACGGGTGAGCCTTTGGGACGAATGTGTGATAGGTCATGTCCTACTCCGCCTCGGCGTTTCATTAATTGTACCTGCTCTTCATCAATGCGGATTATAGCACCGTATGAATCAGCTTTTCCCTCCATTCCAATGACAAAGCAGTTTGATAACGATGCAATCTGGTAGTCGTTTCCGATGCCGGTCATGGGACTGCCTGAAGGAATCACATATTTGAAGTGGTCAAGGAGGTCGTAAATCTCCTGCGCAGACATCGGATTGCTGTATTTCGCTTCAATTCTTGCAATTTCGTTTGCAATTCTCCAATGCATATCTTCGGGTGACTTTTCGTATATGGCTCCAAAAGAGTCCTTCATCGCATATTTGTTTACCCAAACTCGTGCGGCAAGTTCGTCACCGTTGAAATAGTCTACAGCGGCTTTGAAAGCTTCGTCATAGGAGTATGTTTTCTTTTCGGTATTCATATATTTTTGTTCTTTAGTATGTTCTGAAAAAACAGCGGATACAAATTTAAAAATCAATTTTTAAATTACCAAATAAAAAAATCGTTAGTTGTGTAAATGATATAAAGTTTTCCAAAAATATTTTTAATATATTGAAAATCAGTAATATATATTTTACTAGTGATTGAAAAGTTTTCCAAAAGAATAATTTGTGTTCGTGTTCTTTCTTGAAACTGTTCTTTTTTGATGACTTTTAGTGTTTCTTTTGGATGCTCGATGGCAAAATAAAAGCGGTGTGTCATGACACACCGCTTTGCTTACGAATATATATATGTTATGCACTTTGCAATGAGATGTCTATCTCTTCGAGCTCTGAGCGGAACTGCTTGTCGGTGTCGGCAAGATTTGTGATGGTCTTGCATGCGTGAAGAACTGTTGCATGATCTCTCTTTCCTATGTATTGGCCGATCTTTGATGTTGACATGTCAAGGTATTTTTTTGCCAAGTACATTGATACCTGACGTACAAGCACCACTTCGCGTTTGCGTGAGCGTGTGTTGATGGCTGAAACTTCTACACCATAGTAGTCTGCAACCTTCTTGATGATATCATCGATGGTTATGGTTTTCTTCTCGTAGTCAGAGAAGTCTCCTACAATCCTTTTGGCAAGGGACATGTCAATGTCCACGTTGTTTATTGTAGAGTGGGCCATTATTGAAACCACAATTCCTTCAAGGTCTCTTATGCTTGCATTGACATGCTCTGCTATGTATGATATGACTTCCTCAGGGAATTTTAGTCCATCTTTGTATATCTTGTTGCGTAGGATGTTCTTGCGTAGCTCAAGGTCGGGCTTGCCGATTTCTGCAGTCATACCCCATTTGAAGCGTGTAATCAATCTCTCCTCCATGCCTTGCAATTGTGCCGGAGAACGGTCGGAAGTCATGATCAGCTGCTTGCCGTTAAGGTGCAGGTGGTTGAATATGTGGAAAAATGCATTCTGTGTCTTCTGTAGGCCTGCGAATTCCTGGATATCGTCTATTATGAGGACATCGATGCTTTGGTAGAATCTCATGAAGTCATTGAAATTCTTTTGCAATATAGAGTCGGTGTATTGTACCTGGAAAAGGTGCGCCGAAACATATAGTACACGCAATTCAGGATGCAGCTCTTTGATTTTGACGCCAATGGCATTTACGAGGTGGGTCTTTCCAACTCCCGAAGCTCCATGTATGAATAGTGGGTTGAATGCTCTACCGGGTCTGTCAGCGACACTTACCGCGACAGAACGTGACAGACGGTTGCTGATGCCCTCTACGTAGTTGTCGAATGTGTAGCGGCTGATAAGCATGGAATCAAGTTCCTGTACAACCTCCTGCATTGCTGTAGGAGTGCTGTTACCGCTGTTGCATGTGCCTCTCTTGCTTGTATTGTCGCTGCTTACTTCCATGCTAAGGTCGTTTTCCTTGTCTGTAAGTATGCTGTACATAAGCTGTGTACCGTGTCCCATCACCTTGAATAGTGTGGTGCGCAATAGATCCAAGAAATTGCCCTCGATGAATTCACACACAAAGTTGCTCTTCACCTGGATGGTAAGAGTATTGCCTTCGTACCTGAGTGGCTTTATGTCAGCAAACCAAGTGTCGAAAGTATTCTTGGAGACATTGTCGCGAAAAATCTCCAAGCATTTATTCCACTTTGTTGTCAAATCAGAGTTCATCGATATTGTTTTGTTTATGTTTTCCGAAGACGGCAAATTAAAAGAGGCACATAAGTCAAGGCCTCTTCTTTTTCTATTGCAAATATCTGCAAATAAAAAGGAACTTGCAAGTCAAAAAAGTTCTCTGTTTTTTTGCGGAAAATAATGCGCTGTTTATCAGTGTGTTATAATTTGCCTGTTTGTCAAGGTTGTTATTCTGCGTTATTTTTTTTATACGCTGATAATCAATCGAATAGGCGCTTGCATGCATTGCCTGTTCTGATTTTGAAACCGCATTATAACGCTGTATATCTTGTTTGTCGCTTTGTCTGGGTTGTGTTTTACTTTTTCTTGGAAAAGGGTTGGGTTATTTGGAATAAATCTATATAAGGCTGTAGATTTTTTTATTTGGAAATAATTTTGAGAGAAAATTATTGTGCCAAAAATAGTTGTTCTTTCTTGATTTCTTTATTATAATTATAGCGTTCCGTAGAACGCCATAATCTATTGAAATGTTTATCTTGAAATTTCCAGATTCAGTTCCTTGCGGAGTTTCTCTATTAATGGATTTTTCTCTTTCAGTATTTCGTATTGCTTTCCCTTGTCGCTTACATGTCTTTCAACCACAACCTTGTTTACCTTTACATACATTTTCAGGTTGGCATTTCCTATATCTTTAGCCATTCCTCTGATTATACGTGCAGATTCCTTTTCGAAAATCTCTGCAGCCATCTGATTGTCGACAGATATTATAAATGAATTCTCCGAGTCCAGTGTAGGAATCGTAATCTTCATCCTGTCGGCGAGTGCCCTTTCGTTTTCGGGCAGTTGCAAAGCATATGATGTCCATGCCTGAGTGAGCATTTCATTTGTTATGCTCTTCTTTGTCTCTACAACCTGCACTGTATGGCTATTTGCTGTCTCCTGAGTGTTGGAGGCAACAGCAGTAGCCGTAGTCGAACTTTTGTTGGAGTCGATGCCGCTTCTTGATCTGCGGAACATTCCGCCAAGTCCGCCATTTTCGCTTCTTCTTGTCTGCAGTTCGCTTGGTCTGCCTTGTATTATTGTTGCAGTATTGGTCTTATCGGCTTCAACAGCATTCTCTCTTGTTGCTTGCTGTTGTACAGGTTTTGGTTCTGCTCTTTCTGCTGCAACATTCTGCTTTGTGTTGACCTGTGGTGTTGCAGCCTCGCTCTTTGGCTGGTTGTTGAATATGGGTCTTAATGTTTTCGGGCGTCGCCCACTGCCATCATCGCTGTCACCGTCTCCACATTGCACAAGTTCTATCAGTGTCAATTCTACCAACAGTCTCTTGTTGCGGCTTGTGCGATAGTTCATGCAGCAGTTGTTGCAGAGCCTTATTGCCTTGAACAACATTTGTGGCTTGCATCTTCTGGCCTGTTCAACATATCTGTCGCGCAGCTCCGAACTGCCTTCGAATAGGGATGCTGTAGCTTCGTCACTGTTGACAAGCAGGTCTCTGAAGTGTGTTGCAGTACCTTCTATGAAAATATTCCCCTCAAATCCTTTGTTGAGTATTTCGTTGAATAACAAAAGACATTGTGATACCTTTTTTTCAAGAATAAAATCAGTCAGTCTGAAATAATACTCATAGTCAAGTACGTTCAGGCTCTCTATTACCTTATTATATGTAAGGTCACCTTGTGTGAAACTTGCCATCTGGTCAAACAGTGAGAGCGCGTCGCGCATGCAACCGTCTGATTTCTGTGCAATGATGCGTAGTGCTTCATATTCGGTGTTTATGCCCTCCTTGCCGGCAATGTTCTGCAGATGAGAAATTATGTCGGGCGAATCTATTCTGCTGAAATCGTATATCTGGCATCGCGACAGTATAGTCGGGATGATTTTGTGCTTTTCGGTTGTTGCCAAAATGAAGATGGCATGAGCAGGTGGCTCCTCAAGTGTCTTGAGGAATGCATTGAACGCTGCTTGCGAAAGCATGTGGACCTCATCGATGATATATACCTTGTACTTTCCTACTTGGGGAGGTATACGCACCTGTTCATTTAGAGAACGTATGTCTTCTACCGAGTTGTTGCTTGCTGCGTCAAGCTCATAGATTGAATATGAGCGTTGCTCATTGAATGAACGGCATGATTCGCATTCATTGCATGGCTCTCCGTCCGCAGTTATTGCCTGGCAGTTTATTGTCTTGGCAAAAATTCGTGCGCATGTGGTCTTGCCGACTCCTCGCGGTCCGCAAAACAGGTACGCGTGTGCCAGTTTGCCTGTATGTATTGCATTTTTGAGTGTTGTAGTCAATGATTTCTGCGATACGACAGATTCAAAGGTGTCGGGACGGTATTTTCTTGCCGAAACTATATAGTTCTCCATGATTCTTGTAAAATGCGTGGGTTGTTAATGATTGTGATATGGCACCAGCATACTGTATATGTGAAATTTGTATCAATGTTGCAGAATGTTGGGGCAATCTTCACGGTTTCTTGCAAAGATACGGATAAGCGAGCGAAAATGCGAAACTTGTTTCGGGATTTTCACAGCGTGAGAAAGATTTTTGAGGATTTCCCCTAAAAGTATGCAAAAATTCTTCATTCTTGATTTTTTGTATAAATTTGCATGCCCGTAACTGTTAATTTGGTATTGTTAACATAATTTAACAAACGGGGGGGTAAATGGAGAGCTTTATATATTTTTGCAACGAAAAAGAGGTGGAGCGCTTTGCGCATGCAGTTCAAGGGGATTCGCTTTGTGCCATGCTTGCGCCGTTTCTGTAACAACTGTAGAGTTTTTCCGATTACTTCTGTATTAATATAAAGGTATTCTATCATGGATTTGATAAAGATTGAAAATGTAACGAAGAGATTTGCCAATCATGTGGCACTCGACGATGTCTCGCTCTCAATCCCCGAAGGTTCTATCTATGGCCTTTTGGGGCCTAACGGTGCGGGAAAGACAACGCTTCTGCGTATAATTAACCGTATAATCGCGCCTGATAGTGGGCGAGTATTGTTCAATGGTTGCGAGATGAGTGACGACGATGTCTATCGCATCGGTTATATGCCCGAGGAACGTGGCCTTTATAAGAAGATGAAGGTGGGCGAACAGGCGGTTTTCTTTGCGCGTCTTAAAGGTCTTTCGTGCAAGGAGGCTACATCAAAGTTGAAGATGTGGTTCGAGAAGTTCGGTATTGAGGAGTGGTGGAACAAAAGTGTAGGTGAGCTCTCTAAGGGTATGGCACAGAAGGTTCAGTTCATTGCAACTGTTTTGCATGAACCTAAGTTGCTCATTTTTGATGAGCCTTTTTCGGGCTTTGACCCTATAAATGCTAATCTTCTCAAAAAGGAGATTCTTGAACTGCGCGACAAAGGTGCTACGATAATTTTCTCTACCCATAATATGGGTTCGGTTGAGGAGGTGTGCGATCATATAACGCTGATCGATAAATCAAAGAACATCCTTTCTGGCAATGTCGACGCTATACGTCGCAAGCATGGTGCCAACATCTTTGAACTTGATTTCCGTGGCACAGAAAAGGAACTTCTTGCAGCTCTTGATGGCTGTTGTGAGGTGATGTCCGTTTCTACATCACCGGTTGGATTCAACAAGGTGAAGATACATGTTGCCGACGATGCCGATTTGCGTGGTGTGATAGCGAAAGCAAATGAAAGTGTAGAACTCCGCTCTTTCTGTGAGATAATACCGTCTATGAACGATATATTTGTCCGTGCGGTAAACGGTAATCTGTAATATCTAAAGCATATGATCATGAAAAACAAGATAGGTATAATAATTGGCAGGGAATTCAACGAGCGTGTACGTAAAAAGTCGTTTATCATTACAACCCTGCTTACTCCGGTGCTAATGATAGCCTTGATGATGGCTCCTGTGCTGATGACACTATATTCCGAGGGTGAAGAAAAGGTTGTTATGGTGGTCGACGAGAGCAATGTTGTGGCTCCATCGCTGATAAGTACTCCCGAGGTGAAATTTGAGTCTACACCTCTTCCTATAGATGTGGCTATGCATGAGCATACAGGCTGTTTTGCTATACTGCATATTGATAAGGATATTCTTGAGAATCCTAATGGTGTGCGTTTTTATACAAACGGTTCCACATCGATAGGCCTTGAACATAATGTGGTTACACAGATAGAGACGATTCTCCAGAACGAGAAACTTAAGATGTACGATATAGGAAACCTGCAGGATATACTTGCAAGTGTAAAGACCGATGTCAATATGCAGTCCTATAAGAACAGTGCCAATGGTGGTGAGGAGGCTGAAACATCGTCGTCTGTCGTGGCGACAGTGCTTGCCTATATACTAAGCTTTGTGCTATATATGTTCTTGCTGATATACGGTTCTATGGTTATGCAATCGGTTATAGAGGAAAAGAACAACCGCGTGCTTGAGGTTATGGTATCTTCGGTACGTCCTTTTGAGATGATGATGGGTAAGATACTCGGTGTCGCGTGCGTGGCGGTACTTCAGATAGTCATTTGGTTTTCACTTATAGGCGGTGTTGCATACTTTGTGTTGCCTCATGTGCTCCCGGCTGAGTTGCTTGCTACTATTGAACTGATGAAACAGGGTGCGCCGGCATCGGGTGGTGTGGATATGGATATGTTGCAGGCTATGATGATGCTGACAAACGTGGGTTATGTTCTGAAAGTCCTTGCATCGCTGCTGGTGTTTGTTGTCGGAGGTTTTCTGCTTTATGCGGCCATGTTTGCTGCTGTAGGCTCGGCTGTAGATACTCCGCAGGACGCCCAACAGTTGCAGACACCAATAACGTTACCTATTATAATAAGCCTGCTCGTGATGTTGTCTGTCATAAATGACCCTACATCATCTTTGGCTTTCTGGTTCTCGATGGTTCCGTTTACATCGCCCATTGTAATGATGGCGCGTGTTCCTTATGATATCCCTGCATGGGAAATTGCGGTGTCGATAGCATTGCTGTATATGACATTCTTTGCTGTGGTGTGGGCAGCTGCGAAGATATATCGTGTGGGAATACTCATGCACGGCAAAAAGCCCGGTTTCAAGGAGTTGTGGCGTTGGATAAGATATTGATAAAAGATATGGTTATGAAAAATGTATTTAAGACAATAGGCGTTGTAGCATTGTTGCTTGTAGTCTATTTTGTGTTTCAGTCGGTACTGACAGTCATTCCTTTGGTGGCATATTATATCAAGGATTATGCAACAGGTGCTGTCAGTATGGAGGAGCTGACTTCGATGACATCTGTAAGTGCCGGTGGAGCGATGCCGCCTGCTGCAGTCACAGCTCTTGCGTGGGGCCTTTTCCTCTCTACGATAGCGATGTTGCTGTTCCTGCATTTTACACGTTTCTACAGGTTCGAGCGCAGCATGTTCTCTGTGCCGCGCCGTCCACTGGTGCTGTCGGTACTGCTTGTGTTTGCTTCGATGTTCTCGCTGAACGTGTTGGTGCAGTGTTTCTCTTTGGATAATCTGCTTGAAGTGCAGTTCGATCAGCTTTCGCATACTTTTATCGGTGCGATTGCGATATCGGTTTTCGGCCCATTGCTCGAGGAGGCTCTTTTCCGCGGTGCAATACAGGGGTATATGATGCGCCATTTCAAACCCTGGACGGCTATTGTCTGTTCGGCGTTGATATTCGGTCTGGCACATATGAATCCTGTCCAGATTGTGTATGCAACATTGCTCGGAGTGGTTTTCGGTTGGATATACTACCGTACAGGTAGTCTGTTGCCGGTGATCCTCGGTCATGTGCTTAACAACAGCGTTGCGATAATAACAATGTTGTTGGGCATGGAGCAGGATAGCAATGCGCCTTTAAGTGATATAGAAAAGACCTATATGGCGGTGGTGTTCGTTGTGGCAACTGTTGTTGCTGTGCAGCTTGTACGCATGTTGAACAGATCGCTGCCAAAGGTTTCTGCCATGGCAGAGAATGAATGTACGGAATAGAACCTATTTCGGGGCATGTATAGGAAACGGGAAGGTGCTTCCCGTTTTTTTTGTTATATATGTATTTTCGGTAAACTTCTTTTGAAAATTTTCAATGAAGTATGGCTGGAACGGCAGATGTATGCTGCTAAATTTCAGTAATGTTTATCTTTTTTTTAGTAAAAAATGCTGTGAAATCAAAATGTCAAACAAATGTGGAATTGTGTTGACAAATGACGGCTGTTTTTGATTTTACCTTATGGCGTTTTATGCGTCTTTGTTTGCTTTTTGGCATTTTTGTCAGCGAAAAAGTTGTTAATTTTTATAAAAAACGGCCCTTTTTGCCCTTTTTTTGCCCAATTAAAGAAATTTTTCTTTAATTAGTTTGAGTTATTAAGCAAAAAGATATATATTTGCACTTGGAGAACTTCGGCAAGTTGGCGTAATATGCCTGCTGAGGTTTGGGATGTGATAAAAAAGAGTATTAACTAATAATTTATTTTTTTAGAATTATGGCACAAATAGATCTTACCAAGTATGGTATTTCCGGTGCAGTGGAGATTCTCCACAATCCTTCTTACGAGCAGCTTTTTGCTGAGGAGACAAAGCCCGGTCTTGAAGGTTTCGAAGTAGGTCAGGTTACAGAACTTGGCGCAGTAAACGTAATGACAGGTGTTTACACAGGTCGTTCACCTAAGGATAAGTTCATCGTTAAGGATGCAACTTCTGAGAACACTGTATGGTGGACTTCTGAGGAGTACAAGAACGACAACAAGCCTGTTACAACTGAGGCTTGGAACGTTTTGAAGGAAATCGCTACAAAGGAACTTTCTAACAAGAGATTGTTCGTTGTTGACGCATTCTGCGGTGCTAACCCTGCTACACGTCTTAAGGTACGTTTCATCATGGAGGTTGCTTGGCAGGCTCACTTCGTAACAAATATGTTCATCCGTCCTACAGCTGAGGAGCTTGAGTCATTCGGCGAGCCTGATTTCGTTGTTTACAACGCTTCTAAGGCTGCAGTTGAGAACTACAAGGAGCTTGGTTTGAACTCAGAGACAGCAGTTGTATTCAACTTGACATCTAAGGAGCAGATCATCCTCAACACATGGTATGGTGGTGAGATGAAGAAAGGTATGTTCTCAATGATGAACTACTACTTGCCTCTCCAGGGTATCGCTTCAATGCACTGCTCTGCAAACACTAACGAGAAGGGCGAGACAGCTATCTTCTTCGGTTTGTCAGGTACAGGTAAGACAACTCTTTCAACTGATCCAAAGCGTATGCTTATCGGTGACGACGAGCACGGTTGGGATGACGACTCTGTATTCAACTTCGAGGGTGGTTGCTACGCAAAGGTTATCAACCTTGACAAGGAGAGCGAGCCAGACATCTTCAACGCTATCAAGCGTGATGCACTTCTTGAGAACGTGACAGTTGATGCTAACGGCAAGATCGACTTCACTGACAAGAGCGTTACAGAGAACACTCGCGTATCTTACCCAATCAACCACATCAACAACATCAAGCCAGGTTCAATGGCTGCTCCTGCAAAGAAGGTTATCTTCTTGTCAGCTGATGCATTCGGTGTGTTGCCTCCAGTATCTATCTTGAATCCTGAGCAGACACAGTACTACTTCCTCAGCGGTTTCACAGCTAAGTTGGCTGGTACAGAGCGCGGTATCACTGAGCCTACTCCTACATTCTCAGCTTGCTTCGGTGCTGCATTCTTGAGCTTGCACCCAACAAAGTACGGTGAGGAGTTGGTTAAGAAGATGGAGAAGAACGGTGCTAAGGCATACCTCGTTAACACAGGTTGGAACGGTACCGGCAAGCGTATCTCTATCAAGGATACACGTGGTATCATCGACGCTATCCTCGATGGCTCAATCGATACAGCTCCTACAAAGGTTATCCCACACTTCGACTTTGTTGTTCCAACAGAGTTGCCAGGTGTTGATCCTGCTATCCTTGACCCACGCGACACTTATGCTGACGCAGCTCAGTGGGAAGAGAAGGCACTTGACTTGGCTGGTCGTTTCATCAAGAACTTCACCAAGTACACAGGTAACGAGGCTGGTAAGGCTCTTGTTGCTGCAGGTCCAAAGCTCTAATAATCGCTTAAACCTAAATACGGCGTCTGCTCCTTGTGGAGCAGACGCTTTTTTTGTAACATGTAGTAGGGATGGTGTGCAGCGTATGCCCTTTGATGTAATTGCAAATGATGCTATTCTGCTATTTTTTTTGTATAATGAGCAATAAAGTTGTACTTTTATACCCGCAAACACAAACTTAAAATTTTGAATAATGTCTTTGATAAGAGTAATATTGGCGATATTCTTTCCGCCACTTGCAGTTGTTGACAGAGGTTGCGGTTCATTCTTGATAGTTCTTCTTTTGACTATTTGTGGCTGGGTACCGGGAGTTATCGGTGCATTGGTCATTCTAAACAAGGATTGAGAGCGATGCTTGATTCTGCAACCAAAGAATTTATAGAACAACACCGTAACGATGATGTACGCATGCTCGCGCTTCAGGCTAAGCGTTATCCAACTGTGGATATGCGTGAGGCTGTTGCGCAGATAGAGGGGTGGCAACAGGCTTGTGAGAAACTTCCTGCATGGGCAGATACTGCAGGTATTGTATACCCACCAAAAATATCCATGGAGCAGTGTTCGAGTGAACAGACTGCAAAATATAAGGCTACATTGGTTGTCGGTGGCAAATTTGCCGATATGACCGGTGGGTTCGGTATCGATTTTAGCTACATCTGCCGTGGATTTGAGCAAGCATTCTATATTGAGCGCAACGAGAAACTTTGTGATATAGCACGTTGCAACTTCTCTCTTTTAGGTCTTGATCATGTTCAGGTGGTGAATGGTAACAGCGAGGAACAGCTTGCGTCGTTGCCGCAACTCGATTGGATATTCGTTGACCCGGCACGCCGCGACGGCGACGGCCGTAAGGTGGTGGCACTCTCCGATTGTGAACCCGATGTGGTGGAGCTGGAAAATGTTATGTTGGATAAGGCAGCCAATGTAATGGTCAAATGCTCTCCCATGTTGGATATAACTCTTGCATGCCGTCAATTGAAGAGCGTTGCAGCTATACATGTGGTGGCAGTGAACAACGAATGCAAGGAGCTTCTCTTTGTCCTTAAACGCGGTCAGGCCGGTGCATTATCCATAAATTGTGTGAATATTCTTAAGGAGGGAATACAGAAGTTTGTTTTTACACAGGCCGATGAGGCTTGCTCTGCTGTTACTTACTCCGCAGAGGTTGGCAAGTATCTGTATGAACCCAATTCTGCAATTCAAAAGGCCGGTTGTTCGCGTGTGCTTGCCGAGTGTTTTGGTGTGGACAAACTGCACCCTAACAGTCAATTGTATACAGCCGCAATGCTTATTGACGATTTCCCTGGGCGTGTATTCGAGGTGGTTGCGGTGTATGGCTTCTCAAAGGCTGAGATAAAAAAGGTTCAGGCTCTGCAAAAGGCGAATATAACTGTGCGTAATTTCCCTGAGAGCGTACAGCAGCTCCGCAAACGCCTGAAGCTGTC
The DNA here is from genome assembly GCA_017555585.1 of Bacteroidaceae bacterium. Taxonomy (GTDB): domain Bacteria; phylum Bacteroidota; class Bacteroidia; order Bacteroidales; family Bacteroidaceae; genus HGM04593. The sequence goes on from JAFZGA010000005.1 coordinate 32,915, forward strand.
CGATGGTGGCGACAATTATATTTTTGCAACAACCCTCGCCGATGAACGTAAGGTTCTGGTGATATGCAAAAAGGAGAAATAGACCAGTCTATTTCTCCATATTTTTTGATGCAAAATTATGTCACGTTGCATCTAAGAAAGTATTCGTTTTGCCATTATTTCTGCATCAACTTTCCGAAATTCTTCTCTTTAACGAGCTCATATGCTTTAAGGAACATGTCGTTGCTCTTGTTGTATATCTGCATGAACTCTTCCATATCCCAAATGTCGCGAGCTATCAGGTTCTTGAGCTGTTGCTTTATTTCCGGCAACGATTTCTGATACTCCTCTTCGCCACCCTCCAGTTTCACGTTGTCCTGTTCGCTCTGTTCACGAAGCAGGTTCATGAATGTCTCGTCAACCTCGAAGCGTTTGTCGAAATCGTTGATGTCGCGATACTCCTTGACAATCTCTTCCCTGTGTGTGTCAAGGTATTTGAGCGAAGCCTGTATTATACTGCCTTTTGCGGCAAGAGAACGGTGGTACTTTGTGTATTTGAGTGTGTCAAGCGCAACAAAATAGTCGGGCATGATACCGCCACCGCCATATACGGGGCGGCCAAGACGTTTGGTATATGTCTTCAATGAGTCTGGGAAGTGTATGCTGTCGGCGCTTGTAAGTTCTCCGCTGTTATAGCGTTGCATGAGGTCGTTTTCATACTTTATCGAGTCATTGTCATAAGGCTTCTGTATGCATCGTCCTGTAGGGGTGTAGTAACGTGCGATGGTCAATCGTATCATTGAGCCGTCAGGCAAGTTGAACGGACGCTGAACAAGGCCTTTACCGAAGCTACGTCGTCCTACAATCAAGCCTCTGTCCCAATCCTGAACCGCGCCGGCAAGAATCTCCGACGCCGAAGCCGATGTCTCGTCAACAATTACAACAAGGTTACCTTTGAGGAATCGGCCTTTGCCCTTAGACATATATTCATATCGTGGGTTGCTTCTGCCCTCGGTATATACGACGAGTTTGTTCTCCTCTATAAGTTCGCTTACAATGTCGACAGCTGCATTCAGGTAACCTCCACCGTTGCCCTCAAGGTCTATTATGAGGTTCTTCATGCCTAATGCATTCAGCGAATCGAGCTTTGATGCAAACTCCTCATGTGTCTTGGCACCGAACGATGTGATTCGTATGTAGCCGTTCTTTTTGTCAATCATGTATGCGGCATCGACAGTCTTTGTAGAGATGTCGTCACGTACAAGATTGAATTCAAGCAGTCGCTCTATTCCTCTACGGCGAACACCGATCTTTACTTCAGATCCTTTTGCTCCACGCAGGCGTGACATGATATCGCCACGTTCCATCTTTACTCCTGCAATGATGGTGTCGTTCACTGTCACTATTCTGTCACCGGCAAGTATTCCGGCACGCTCCGACGGGCCGTTCTTTGTTGTTTGTATGACATACAGTGTGTCCGAAACTATGTTGAACTGTATGCCGATACCGCTGAAACTGCCTTGCATCTGTTCCATCAGTGCCTTGGTCTCTTTGGCATCGGTGTATGTGGAGTGGGGGTCAAGCTCTTTGAGCATGGCCTTGATTCCGGTCTCTGTGATTTTGTTGTTGTCGGTATCGTCGACATAGAAACGGGAAATGATGTTGCTGGTGTACATAAGTTTGATTATGTACTCAGGCATCTCCTGTGCTTTGCTTGCAACGGTAAGCGAAAGCACTGCAATAAATATCAATAGCTTCTTCATATATTAATGGTTAAATTAAGGCAGGAACTCTGACACGTCCTTGCCGTATGTTATCAATTCACGTACAATACTGCTGCTTGTTGATGTGTGTTCGGGTTCGCTTATAAGCAACACGGTCTCTATTCCGCCCAATCGCAGGTTCACGTCTGCAATCTCGCGTTCATATTCAAAATCTTTAGTACTGCGTACTCCACGCAATAGCACGCCTGCACCGACCTCTTTGGCAAAATCCATTGTCAGGCAGTTATAGACCTTCACTTCGACTCGTGTTTCGTCGGCAAAAACCTTCTCTATTGCCTTTGTGCGCTCTTCGACTGAAAACATGCATTTCTTGCCTGAGTTTGTTCCGATACCGATGATAATCTTGTCGAACATCGGCAACGCACGCTTTACAATGGAGTAATGTCCGATGGTGAATGGATCAAATGTGCCTGCGAAAAGTGCTGTCCTTGCCATGTGTTACTCCTCCTCGTTTGCTTTGTCTTCCTCGACAACAAGGTTATCGATGATGAAGTTCTGGCGTTCCATGGTGTTCTTGCCCATGTAGTAGCTCAGCAGATCCTCTACCTTGTCGTCTTTGTGCAGTTCAACGCGCTCCAAGCGCATGTCAGAGCCGATGAAATTACGGAACTCATCGGGAGATATCTCGCCGAGTCCCTTGAATCGTGTTATCTCGGGGTTCGGTGACAGCTTCTCGATTGCCGCAATACGCTCTTCGTCGCTGTAGCAATATATTGTTTCAAAATCGCTCTTGTGCTCCTTTTTCTCTTCCGCTCCCTTTTTTCCGCGTGGCAACTTGCGTCTGTTGCGTACACGGAACAGCGGTGTCTGCAGGATGTATACGTGTCCTTTCTTGATCAGCTCAGGGAAGAACTGGAGAAAGAATGTTATCATCAGCAGTCTGATATGCATACCGTCGACATCGGCATCGGTGGCTACAATAACTTTGTTGTATCTCAATCCCTCAAGACCGTCCTCAATGTTCAGTGCCGCCTGTAGCAAGTTGAATTCCTCGTTCTGGTAAACAACGGCACGTGTCAATCCAAAACAGTTTAATGGTTTTCCGCGCAGGCTGAATACTGCCTGTGTGTTGGCATCACGGCTTTTGGTTATTGAACCGCTGGCAGAGTCACCCTCGGTGATGAATATGCAACTCTCGTCCATGCGGTCTCCCTTGGTGTCGTTGTAATGTATGCGGCAATCGCGAAGTTTGCGGTTGTGCATGTTTACTTTCTTTGCCTTTTCACGTACCTGTTTTGTAAGTCCGGCAAGTTCCTTGCGCTCTTTTTCCGAAGCCGTAATCTTTGTCAGTATGACATCGCTTATGTCGGGGTTCTTGTGAAGGAAATTGTCAAGTTCTTCCTTTACAAAGTCGCTGATGAACTTCTTCACGCTCATGCTTCCAGGGTCGGGTGCTATGGTTGTAGAGCCAAGTCTTACTTTTGTCTGGCTCTCGAAAACAGGCTCCTGAATGTTGATTGCAATAGCTGCAACAATACCGTTGCGGATGTCGCAATATTCGAAGTTCTTTGCCGAGAAAAAGTCGTGAATGGTAAGTGCGACAAGCTCCTTGAATGCACTCTGGTGTGTTCCGCCCTGTGAGGTATGCTGTCCGTTTACGAATGAGTAGTACTCCTCGCCGTACTGCTGCGCATGGGTGAATGCGATTTCGATATCATTGCTCTTAAGATGAATGATAGGGTAGAGGGCATCGGCCGTCATGCGGTCGCTGAGCAGGTCGACAAGTCCGTTGCGTGAAAGGATACGCTTGCCGTTGAACATGATTGCCAATCCTGTGTTCAGGTATGTGTAGTTGCGCAACAGTGTCTCGATGTATGCATCGCGGTATTCATAATTGCGGTACAGGGTATTGTCGGGTGTGAACGATATGTATGTACCGTTCTCGTCGTTTGTCTTTTCTGTAGTGTCGCTTACAAGTATACCTTTTTCGAATTTTGCGATGCGTACAACTCCCTCGCGGTAGCTACGTACCTCAAAATCGGTACTTGTCGCGTTTACGGCCTTAAGACCGACACCGTTGAGGCCTACCGATTTCTGGAATACTTTGTCGTCGTATTTTGCACCGGTGTTGAGCTTACTTACAGCCTGGATCATCATTCCCTGAGGAATTCCACGGCCATAGTCGCGGACAGTCACAGTGTGGTTTTCTATGATGTCAATCTCAATGCGTTTGCCAAAGCCCATCTTGAACTCGTCGATGCAGTTGTCGACAACCTCTTTGAGCAGGACATATATACCGTCGTCGCTTTGCGATCCGTCGCCCAATTTACCGATGTACATACCGGGGCGCAGACGTATGTGCTCCACGTCGCTGAGGTGACGTATGGAGTCGTCGTCGTATGCGGCAACATCTACTTTGGGATTTTCGTTGAATTCCAAGTCTTTATCTTCGGACATCTTTCGTGTTTTATATATCTGTTTAATAGTTCTGTATCAAAGCTTTTTCTTGAATGCTCTGCGGCGTTTGTGCTGGTCTTTTTCAAAATCGTCCCATTGGCTCAGCATCTTCTTGTTGTCTTCGAGCTCGGGGTTGCTTTCTACATCTTCAAGTCCCATCTCAATGAAATTGCCTAACAGGTGGTTGAATATCACGGCAAAGGCTCCTTTGCTCTGATATTCCGGTTTTACGGCTACAAGCAGAAAGTCAAGACGCTTGGGATGCTTGATGAACAAGGCCTTTACAATGTGCCACCATCCGAACGGGAAGAGTCTTCCTTTTGCCTTACGCAGTGCCTCGGCAAGCGAGAAGATGCTTACGCCTAATGCTACAAGGTTGTCGTCCTTGTCGACTATGAACGCGGCAAGACGCAGATCGATAAAAGGTATGTACATCTTGATGTATTGCTTTATCTGCCTGTCGCTGAGCTTTGAATATCCGTACAGCTCGGAGTAGCATTCGTTGATAAGGTTGAAAAAGTCTTTGCCATATCGCTTGGCAACTTCGGCGCGCGATTTGAATTTTGCAACCCTGAGCTGATATTTGCGCTCTACGATAGCCGAAACACGTACCGCCTTTTCCCATCTCTGTTCGGGTACGTTCATCAAGTATTCAATCCAATCGACCTCCTTGACATATCCCATACGTTGCATGTGCTCGGGATAGTACGGGTGGTTGTAAATTGTCGCCATTGTTCCCAAGCGGTCGAATCCCTTGATGAGCATTCCTTCTGCATCAAGGTCGGTAAAACCGAACGGGCCTTCAATCTCGGTCATTCCACGTTCGCGTGCCCAATTCTCGGCTGTTGCGAAAAGTGCATCTACGACTTCGTTGTCATCAATGAAGTCTACCCAACCGAAACGTGCGGCTTTCTTGTTCCATGTCTCGTTTGCACGATGGTTAATTATCGCGGCGATACGTCCTACGGGCTTCCCGTCGCGGTATGCAAGAAAATAATCGGCTTCGCAAAATTCAAAAGCCGCATTACGGTCCTTGCGCAAAGTATTTACAGTATCCTCATACAAGTCGGGAACAAAATACGGATTCCCCTTGTACAACTCATAGTTAAAACGGATAAAGGTCTTCAGTTGCCTTTTGTTATCTACTTTTACAATGTTTACTGACATTAATCGATACTGTTTGTAAGTTTGTGTAAATTTACGACTTAATTCCGAAACGAACAAATTTGTATTATTCCATGAATAAAGAAGCTTTCTAAAAAAAATAAAAAAATATGCCGTAACTGTAAAAAGTCATGTCGGACGGTTATATGACTGTTTATATTAAACAACAAATATGTGGTTGTTTATGTTATATCTCGGGTGTATATCTTTTAAGCTTGTTGCGTATCTCTTTAGAATTGCTTCTGCACACCTTGTCGAGTATTTCCCAAAAACGTTCGCCATGGTTCATCTCTACGGTGTGGCACAGTTCGTGCAACAGGACATAATCTATCAGTTCGTCGCTGAGCAGTACAAGGTATATGCTCAAACTGATGTTGCCTTTGCCGCTGCAGCTTCCCCAACGGCTGTGGCTGTTACGTACTGAGCAGTAGTTGTATTTGAATCCATGCTCTTTTGCCAGTTGTTCAAGGCGTTGCGGTAGTACCTTCTTCGCCTGTTCGTGAATGGCATTTGTCATCACTCTCTTCAACCACTCCTGAATGTCGTGGTATACGGTATGCTCCGGGCACATAAGCAACCTTGAGGAGCCGTTCTCAACCCACATGAATTTCTCTCCTTTGTATTCCTGCACCTCTATCCTGAATGTGTCGTTTCCTACGGTATATCCTGGGAGTATGGTCCTTGTATTTGCAGCCTGTTGCGCTTTCAACTTGTTACCATGCATGGCAAGTGCCCTTTCAATGTCCTTTTGTGTGGCGAATACAGGAACAGTGAGATGGATGCACTCTTTTTTGGCACGCATAATGATCTGCCTTGCGCGTCTGTTGACTGCAATCTTTATCAATCCCCATTCCGGGTGCATGAATTCTTGTTTTACGGGCATCGGCTTTTTATATAGGCATGAAAGGTTGTAGCGTGAATCTACAACCTTTCAGTAACTTTAATATTGTCAATCAATCAGTAATCGAGGTAGGTATATCCGTACAATCCCGATCTGTAGTTGGATAGGAACTCTTTGCCCTCTTCAAGAGTGATTTTACCCTCCTTTACAGCACTAGTTACCCAGCGCTCAAGGGTACGTACGAGCTTGCGTGCATCGAACTGAACGTAATCAAGTACGTCGGCAATGGTCTCGCCGTCAATGATCTTTTCAATCTGATAGCTCTTCTCGTCCACACTTACGTGTACGGCATTCGTGTCACCGAACAGGTTGTGCATGTCTCCAAGAATCTCCTGGTATGCTCCTACAAGGAATGCACCAAGATAATATGGTTCGTTCGGCTTCATGCGATGCACCTTCAATGAGTCGGCCTTGCTGTTATAATGAATGAAGTCGGTGATCTTGCCATCGCTGTCGCAGGTCATATCCTGTATGGTGCAGTAGCGGTCAGGGCGCTCGTCAAGTCGGTGTATCGGCATTATCGGGAAGAACTGGTCGATACCCCAGCTGTCGGGTAAGCTCTGGAACAGTGAGAAATTACAGAAATATTTGTCAGCAATGAGTTTCGGCAACTTTCTCAAGTCATCGGGCACATGCTTCATGTTTTTCGCTATCGTCAGAATCTCGCGGATGATACTCCAGAACATGCTTTCAATCTGTGCACGTGTCTTTAGGTCGACGATACCGTGGCTGAACAACTCAAGTGCCTCTTCGCGGATCTGTTGTGCATCGTGCAGTGCTTCGAGCATTGTACGCTGGTCGAGTTCGCACCATATCTTGTACAATTCTTTTGCAAGATCGTGGTCATTTGCAGCAACTTCCCACTCCTCGTCCATCTGTGGTAATGCGGCTGTTTCAAGAACCTCGAATATGAGCACTGCATGGTGTGCCGAAACCGAGCGTCCGCTCTCTGTGATGATATTGGGGTGGGGGATACCGTTCTTGTCGGCAGCGTCCACCATTGTGTATATCGCGTCATTGACATACTCCTGTATAGAGTAGTTGACACTGCTCTCGCTGCTCGATGAGCGTGTACCGTCGTAGTCGACACCCAGTCCGCCGCCTATGTCGGTAAACTCGATGTTGTAGCCTAATTTGTGCAACTGCACGTAGAACTGTGATGCCTCGCGCAAAGCTGTTTTGATGTGGCGAATACGTGTGATCTGGCTTCCTATGTGGAAATGGATAAGTCTAAGACAATCCTTTATATCGTATCTCTCAAGAATGTCGAGTGCTTCCAGAAGTTCGCTCGATGTCAAACCGAACTTGCTTGCATCTCCACCGCTCTCTTCCCATTTTCCGCTGCCTTCTGATGCCAACTTGATACGTATTCCGATGTTTGGACGCACTCCAAGTCGTTTGCCGATCTTGGCAATACGTTTAAGCTCGTTCAGCTTCTCCACAACAAGGAATATTCGGCGTCCCATCTTCTGTGCAAGCAACGCAAGCTCGATATAGCTGTCGTCCTTGTAACCGTTGCATATGATGAGTGCGTCGCTTTCGGTATTCATGGCGATTACCGCATGCAATTCGGGTTTTGATCCGGCTTCAAGTCCAATATTGTATTTCTTGCCGTGACTTGTGATCTCTTCCACGACAGGACGCATCTGATTTACCTTTATCGGATAAACGATGAAGTTCTCTCCTTTGTAGTTGTACTCTTGTGAAGCTATTTTGAAACAACCCGAAATCTTCTCTATTCTGTTGTCAAGAATATCCGGGAAACGTATAAGTACGGGAGCGGCCACGTCGCGTAGTTGCAACTCGTCCATAAGCTCCTTGAGATCAATCTGTATGCCGTCTTTTTTGGGAGTGACAGCTACATTACCCTTTTCATTGATGCTGAAATAAGAAGCTCCCCAACCATTTATGTTGTACAGCTCCTCTGAGTCCTCAATGCGCCATTTTCTCATGTCTGAAATGTTCGATAGCAGTTAATGATTAAAAAAATATCTCCTTTTATAGTTTATAGTTCAATCTGTTGTAGGAATGCCTTTACCGATTCCTCGATCTGTTTCGAATCTTCAAGCCTGTCGGCTCTGAATTTCTGCTTTGCCTTGTTGTAGTGCGGTGCTCTTTTTGCAAGCTGTTCCACTATGAAGCTGCGAAGCTCCTCGTCGCTCTTTTCCATTATCAGCGGACGTTTCTTGCGTGCGATGCTCAGCCTTATGAACAGTCTCTCTACAGGCACGTCAAGGAAAACTGTCGTACCCTGCCCGTTCATGTATTCGATGTTGTCGAAGAAGCAGGGTGTCCCTCCACCGGTAGATATCACGACATTCTCAAATTCACCGGCCTCGTGCAACATTCTGCGCTCGATGTTCCTGAATTCCTCTTCACCCTTTCCGGCAAAGATCTGTGACACGCTCTTGCACATTCGCTCTTCGATGTAGGTGTCCAGATCAATGAACTGGATATCAAGTTCCTTGGCAAGCGCACGTCCTAATGTGGTCTTGCCTGCTCCCATGTAGCCTATGAGGAATATACGTGTCATTTCTTTTTGGTATATTGTCTTTTTGCAGGAGCCTTGCCGCTTTCCTTCTGTTTGTTTACAATGTCAATGCACTCTTCCAATGTGAGTTCTGCCGGTGTTACATTCTTCGGTAACTTATAGTTCTTTCCGTCGAATGCAATGTATGGTCCGAAACGTCCGTTCAGCACCTGAAGTTCCGGTTTTTCGTCAAAAATCTTGATGACACGTTCTGCTTCCGCCTTGCGTTTCTCCTCAATCAGTTCTATCGCTTCTTCAAGGCTAACAGCCAACGGGTCATGTGTCTTTGGCAATGTCACATATGCGTTGCCGAATTTTATGTATGGTCCGAAACGTCCAGCTCCGATTGTTACCGAGTTGCCTTCATAATCTCCCAATGTGCGTGGAAGGCTAAACAGCCCCAAAGCCTCTTCAAGAGTTATTGTCTCGAGTGTCTGTCCGGGTTTCATCTGTGCAAAACGTGGTTTCTCCTCGTCTGTAGCCGAACCTATCTGTACTATAGGACCAAATCGGCCAATCTTTACCGATACCGGCTTGCCGCTTACAGGGTCGTTTCCGAGTATGCGTTCGCCGACCTTGTGCTCGTTCTTGGTCTGAATGATATTCTCGATCTTTGGCTCAAACTCCTTGTAGAATCCTGAAATGAGATCTGACCATACCAATTTACCGTCGGCAATCTCGTCGAACTCCTTCTCGACACTTGCTGTAAAGTTGTAGTCCATTATCTCGGGGAAGAAGTCGAGCAGGAAGTCATTCACAACAATACCGATGTCAGTAGGCAACAGTTTTGCCTTTTCTGCTCCTGCATTTTCTTTGCCCTCCTTAGTGGTTATCTTGCCGTTCTTGAGGGTAAGTATGTTATATATTCTTGTGGTTCCACTTTTGTTACCTTTCTCGACATAGCCTCTCTGCTGTATTGTACTGATTGTTGGCGCGTATGTCGAAGGACGTCCTATACCGAGCTCTTCGAGCTTGCGTACAAGGCTTGCCTCGGTGTAGCGTGGAGGGTGCTGTGTGAAACGTTCTGTAGCAACAATCTCTTTTGTTGTCAGCGCATCTCCCTTATGTACAGCTGGTATTGCAATGCTTTCGTTCTGGTTCTCGTCATCGGTACTTTCCCTGTACACCTGTAAGAAACCGTCGAATACTGTTACCTCACCTGTTGCTACAAAGCTCTCGCTGTGTCCGCTGATTGATATGTTTACAGTGGTCTTTTCGATAACGGCATCAGCCATCTGTGACGCTATCGTACGTTTCCATATAAGCTCATAAAGTCGTTTCTCGGGGATTGTTCCATCGATGGTGGCATTCGTCATGTATGTAGGACGTATGGCCTCGTGTGCCTCTTGTGCACCTTTGGAGCTTGTAGAGTAGTTGCGGCTTTTCAGGTACTCGCTGCCGTATGTGTCTGTGACAACACTCTTGCATGAACCTATGCATAGCGATGAGAGGTTCACAGAGTCGGTACGCATGTATGTGATGTATCCCGATTCGTATAGTCTCTGTGCAATCATCATTGTTTGGGATACAGTGAAACCGAGTTTACGTGCTGCTTCCTGTTGCAATGTAGATGTTGTGAAAGGTGCTGCAGGAACCCTTTTCTGCGGTTTTGTGCTTACATCATCGATGACAAATGTGGCATTTTCGCATGATTGGAGGAATTTTTCAGCCTCTTCCTTTGTCTTGAAACGTTTTGACAACTCTGTGTTCAACGCTCCTGCTCCATCCGGCAATTCGAATGTTGCTGTAATTCGGTAGCTACTTTCGGAATTGAAACGGTTAATTTCCCTTTCGCGTTCAACGATGAGTCTTACGGTAACACTCTGTACACGTCCTGCCGATAACGCCGGCTTCACTTTGCGCCATAGTACTGGCGACAGCTTGAAACCTACAATACGGTCGAGAACGCGACGTGCCTGCTGTGCATATACGAGATTTGTGTCTATTTCTCTGGGCTTTTCAATTGCATTGAGAATAGCGTTCTTTGTAATCTCATGGAATACGATACGCTTTGTGTTCTCTGGCTTTAGCCCAAGTACAGTGTAAAGATGCCAGCTTATGGCTTCTCCCTCGCGGTCTTCATCGGATGCAAGCCATACCATGTCGGCTTTTTTGACTTCGCTTTTCAGGGTGCTTACGAGCTTTTCCTTTTCTGCCGGAATTTCATATTCCGGTTCAAATGTCCGGGTATTTATGCTGAACTCCTTTTTTTTGAGGTCGCATATATGACCGTAACTCGACATTACCTTATAATCCTTGCCAAGGAATTTCTCTATTGTTTTTGCTTTGGCCGGTGACTCTACTATAACTAAATTTTTCTGCATGACACAAATGCCGTTTTCTGTTGTCGGGAAAATACCCTTTTTAATGTTTTGCCGACAAAAGTAGAAAAGTTTCCTGTATATTTAAACCAAAAAAACGAAAAAAAATAAAAAGAGTCGGGCACCTTTCTCCCTAAAATAATATATTATTTTAAATAGGTGAAATTTTTACACCTTGAAGAAATATTTTGCCCAATCTCTTTTTAAGGAACAACGTGAACTTTAGAAGTTTACTGTTGCTCCCAACATTCCGCGTATGCCTCTTGTGTAGTAACCTTCATATTCATAATATTTGCAGTTCAACAGGTTATTGCCCTGAATGAATGCACCGAAGTATCTGTTGATGCTGTATGTTGCTCTTGCGTGCAGGTCGTGCTTGTCGCTTACTCTTGTGTTGTCGGCACGTCTTGAGTAATGTGTAAAGTTATACCCTATGTTTATTGTCAGGTTCTTGATTGGGTATACCTCAACCTTGGCATTTGCTGTAACCTCAGGGCGCAGTGCAAGCAGATTCCTGTCCTTGCAAGTCCAATAGTCGTATCTTGCGTCCGCCTCTATCTTGAGAAGACCTCCATAATCGTATCCTATGCGTCCTCCGGCAAACAGGTCATTGGTGTATGCCTGTACGAAGTTGTCGTATATGAGAGCATGCTCTGTCGATTCCGGTTTTACTATTGTCTGCAACATATCGTCCTTTGTTAGTACATATCCGGCAAATATGTCGAATGAGAATGGCTCCAATGTCATACGTGTGCCAGCAACGATGTCTGTTATCTTATATGTAGGCTTGATCTGTTTGTCGGTACGGTAGTTGTATCCCCAATACGGAGTAATGGCCTCTATGATTCTGAAACTGTTGTCCCTGCGTCCTCCTGTGATATTGGCATAGAACGAGATTCTTTTGGTAAGTACCTTGTCTATAGTTATGTGTGGTGCTGCTGCAACTACAGGACCATTACCGGTGCGGAAGTTGAATTTTGCGCCGAATGTGATTTCCCAATCATTGAAATTGAATTCGGTGTATGGGTTGAAATCCATCGACAACAGATTCTTATAACTGTAGGTGCTGTTTAGCAATGTGTTGTTGTAGATGAATCCGTTGAAATCGACATCAATACCGGCGCGACGCAGGTATTTTGTGTATATCTCGTATGCGAATGTTCCGCTTGCATTTATGTGATTCTCGACAATAGGGTTGCTGTAACCGTTTGTGTAATTGATGCGTGAGTTTGTATATCCGCCCTTGAACGTATATGCAAACGGTCCGGCGAGCTGTGATACACCACGTATACCGAAGCCATAGTTCATGTGATGCTGTTTGTCGGTTCTGCCTTTGACAACTTCGGCTCTTTGGTAGTCGAAAGCCCTGTTGTTGAAATCTCCGACAAAGTCAAAAACAAGTTTGTTGAACTTGTATCTGAAGTCCATTGCAGCGGCTGTGTTGAACATGTGTGAGTTCCAGTCATTGTATCGTCCGTCGACATCGCATTTGAAACCGTCGAATGTTCCCAATACCTTCAGGTAACTTTTTTTACCGAGGTTCAGGTTATATGCCAGCTTCGCATCGATCTCGTTCCTGAGTCCATAGCCGGCACGCAGGTATCCGGGCATGGGCTCTTCCTGAGCCGGCAGAACCTCTTTTGTGCTTCTTTCGCTTGTGAACAGCATGTATGGTGTCGCCTCTTTCGAGAATATCAGTTCTGCCGGTTTGGCATAGCTTTTGCTCTCGACTGTTGGTGTGAACTTCTGTTTGTTCACTTTGACGACTGTGGGGTTATAGTCATTCTCTACGCTTACTACAGCGTTTCTTGTATCTTCCTGTGCAAACAGCGTGCCGCATATCAACAGCGCCGTCAGTGACAAAATATTTCTTTTCATGTTGCTTAATTATGCTGTTCGTTCTCTGAATTCAATATCTCCAAACGCGATTCAATCATCTCTGCTATATCGTCTTCTCCTTCATAGTTGTTCTGCAGTGAGATCAGATATTGCTTTGCCTCCATCTTTCTATTCTGTATAGAATACAGATCAGACAGAAGAATGAAACTGCGTGCAAGCCAATATGCGTGTGGTGTACTTTCATTTATGTACTCCATGATTATCTCTTCGCACTCATTATACATCTCCTGGTCATATTTTATCTGTGCAAGCAGGTATTTTGCTTCTGCGCCCTCTCTTGTTCTGGTGTCGCTTGCCAATTCGCTGAGGTCTTTTGTCGCAACGTCGCTCTTCTCCATTGCAAGATATGCTTTTGCGCGGTTGTATCTTGCTTCGCGCTTTATCTCGTTCGAGGTTGTGCTGTTTGCTAACAGTTCGCCGGCATACTTTACTGTCTCGCCATATTTGTCGAGTTTTTGTGCCGTGCGCATGATGTTAATTCGTGCTAACTGACGGCGTTCCTCATTGCTGCTCTTCACAAGCAGTTGCTTGTAAAGTTCACCGGCCTCTTCATATTCCTCTTTACCGTAATGAATGCTTGCCGCCCTTATTGTTGCCGGTTCGGTGTACTTGTTGTCCGAGAAACCGATAACCTCTTTGTAATGTTTGAGTGCATCTTCAATGTTCTTCTGGCTATAATATATCTCACCAAGATAATAATGGGTATCGAGACGGTATGCTCCGTTTTCGTGTCCGGCGAGATACTCTTCGAACTTTTCCTTGGCAGCTTCGACTTCTCCCTTACCGTACATTTTCTCTGCAGCGGTATATGAAAGGGTATCTATTTCGTTCTTGTCGATTGCATTTACACCTTTGGTGGTTTTTGCATACTGTGCGAACTCAGTTACCTCTCCCATATCGACATATATGTTTTTCAAATCCTGGAAAGCAACCTGTGCCTCGTCGCTGTGCGGGTATCGTTCGATAATCTCCTTGTATGTCTCTATGGCTTTGTCTCTCTCTCCTATGGAGTTGTATACCATAGCCTTCTCTGTTGTAGCACGACGGGTAAGAGCACTCTTCGGGAATCGTACTGTCAGTCTGTCGAATGCGATGATGGCTTCGTTGGGCTGTTCCAACTCAAGAAAAGCTCGTCCCATTTCATAGAAGGCCTGCTCTGCATAAACACTGTTCGGATATTTCGCCAATAGTGTTTTCAGTGTAATTACCTTGTCGTTGTATCTGTCCGAGAGGCCTTGCGCCAATGCCGAACGATAAAGAGGAAAGTCGCAAGCCGAGCTGTCGGCAGCTATTGACATATTGTAGTAATGGTCTGCGGTAGTGTATTCGCGTTGGTAGAAATGGCAGTCGGCAATACGGTTGAAAGCATCGGCTATTATTTCTTTGTATTCACCAATGGAGTTGTCGATGAAGTTCTTAAACTCCTTTCGTGCTTCAGGGTATCTCTTCTGTTGGAAAAGGGTGTATCCTATGCCGTACAGTGCGCGCTGGCTGTTGACACCACCGTTGATGATTGACATGCGGTAACTGTTTGCCGCATTGTTGTAATCGCCTTTCTGGAAAAGTGCCTCACCCTTCCAGTAGAGGGCATCGGCGTATGTGGCTTTGTTGTACTTGGACAACTCTATGGAACGGTCCATGAACGAAATGGCACCATTCATATTGCCGTTGATGAACTCCTGCACACCAAGACGGTACAGAATCTTCTGTTTTGCCTTAAGGATTTCTGCTGATGGATTCTTTATCTTGTTTATTGATTGCAATGCCACATTGTAATTGTGGGTGTTCATGTAGACTTCCACCAAGTAACCTTCCACATTGTTGGCGTGCTCCGAGCCGGGATAGTCGTTCAGGAATTGTTCGAACACCTTGACACTCTCGGCAAACGGTGAATAGTTGGTGCGGTGCAGACACAGAGCGTAATTGTACATCGCCTCCTCACGTACCTTGTTATCGAAAGTCATTGTCGAAGCGAGCTCGAACGATAGGCGTGCGTTGTTCTCGTCCTTTCTGTCAAGCATGATGATACCTGTATGCAACAACGAACTTTGCGCAACTCCGTCGTTACCGTCGTTACATGCCTGGAATAGAGGCAAGGCCTTGTCGAAGTCACCGTTCTTGAAGTGGCACATCGCCAGCTGATAGCATGCGATGCGTTGAGGTTTTTCGGTCTTTTCAATGTATCGTGCAAGTGGTGTGATGGCATCTTCGTAATTGCCTTCGGCATATCTTGCCGCACCTATAATCTGCAGCATTCTTGCTATCTGCTGCTTCTTTTTTCCGTTCTGGAGAATAAACTTGTTGGCTATGTCTCCAGCCTCTTTATACTCACCTCGTTTCAAATGTATTCCTGCAATGAAGTATGGAATGTCGTATTTGTACTTCTTGCTCTCCTTTACGCTATTGAAGCCACGTTCTGCAGCATCGAGGTTGTTTTTGTCGTAATTGATTACGGCAAGATGGAATATGGCATCATCGGCATACTTCTTGCTGTTGATTACAGTCGTGCGCAACATGCTCACGGCATTTTCCTCCTTGCCACACTCCAGTAACGAAAGGGCATGGTACAGAGTGGCTCTCTCACGTTGCTCGCGTGTCAGGCGCTTGATGTTGCTCTTGTCGAACCATTGGCATGCCAATTCAAAATTCTTGCTGTGGTAGTACGACTCGGCGATATAACAGCCCAACAGCTCTTTCTTTGAACTTTCGGGGTAGTCGTCGAGATATTGCAGTATCAACGCCCTGCCTTCGAGATAGTTCTCTTCGAATGTGGCTGTAGCTTCGAGCAACTCCAGTTCCTGTATTGCAGTAGCTTCTAACCCTTGGGTATCGATTCTCTTTATCAGAGTCAGTGCAGTAGCGTACTTCCCGTCGTTATACAGGCGATGGCACTCCTTTATCAAATCCTCTCTGTTGTCGGTCTGTCCAATCGTTGTCAGTGTCAACGAGGCAAACATAAGTAAAAAAATACTCCGTCTCATTTTTATAGTGTATTGTTCTTGTACAGTTCTTTGAACATCTCAATGCTCTTCCTTATCGATTGCAACCCGAATTCCTTGCTGTCGAGTGTAGCGATGCTTCTCCATTGCAATGCCTCCACATCGTCATCGGCTATGGTTGTGTTGCAGTCTTCCACTTCGCATTTGAAGAACATATCCATCGTATGCAATTCCATGCCTGAATATTTGTAGATGTTCGGTATAGTAAACAGATATTGTGTCGATGTCACTTTCAGTCCGGTCTCCTCCAGCACCTCTCTTGCAACTCCCTCCTCGGCGGTCTCATAACTGTCGCAAAATCCGCCAGGCAGGTCAAGTGTTCCCTTTGCAGGTTCTTTTGAACGTGTTGCGACAAGAATTTCTCCACTCTTGTTCGTGATTATTGCAACCGTTGCCGCAAGCGGGTTGAAATAGTACACGAAACCACAGTCTTCGCAACGTTTCGATTTGAAATCGTTTTCCATAAAATGGTTCTTGCCGCATTTGGGGCAGAATCTGAATAGGTGCAAAGGGTGTTGCATAACGGTGAAATCATTAATTGTTGAACAGCAAATCCGTTTAATCTACAAAGTTACGTTATTTTTATAATAAACTTCCCTTTTTATAGAATTATTTAGATAAATTGGTTTGATATGCAATGTTTTGACGCGGTTTTTGTGTTTTTCTTGCAATATATGGCCGAATACAAAATAAAAATGACTAACTTTGTAGCGATTTTGCGTTTTTTAGAAACAAATTTTAATTCAGATAATATTATGGCAAACAAAGCATTATTGGTAATTCTCGACGGTTGGGGTGTCGGTAACCACGGTAAGGGTGATGTTATTTTCAATACTCCTACACCATATTGGGATCATTTGACATCGGTTTATCCTACATCACAGCTTCAGGCAAGCGGTGAGAATGTAGGTCTTCCTGCTGGTCAGATGGGTAACAGTGAGGTAGGTCACCTCAATATCGGTGGCGGCCGCGTAGTTTACCAGGACCTTTTGAAGATAAACCGTGCTATTGCTGACGGTTCAATAGAGAAGAATCCTGAACTCGTTGCAGCAGTGGAATATGCAAAGAACAACGGTAAGAAACTACACTTCATGGGCTTGACATCGGACGGTGGTGTACACAGTTCACTCGAACATCTTGAGGCAATGTACAGATTTGCAGTTGCTCAGGGCGTTGAGAATGCATATGTACACTGTTTTATGGACGGTCGTGATACCGATCCCAAGAGCGGTGCGGGCTTCATCGAGCAGCTCACAGCCAAGGAACTCAAGTTGGCAACAATCGTAGGCCGTTATTACGCTATGGACCGCGACAAGCGTTGGGAGCGTGTGAAGATTGCATACGATCTTATCGTGAATGGCGAGGGAAAGCAGGCAAGCGACATGGTTGCTGCTGTCAAGGAGTCATACGAGGAGGGTGTAACCGATGAGTTTATAAAGCCAATCGTAAACACCAACTATGATGCACGTATCAGCGATGGCGACGCTGTAATCTTCTTCAATTACCGTAATGACCGTGCAAAAGAGCTTACAGTGGTTCTTACACAGGAGGATATGCCTGCTGAGGGTATGCATACAATACCAGGTTTGCAGTATTACTGCATGACTCCATATGATGCGAAGTTTACTGGTGTACACATCCTTTTCGACAAGGAAAATGTTGACAACACTCTTGGTGAGTTCGTGTCAAAGCAGGGTATGAAACAGCTTCATATTGCCGAGACAGAGAAGTATGCCCACGTTACATTCTTCTTCAACGGTGGTCGCGAGACACCATACGAAGGTGAGGAACGTATTCTTGTTCCATCTCCAAAGGTTGCTACATACGACCTTCAACCCGAGATGAGCGCATACGAGGTTAAGGATAAGCTTGTTGCTGAAATCAACAGCGAGAAATTCGACTTCATTGTTGTGAATTTCGCTAACGGCGACATGGTTGGCCACACAGGTATCTACAGTGCAATCGAAAAGGCTGTTCTTGCCGTAGACGCTTGCTTGAAGGATGTTATCGAGGCTGCACGCGAGCATGGTTATGAGTCAATCATTATTGCTGACCACGGTAATGCCGACAATGCAGTAAACCCTGACGGTTCACCAAACACAGCACACTCTTTGAATCCGGTTCCATGCGTGTATGTTACAAATACCGAGAATGCAACCATTGAGGATGGTATCCTTGCAGACGTAGCTCCAACAATCCTTAAGATTATGGGTCTTGAAGCTCCTGCTGAGATGACAGGTAAGTCACTCATTTGATTTGTAGGGTAATTATTAATGACAAACAATAATTGGATCCCCGCCCCATGAGTGGGGTGGGGATTACTGATTTTTATGGTACAGATAGGCGACACAATAGTATCTTTTGACCTTTTTCAGGAGTATTTCTGCTGTAATTTCTCACACTGCAAGGGAATATGCTGTGTAGAGGGTGATGCAGGTGCACCGGTGTTGTTCGAGGAGGTCGAAAAGCTCGAAGAGGCACTTGAGGTTATAGCATCTGAAATGACACCCGAGGCACGCGCTGTCGTTGATGAGCAGGGTGTTGTATACAACGACCGCGATGGTGACCTTGTTACATCTATTGTAAACGGCAAGGACTGTGTCTTTGCTTCGCGTGACGAGAATGGCGGTTGTATTTGTCTTATCGAGAAGGCATATCGCGAGGGGCGTACACCATGGCGTAAGCCCATATCATGCTATCTCTATCCAGTGCGTCTGCGTAAGGTGGGAGATTTTACAGCGGTCAATTTCCACAAGTGGGACGTATGCAGCAGTGCCTTTATCAAAGGACGCAGAAAAGGTATCCGAGCATACGAGTTTCTGAAAGAACCTTTGATAGAACGCTTTGGCAGAGAGTGGTACGATGAACTGCTCGTTGTAGCCGAAGAGCTCAAGAAACAGAATATGCTTTAGTCTGTCAGCTACAACTGATAGCCGATGACACAGCCTGCAGTTGGCTGCTATAACTTTAGATTAGGCAAGATCCAGCTCGGGAGAGTTGGCAAATTGTAAGTAGTATATTATCTGCAGTTCCCGTAATTGAATTTTGCAGAATAATAAAAGTGTATTATTTTTGTGAGTAGAAATTATTGGGACACATATAAAACGAAGACTTATTAAATTATGGCGACAAAAAAACATTCATGGAACTACGATAATATCGGTGGTTTTACACGCGTGAAAATCACCACAGGTGCTGACATTGCCCATTTAGGAGAGCTGGATGTCAAGAAGTGGACTGTATTGTCATGTCCTACCACAGGATTGGATATTGATGATAAAAGCCTGAAATACATTGATGCCGATAATGATGGACGTATCCGCGTGAACGATGTGGTTGCTACATCGCAGTGGTTGACTTCGGTAGTCAAGGATGCGGATCTGATTGTCAAAGGTGCCGACAATATTGATGTAGAACTGTTCAATAAAGAAAATGCCGATGGATTGAGACTGTATAATTCAGCAAAGCAGATTCTTGTAAATCTTGGTAATGAGGGCTCTGTCATCTCTTTGGCAGAAACTAAGGACTATACTGCAATTTTCGCCAAGACACGTTTCAATGGTGACGGTATAATAACTGAACAGTCTACTGATGACGCTGAAGAAAAAGCACTCATTGCGGCCATTGTCAATGCTTTTGGCGGTGTGGTAGACCGTAGCGGTGTGAATGGCACAAACGCTGAACTCATAGAGAAGTTCTATCAGGCATTGGCCGATTATCTGGCATGGAGCGAGGCTGCCGTTGAAGCTCCTTACGGTGCGGATACCGATAAGGCTATCGAGGCATATAATGCTCTTGACATAAAGGTGAAGGATTATTTCATGCGCTCAAAACTCGCTTCATTTTCACCGGAGAGTGCGATGAAGCTTGATGTGCAGACTGCGCTTATCGAGGCTATCAGTGCCGATAATCTTACCGGCAAGACCGATGAAATAGCAGCTTATCCCATTGCGCGTGTTACCGGCAAGGCAGAACTGGATGTTGATGCTGCAATAAACCCGGCATGGGCTTCGCAATTCAGCACTCTGATATCCATTGTAAAACCAAAGGAGAAGGTTCTTACCGAGGCTGTGTGGGCTGCCATAGGTGCTTCTTTTGCATCATATAACGCCTGGAAAGCTGCCAAGAAAGGTGGTGAGGTCGAGGCATTGGGTGTAGAGACAATAAAAAAGATGCTTGCCGATGACAAGAAACAGGCTTTGCTTGACCTTGTAGCACAGGATCTTGCCCTCAAAGATTCAGCCGACGGTATTGATATGGTAGATAAATTTTTGCATATATATCGTGATTTCTATCGTTTGCTTCGCAATTTTGTTGCTTTTCAGGATTTCTATTCACGAAGCAAGAGCGTCAAGGCAATCTTCCAAAGTGGTCGTCTGATTATTGACCAACGTGAATGCCGTATGTGTATGCTTGTTGCCGATATGGCAAAGCACAATACTATGGCACCGGCGAGTGGCATGTATCTTGTATATTGTGATTGTACCACTAAGGCTAGTCCTGCCAAGTTGAGCATCGTTGCTGCTGTTACGGTTGGTGATGTAGGTGACCTTGTCGTGGGCAAGAATGCTATCTATTATGACAACCAAGGACAGATGTGGGATGCTGTAATAACCAAGATTATAGACAATCCTATCAGTGTAGGTCAGGCTTTCTGGTCTCCTTACCGTCGTATGGCAACTACCGTCGAGAACCTGATAAATAAGACTGCAGCCGACAAGGATGCTGCAATAATGAAGGATGCCAATGCCAAAATCAATGCCACTCCAGCCGCAACACCTGCTGATGACAAGAGCAAGGCTCCGACACCCCCATTCGATATTGCAAAGTTTGCCGGAATCTTCGCAGCCATAGGTATGGCTTTCGGAATGATTGGTACTGCATTAGCCGGTATATTGGATAGTTTGAAAGGGTTTACGTGGTGGCAGTATTTAGGTATATTTATCGGTATTATGCTGTTTATTTCAGGTCCGGCTATGATTATGGCGTGGATGAAACTACGCCGTCGTAATATCGCTCCATTGCTCAATGCCAACGGATGGGCAATCAATGCTTCGGCAAAGATAAGTATTCCGTTTGGCGAGACATTGACCGATATTGCCAAGTTCCCTAAGCTGAAACTCAAAGACCCATATGCAAGAAAAGGAATTCCTGCATGGCAGAAATGGATTATATCTTTAGTGTTGCTTATAGTTGTACTTGCAGGTCTGTGGCTCGGTAACATATTTGCATGCATGGGCGCACCTTCTCCACTCTCTTTCTTTAATAAGGAACAGGTTGAGGTGGTTGAAGAACCACAGGCAGTACCTGCCGAAGAAGCCGTTGCGGCAGACAGTATTCCTGCTGTAAGCCAGTAAAAGATACAACTACTCAACTAAAAGCCTCATCAATGTGTTTATACCTTGTTAAAGGTTAACATATATGATGAGGCTTTCTTTTTTATTTCTATTTCTTCTTGCCTGCAGTATGGGAGCTATGTCCCAGAATGGCGAGGGGTATCTTGAAAAACCGTTGCCACCGGGGTGGAATGACGGTGAGTTCTTTGATCAGACGTTGCCGCCCGATGATACCTGGTGGCTTAATTTTGAGGATCCGCTCCTCGATTCGCTCATTATCACTGCGTGCAAGAACAACTATTCGGCATTGGGTGCAATGGAAAATATCAGGAAGGCACGCGCAGCATGGCGCAAGGCGCAAGGCGGGCTTATGCCTTCGTTTGACCTGAACCTTGGTTGGCAGCGTGCAAAGACAAGCGGTAACAGTCCGCAGACGCTTTATCGCGAAGCGTGGGAAGGGCAATATTCTGCGGCTGTCTCTATGAAATGGCAGGCCGATGTGTTCGGAACAATATACATGCGCTCCAAAGCACAGAAAATGCTCTTTATGGCAACCGAAGAGGAATTCAATGCAGTCATGGTCTCACTTGTGGCAAATGTCGCCACAACCTATTTCTCTTTGCGTCAGGCACTTGCCGAAATGCAGGTCATCCGATGGAATGTCGAATCGCAGCGCGAGATCATGGATATTGTAGTGTCGCGTTACAACAGCGGCCTGGCTTCGAAATTGGATGTGGCGCAGTCACGCAGTGTCTATTATAGTACCAAAGCCAAAATACCGGCAATGCAGGCTACAGTGGACGGTTATCGCAATGCCATGGCTGTGTTGCTTGGTATATATCCGCAGGAACTGCAGGGGTGGCTCGAAGAGGGATATGCCTTACCTGAATATATGGCACCCATAGAGGTGGGTGTGCCGGCATATCTGTTGTTGAGACGTCCCGATATCCGTGCTGCCGAACGACAGGTGGAGGCAAATGCCGCTTTGCTCGGTGCTTCGCGTCGCGACTGGTTTCCGTCGCTCTTTGTCACGGGTTCTGTAGGATTTACTTCTGACAAACTTAAGACTTTACCCCGTTCAAAAAGTCTGACGTGGGAGATAGCTCCATCTCTCTCATGGAATATATTCAGCGGTATGGAACGTGTCAATGCTACCCGTGAGGCACGTGCGGCACTCGATCAGAGTATAGCTTCGTTCAACAGTACCATGCTCAATGCCATGCAGGAGGTAGAGAGTGCCATGTCTCAGTACCGTAATTCGATAGCGCAGATAGTGACACTGCGCGAGGCAATGAATCAGGACGAGGAGACGCTTGCCCTTTCGCTTGAATTGTATAAGCAGGGATTGACGGAGTATCAGAATGTCCTGGATGCACAACGCTCGCTCTTTACCTGTCAGGACTATCTTGTACAGGCACGCGGACTTTCACTTATATATCTTGTTCAACTATACGAAGCCCTTGGTGGTGGTTGGTAAATCCTTTCATAATGAAAAAAATGATATTTATGGTGGTAGTGCTTGTCATGACAGCATGCCACAAGAAGAGCGAGACGGAGATGTCGGGTGGTACATTGCCCGTAGAGGTTGCATTGCCTGCGGTGCAGGATATAACGCTTACACGCGAATACCCGGGTTATCTTGCCGCTGATGCGACAATTCCTGTTGTGGGGCGCGTGAACGGTACGGTAATCAAACGTAATTTCGTCGAGGGAGGTAGGGTTAAAGAGGGTGATCTGCTCTTTGTCATAGAACCTACTCTTTACGAAAATGCTGTGGCTCAAGCCAACGCGGCCTTGCAGACGGCATTGGCGGAGTATGATTATGCCGTTAGCAGTTATGAACGTATGAAGGTGGCAATAAACAGTGAAGCAGTGAGTCAGATAGAACTGTTGCAGGCAAAAAGCAAGGTCGAAAGCGGAAAAGCTGCAATAGACAATGCACGTGCGGCCTTGAATACTGCAAGAACAAAATTGGGATATTGTTATGTAAAAGCACCTGCAACAGGTGTAGTAGGTTTACGCAAATACTCTGTTGGAGAATATGTGTCGGGTGAGATGTCGCCGGTGGAGCTCTGCAAACTGTATAAAGATGATATAATGTATGCCTATTTCAATATCAGTGATGTGCAATGGCAGAAGAATCTGCAGCGTGGAGCATCCGGTATCGACCAGAGCGACATAACATTTACCCTTGGCGGCAAATATGTCACATGGGATGCAAAGATAGATTACCTTGCTCCTGATGTCAACCTCACTACCGGTACATTGCAGGTGCGTGCTGAATTGTCCAACGGTGACGGAATGCTCAAACCTGGAAGCTATATAAATGTGGTTCTTCCATATGATGAGATAAAAAATGCTCTCCTTGTACGTGATGCCTCTATAGGAACCGATCAGTTGGGAAAATACCTTTATGTGGTGAATGATTCTAATAGAGTAGAATACCGGAGGATAACAGTCGGTGATTTGGTCAATGACACGTTGTGTCTTGTAACGGCAGGTCTTGAACCAACAGAGAGATATGTTACAAAGGCGTTGCTAAAGGTGCGTAATGGAATGCCTGTAGTGCCTGTAATGGAGAACAAATAAAATGAGACAACCATGAACTTTTCCAAATTTTTCATAGAACGTCCTATCTTTGCCACAGTACTCTCATTGTTGTTTCTTGTGGCCGGCGGTGTGTCACTGTTCGTGTTGCCTATTGACCAATATCCTTCAATAACACCACCGACGGTACAGGTGACGGCTGTATATCCGGGTGCCAATGCCGAAACAATTGCTCAGACGGTTGGTATTCCCATAGAGCAACAGGTGAACGGTGTAGACGGTATGAT
The DNA here is from genome assembly GCA_017555585.1 of Bacteroidaceae bacterium. Lineage (GTDB taxonomy): Bacteria > Bacteroidota > Bacteroidia > Bacteroidales > Bacteroidaceae > HGM04593. The sequence goes on from JAFZGA010000005.1 coordinate 57,059, forward strand.
ATATATGAGCTCGACATCATCATCGTCGGGCACATACAGGCTGACTGTTACGTTTGAGGTGGGTACTGATATTGATATGGCGACGGTACTTGTACAGAACAGGGTCAACATAGCACTTAATTCGTTGCCGAGCGAGGTGACGCAGCAGGGTGTTGTAGTGCAGAAACAGTCGACGAATATTGTCCTGTTCATAACACTTACGGGAAACGAGGATTATAATCAGCTGTATCTCTCGAATTATGCCCAATTGCAGCTTATCGACCAGCTCACACGTGTACCGGGTGTAGGCGGTGCGGAGATTATGGGTGCAGGAAAATACTCGATGCGTGTGTGGCTCGATCCCGAAGCAATGCGCATCAGGGGAATATCGGCATCGGAAGTCTATCAGGCCATCAGCCGTCAGAATCTCGCGATATCGGCCGGTTATGTGGGCCAGACGCTTGACGATAAAGCCGACAATGCCTTCCAATATACTCTGAATGTACAGGGAAGGCTTAGCGATGCTGCACAGTTCGGAGATATCGTAATTCGTAACAATGGTGTTGAAATGTTGTATCTGCGTGATATTGCCGAAATTGAAATTGGCAGTGAAACCTATTCGTCTTCATCGCGTCTGCAGGGCAAGCCAACAGCTGCTTTGGCAATTTATCAGTCTCCCGGTTCCAGTTCGCTTGCTGTATCCAAAGCTGTCAAGGCAAGGATGGAGGAACTTGCTGTTGCTTTTCCTCCCGGTGTGCAGTATCAGATTGCACTCGATACTACCGAAGTGGTACGCAGTTCTATCGAAGAGGTTCTCTTTACTCTGCTTGAAACAACGGCACTGGTGATATTCGTCATATTCCTATTCCTGCAGAATTGGCGTGCAACACTTATACCATGCCTTACAATTCCTGTATCGCTCATAGGAACTCTGGCTGTAATGCTTCTGCTGGGCTTCTCCATAAACACCCTGACTCTGTTCGGACTTGTTCTGGCCATTGCCATTGTGGTTGATGATGCCATTGTGGTTGTGGAGAATGCAACGCGTATTCTTGACGAGGGTAACCTCTCACCACGTGAAGCTACAGAAAAGGCTATGGAAGAGATAACAGGTCCTATTATTGGTGTTGTGCTTGTAATGATGGCAGTTTTTATTCCTACGACAATGATTGGCGGAATTTCGGGACAACTCTATAAGCAATTTGCATTGACAATAGCCACGGCAACACTGTTGAGCGGTTTTAACTCGCTTACTCTTACTCCAGCCTTGAGTGCCATATTGTTGCGTCCTACAGCAAAGGGTGGCCGCAAAGGGTTTGTCTGGTTCAACAAGGGATATGATTTTGTCCAAAAGATATATGATAAAAGCGTAGGTTTTCTGTTGCGTAAATCGTGGATTGCTGCAGTGTCGTTTGTTGCGATGGTAGTACTTGCTGTATATATGTTTACTCATTGGCCGACAACCTTTATTCCGGATGAGGACGACGGATATTTCATTGTAAGCGTACAGTTGCCGCCGGCAAGTTCGCTCAGCCGTACAGAGGCCGTAGCTGCAATGGTCGAGGATATAGTATCGTCCTACCCTGAGGTAAAGACAAATATCAGCATCAGCGGTTTCAGTATAATGAACAACGGCCGTCAGAGCAATGCGGCAAGTGTCTTTGTCGTTCTGAAGGATTGGAGCGAGCGAAAGAATAAGAACGAGTCGGCAGCAGCTGTAGTTGAACGTTTTAACCGTGAGGCTTATGTAGGGATAGAGGAGGCGCAATGCTTTGCCTTTGTGCCACCGGCTATTCCCGGCATAGGTAATGTTGGAGGTCTGCAGCTGCAGCTTGAAGACCGAAAGGCATTGGGCCTGACCGAAATGCAGAAAGCTGTAGATGCCCTTGTAGACAACTACGGTCGCGAAGGTGCAATTTCCGGTATGAACAGCTCTTTTGAAGCAGATGTTCCTCAATATTTTCTGAATATTGACCGCGAGAAAGCTATCTCCATGGGACTTGATATGGGTTCTGTACTTTCGACTCTCAGTTACTATATGGGAGCAATATATGTCAATGACTTTGTTCTGCTCGGACGTATATGGCAAGTGAAGATGGCTGCCGGTGAACGTAGTCAGAAGATGATAGACAACGTGATGGAACTGAGTCTTGCCAACAACCGTGGTGAGATGGTCCCTTTCAGTACATTTGTCACTGCAGAGGAGATTCTTGGAAGTGACCAGCTTATACGTTACAATATGTATAACAGTGCTACGCTTACTGCCAACGTTGCTCCAGGCTACAGTTCCGGTGAGGTTATAGAAGAGGTTGCTGCACTGTTCAAGGCGCAGCTTGGTGATGAATTCGGTTATGAATGGACTGGTGTCGCTTTCCAGGAGGAAGCTGCAGGCAGCAATACCGCAATAATATTTGCCCTTGCCATACTTGTGGCATTCCTAGTGCTTGCAGCGCAGTACGAGAGCTGGACAAGTCCTGTAGCAGCCATCATGGGTGTACCTATTGCCCTGCTTGGAGCGATACTGGGTTGCTGGATTGCTGATATACCTATAAGTATATATACCGAGGTGGGTATAATACTGCTCATAGCCCTCAGTGCCAAGAATGGAATTCTTATTGTGGAGTTTGCGCGTGACTATCGTTCCGCCGGCAAGGATATCCGATTCAGTGCCTCCGAGGCCGGTCATGTCCGTTTGCGACCGATTCTGATGACCTCATTTGCCTTTGTACTCGGTGTCATGCCGTTGCTGTTTGCAGGTGGAGCCGGTTCAGGTGCCCGTCTCTCGCTCGGAGCGGCAGTAGTGTTCGGTATGTTGGTGAATACTGTCATTGCCACGCTCTACATCCCCAATTGGTATGAATGGATGCAGAGGTTAGAGGAATTTAAACATAAGAAGGAAGCTCATTGAGCTTCCTTCTTATGTTTTGAGTATGGAGAATCCGAATATGTAGTTCCTGAATTGTGCTTTATTGTCAGCACGGCAAAAAAAGGTACTTGTGATATGCTGTGTTGATTTTTTGACTAAATTTGTGTATTGGAATTGAGCGAATATGGTTATGGAAAACTTTATGCAAATACCCCTCTCATTTCATTCCATTCTAAATGCTCTGATAATAAGGTGATTATATAAAACGATTTATGAAAAGAATAGTGCTGCTTGCCATGTTGAGCTTTATGATAATGGCATCCGGTTTTGCGCAAGAGCCATTGACTGTTGAACTCAAATTCAATGAGCTTATACAAAAATACGAAAAGGTCAAAGGCGTAGAGTGTATGACCTTGGTCAAAGGCCGTGGTTTGGGAATGGTCAAGATGATGTTGAACAAGCAGTTCGGCAAGGATTTTATGAAGGGCGTGACAAGCATTGCAATCATCAATTATAGCGAATCCTCACAAGAGACCTGCCTTGCATTGCGTAATGAGTTAGATGCGTTCAAATCCCTGCTGGAAGAGTTCAATGTAGGCGAAGCGAAGGCGTTTGACAGCAATGACTATGTCAGAGGTTTTGCTTCGGCATCAAGTGATGACAAAACAATCTCAGACTTTATAATTGCAGTGGAAGAGAAAGATTCGAAGATAATAATGTATATGGCTGGCAAGATTAAGGTTGCACAATAATAACTCTAAATATCAAAATATTACAATGATGAACAAAAAACTAAGAATTCTACTTTGTAATGTATCCTATAACAAAAACACTTGTTCTCCTCTTTTTACAGCGTTGGAACTTAATTACGGTGGTGCCGCATGGGTGGAAAAACCTCTTTCGTACTTCACATTCTCGGGACTTTAAGAATTCATACATAAAAAAGGATGCTTCTTGCGGAAGCATCCTTTTTATGTATGTCACTATTGTTTCTTTTGAATTACCACCATTTTGCCGGTGTGTCACTCATTTCGAATGTGAGCTTGCCTCCCTTGGCAATGTCGCTATGCTCAATGTATGGCAGATTGTGAGGTTTGCCGTTGAGCTTTATACTCTTTATATATATATTGGTTTCGCTGTTGTTGATTGTCTCTATAACGAACTTGCCGCCTGCAACAGCCAGTTCTGCGCGGTCAACGATTGGCGAGCCGAACCAGTAGCGTGCCCCTGCCGGTTCTACCTGGTAGAATCCGAGTGCCGACATTATATACCAAGCCGACATCTGTCCCATATCCTCGTTGCCTGAGAGACCGTCAAAATCGTTGCGGTATTGTGTCTTCATTACCTCGCGTACCCACTTGGCTGTTTTGTGCGGTTCACCCATCATTGTATAAAGGTACAGGATATGATGGCTCGGTTCGTTGCCGTGTGCAAACTGACCTATCATGCCGGAAATATCGGGTGACGGGTCGCCTTCCACTGTTGACGGTGCAAGGAACAATGAGTCCAAACGTGCAATGCATGCCTCTTTGCTTCCAAACAGTTCAATGTAGCCGTCGAGGTCCTGCGGTACCAGCCAGGTGTATTGCCATGCGTTACCCTCGCAGTAGTCATCGGCACGGTGTGCTGCAAAATATGGATTGAACGGCTCACGGAAATTGCCCTTGTCATCGACACCGCGTATGAAACCGCGCTTGTTGTCGAAGAATGTACGGTAAGATTGGCTCATCTTTGTAAAATGTCTGTAATCCTCATCTTTGCCAAGAGCTTTTGCTGCATTTGCCGCTGCACCGTCAGCTATGGCGTACTCCATGTCGTATGCAACAGCCTCTGTAAACAGGTTGCAGGGGATATATCCGTACTGGTGACGGAATTCCTTACCACGCTCGGCAAGAGCCGCAGTCTGCTTGATGGCACCAAATGCCTTCTCGCGGTCAAAGCCACCGATGTTTTTTACAATGGCATCGGCAACAACCGGAATACCGGGATCTCCAACCATACAGTCTGTTTCGTTGCCCCACAAGTGCCATACAGGAAGGTCTCCTTGCTTGTCGCAGATATCAACCATTGTAGCAACAAATTCACCGGCCTTTTCAGGCTGTATGATTGTCATCAAAGGTTGCTTTGCACGGTATGTGTCCCATAGCGAGAAGCAGGTATAGCGTGGGGCAGGGCTGTTATACACCTTGTCATCTGCTCCACGGTAGTCGCCGTTTATGTCGCTGAATAGCATAGGGGCAATCATGCTGTGGTACATTGCAGTGTAGAATATCGTCTTAATCTCGTCGTTGCCCTCAATCTTTATGCGTGCAAGTTCCTTGTTCCACTCCTTGACAGCGTTGTTGGCTACTTTCTCAAAGTTCCAGTCGGTGATTTCGCTCTCCAGGGCAAGTTTTGCGCCCTCTATGCTCACAGGCGATATTGCAACTTTCAAAAGTATCTCCTCACCATCGGCGGTGGTGAATGATGCACGTCCGTACATATCCTTGAATCCTTTCAGTTCAAAACTGTTGAATGGCTTGGCAAACTCTGCTGCAAAATATATGCGTTGGTTCTTTGCCCATCCTTTTGAGTAACGGTAACCGACAATACGGTTGTTACCCTCGGCCTGCATGAATGTCTCTGTAGGGTCGTCCCAGCAGCCACCGTTCTGAAGGTCAAAGACAAGTGCCGCTTCCTGCGATGCAGGGAATGTATATCGGTGCAGTCCTACACGTGCTGTTGCTGTCATTTCGGCCTTTATGCCGTAGCGTGTGAGAGGAACGGAATAATATCCCGGTCTAACAATCTCTTGTGTACGGTCTGCCATAGACCAGAGGCCGCTGTTGGGTATTTCTACCATTCCACGTTCATAGATTACATCTCCGGTGACGGGCATTACGGTGACATCAAAGAGGTCGCCGATACCGGTTCCACTCAAATGTGTGTGAGAGAAACCTATTACTGTTGCTTCGTCCTGATGGTATCCGGAACACCAGTCCCATGTCTCATTGATGCTGGTAGGTCCTAACTGTACCATACCGAACGGTACGCTTGCGCCTATAAAAACGTGTCCATGACCGCCGCTGCCAATCAATGGATTGACATATTCGGTGAGGTTCTCCTGCTGGGTGGATGTACACGCAGCAAATAGCAGAGGCAGTGCCAATGCAATATCCTTTATCTTCATTTTGCTTCTTTTTTAAGTTTGTACTCAATTCTTGCGTTGTCGAGCAACTGCTTGTGTGTTATGCGGTATCCGCTTGCCTTACCGTTAAGCGAGATGTTCTCGATGTAGTGGCTGTCGGCTGTAGGGCGTTTGCACTCTATGTTTATCTCGCTTTGCGGTGTAGCAATCTTTATCTTGTCGAACACCGGTGTTGTGAGGGTGTATGTCGGTTCACCCGGACAGTCAGGGTACAAACCCATCATTGAGAATACAGCCCATGCCGACATAGTACCGGTATCGTCATTGCCCGGTATGCCGTCAGGTGCATTCTTGTAGTGGTTGTCGAGAATCTTCTTTACCTCTTTCTGTGTGCGCCACTCCTCTCCTTTGAAACGGCTGAACAGATAGGCGTATACGATGTCCGGCTCATTTGCAGGGTCGTAATTGTCGTTGTCGAAAACACCTTGCAGGCTCTTTATGAAACCCTGTTTGCCACCCATCAGCTTGGTCAAGCCTTTAATGTCGTGTGGAACGGCAAATGTGTAGCACCATGCCGATGCCTCATGGAATCCTGGCACATTCTCGAAGTTCTTTCCTGTTGCCGGGTCGAAATCACCAAGGAATTCACCCTCTTTTGTCAGTGGACGCAATGTGCCGTGCTCTTTACAGAAGTATCTGCGGTAGCTCTGTGAACGTTTCAGGAACTCTTTTGCGCGTGCCTTGTCACCCAATGAGTCGGCGAGCTGTGCTATCGCATAGTCTGCTGAACAGTATTCAAGTGCATGTGAAACAGAGTTGTCGCCCGAAAGGTCGTTCGAGAAATACCATAGTGGAATATAGCCCTTTTCGATATACGGGTCGATGTCGGGGCGGATAAGGTTCTCTGCACCCTTTGTCGTGGCAGATTTGAGCATAGCTTCGTATGCTGTACTGATATCGAAATCACGCAGTCCCTTTATCCAACTGTCGGCAATGACAATGGCTGCAGGGTCGCCCTCCATAGTGAATGTCTCACGTCCGAAAAGTTCCCAACGTGGTAACCAACCCCAATCCTCATACATGCCGACCATGGTACGTAGCATGTCGGTCTGTCGTTCGGGGTATACAAGTGTCAGCAGCTGATGCAGGTTGCGGTATGTGTCCCATAACGAGAATACAGTGTAACGGGTGTAGTCGCTTCTGCCTACTTCGCCGTTCTCCATCTTTGGATATTCTCCGTTTACATCGCTGATGATGCTCGGATGTATCAGTGCATGGTAAAGGGCTGTGTAGAATATTGTCTGCTGGTCGGCTGTTCCACCCTCGATGCGTATGCGTGAAAGGTCGCTGTTCCAATGTTCTACGGCATTGGCATACACTTCGTCAAAACTCTTTCCGCCCTGTTCGGCCTCAAGGTTTTCACGGGCATTCTCTATTGACACGAACGATACTCCAATCTGTACTGTAATCTGCTCGTTGTCGGCAAGGTTATCGTAACAGAAACGGTAACCGATGTTGTCACCGGCAATTTCGCGGTAATAGTTCTCGTACAGCTTGTATGTTCCGTCATCAGGTGTCCATTCTGCCTCGACTCCTGTAAGCAACGGTTGGAATTTCCATGCACCTTCGCTTGTAGGAGCTTTTGATACGCGCATTATAAAATATATGGGGAATACGGCCTGGGTGGTGTAGCAGAATGTACCGAGCAGTTTGAAACCCTCGATTTCAGTACTGTTCACACGGCGTACCATAGCACCGCATTCGTTGGACAATCCCTGACCCAGATTCAGAATGATATTTCCTTTTCCTGCCGGGAATGTGTATCGCTCACACGATGTGCGTGTTGTTGCTGTTACCTCTGTCCTTATTCCATATTTGGTCAACATGTTGCTGTAATATCCCGGTGATGCCTTCTCGTCGGTGTATTCCGAACCGTAGCTGAAATAGTTTACGTCAAGTTCGCCGGAAGTCGGCATTACGAGCAGTGACGATGCTTCAGGGCATCCCACACCGCTCAATGCTACGTGTGCATAACCGGTAAAGAACTTGTTGTTGTATTCATATGGTGCCGACCACCAGCGGTTGTCCTTGTCAAAAACGTTCAGGTCCGATCCCATAACGTTGAACGGTACAACCGACATCATGCCGTTGGGTGTCACCGCACCGGGGTTGGTCGTTCCGAAATTGGTCGTTCCAATGAAAGGATTTACCAGCTCGGACGGCTTCTGTGCCACTGCAAGTGCCGACACAAACAACAATGTCAAAAGCAATATCTTTTTCATAGTCTCATCTCTTGTCAAGTTCACTCAATGCAAATGCGTATGCTCCAACTGAAACAGCTTTGCTTGCTCCCAATTTTGAGATTGCAATACCTATGCGCTTGCGGCTGTCGTAATCGACATAACGCTCCTCACCGTAAACCTTGACTTTCTTTACTTCTCCCTGTGCGAACTGTGTGAATTCTGCATCGTCTTCAAGGTTATATACGTTCATCTGTACAAGGTTTACCTCGTCACCGCCGAGTGTACGTAGTTTTGATCGCATCTCTTGGAGCAGTGCAGGCATTATCCAATGGCTTGCCGCAGAGACACCTCCTCCGATTACCACAAGACCGTCTATGATTGTTACGGCAGCAGATATTGCAGCACCGGCTACGCGGCCGAGTGAAGCAAAGGCTTCACGTGCAGCTTCTACATCTCCTTCGCGCTTGCCGTCAGCAATTTCGCATATATCCTTTGGTGTGAGTCCGTGGTTCATATTTCCGCTCTTCTCTCCATATACGCGACAAACGGCACGTATGGCTACACCATCTTCTACGATTACGTCCGGCATGTCGGGGTGGCGCAGACAGAATGTCTCTACGCATGAGTTGTCACCGCGGTTGAGTCTGCCATCAATGACAACGCCGATGCCGAAGCCTGTTCCCAATGTGTATCCAATCAGGTTCTTATACTGCTTGTTCGAACCAAGTTCTACAAGGCGGTTGTTAATCTCGGGCAGTGCACCGCAGAGAGCCTCTCCGTATGCGAAAAGGTCACCATCATTGTTTATGAAAACGGGAACTCCGAACTCCTTCTCAAGGAAAGCACCAAGAGCCACACCGTCGCGGAACGATGGGAAATTCGGTAAGAAACCTCCGATAATGCCGTTTGGATAGTCTGCAGGGCCGGGGAATGCAAAGCTTATTGCAACCGGTTTCTCTTCGAGCTTGTCGAAAACCTGTGCAAAGCCGTTCTTCATATTCTGCAGGCACAGGTCAAGATCGTGTGCCATAGATGGAACAGAAACGGGGTCGATGATGAATTCGCCAGCTCTCATTGCTCCAAAAACGAAATTTGTACCACCTGCGTCGAGTGTGGCAACAATACGGTTGTCAGTCTTGTACATAGTTATAGGTTTTTATCTGTTTAATGCTTGAGTATATTCTTTAATTACATTTATAGTTGTAGTGTCATTGTCAAATACCGAGTACCAGCCCTGTGGCTCATGTGGCGGATCGCACAGATAGTCGTCACCCTGTTGCCAAACAAGTTCCCGAGGACGACCTTTTCCGCCCCAACCCCAAAAATTGCACCCTGCAATGCGGTCGCTCTCCAGTACTCGTTCAAATATATAACGGTAGAAGATGTCACGGCTGTCTGTCGGGATTCCGGTTCCTGATTCGTTGTTCTTGCGTGAATATCCGAATTCCTCGATTACAATAGGTTTGCCTATGCGTTCTGCAAGTCTGATATGTTCGTCGATGTATTTTCCGCTCTCCAGACAGGCATTGCCTATTCCTATGTCAGGGTTTGAACGTGGTGCCCAACCCCAATTTACGGGCCATATATGGATTGTTATATAATCGATGTTCTTGTCGGCATGAATCCTTTCGCATAGCTCCATGTCGACTTCGCAACCGATATATCCCTCACTTCCGGTAGATACAAGATGGTTCGGGTCTATGCTTTTGATTATGCTTGCAGCCTTTGCTATCCATGTGGCGAAAAGCTCTTTGTTGTCGGGTGAGAATGGTCGCGGCTCGTTGCATAGCTGCCATGCCATAATAGCAGGCTCGTCTTTATAGCTGCGGCCCGTTATGCTGTTCTTGCGTGAAACAATCTGTCTGATATAATCATAATACATATTGAGTGCTGTCGTGTCGCGCGAGAAGTTTGCGCAATAATCGACATAGCTGCTGTAACCTCCGGGCACATTGGTGTTCGGCGAATCTCCATATCCGCATTGTTTCAGGTAGAATCCATATCCGCCGCTCCAGTCCCATGCGTTGTTCAGGTATATTACAGCGTCCATACCTCGCTTTTCGAGTTCTGCGATGGTGAAGTCCAGTCCTGCAAGCAGAGTGTCGTTCAGGGTTCCGGGTGCTGTCTGCATAAATGGCTTTGCGGGATTGGCAAGCAAACTTCCTGCGTCAGGGCCTGAAAGTATACGCAAGTTTGTGACACCAAGCTCTTTCAGGTTGTCAAGTTCCTTGCAGAGCCTTGCTCTGTCACCTCCTTCACCTGTTGAGCCCAATATGGAAGCATACCATAGATTCGTTCCGATATAACGGTATGGCTTTCCATCTTTCTGAAAACCAGTTGTGTCTGCTGTTATGAAATTATGGGCCATGTAGCCGCTTTCTCCTCTATTGCAGCCACCGGCAATGAATATGATGGCCATAGTCAGTAATAAAGAAATCTTTTTCATTGTTGTTCTGCTGAATTGTTGTGCTGTTTGCGAAGATACTAAATAGAATCAATATTATATTTATTTTTTAAATATTTTATATCAATAAATAAAAAAGAAAGAGGTTGCGCTTTACACACAACCTCTTTTGCTGTATTGCTTTTTTACAATTATTCGCAGCTGTTTTTCTTCATGAAATCGATGATTTCCGAGATGTAGCCGAAAGCCATGCCAACAACAGTATCGGCGGCACCGTAATATACTGCAACCTTGTCGCCATCGTTGAGTGCGGCGCAAGGGAATACTACATTGGGTACATCGCCCATAAGCTCGTATGGCGCGGCAGGTGCTAACAGATATGGCTGTGTGCGGTATAGGACTTTCGATGGGTCGTTCTTGTCGAGCAGTGCGGCACCCATTGAGTAGCGGAAACCGTTACATGTAGTTATTACACCATGATAGAAAAGCAACCATCCCTCGTCGGTGAGAATGGGTACTGAACCGGCACCGATCTTGGTGCACTGCCATGCGCTGATGGGGAATGGGGTGGCTTTCATTACAGAACGGTGTTCACCCCAATATTTCATATCCGGGCTGTAGCTGAGATAAATATCACCGAAAGGTGTGTGTCCGTTGTCGCTTGGACGGCTCAGCATCGCATATTTTCCGTTGATTTTTTCAGGGAAAAGTACACCGTTGCGGTTGAATGGGAGGAATGCGTTCTCGCACTGGAAGAACTCTTTGAAATCGAATGTATAGCCGATACCGATGGTTGGTCCGTGATATCCGTTGCACCATGTTATCCAATAGCGGTCCTCAATCCATGTAACGCGTGGGTCGTACTTGTATTCCGATTCGATCATGTCGGTGTTTCCGGCTTTGAATACAATAGGTTCATGTTCTATCTCCCAATTTATACCGTCCTTGCTGAATCCAGCAAAGATGTTCATCTGTACCGATTTGTTATCGCAACGGAATACACCTGCGTATCCATCACCGAAAGGTACTACTGCGCTATTGAACACGCTGTTTGAGGTTGGTATGGCGTAGCGGTCAATGACCGGGTTCTTTGAATATCGCCACATTACATCGGTGCAGCCTTCGGGACGCTCTTCCCAAGGCATGTTGATTTTCTTGTTCATATGTTTTGATTGTTATAGGTTTTTCATATTCTGCCGTAAAGATATACATATTATCCAAAACAGATTGGTTTTCTTAATGAAATAATGCGTGAATCGTGAAATTAAACTGTGCTGTAATTGTCTGTATGTTCTTTTTCGTTGTTAATGGTTTGGATTTTGTAAACAATTATTATATTTGCGGATTAAATGCAAATTATAAACATGGAAACAACAAACAAATATTTGAGAGTGGCATACACTTTGGTGTCACACCGTAATGGTGAGTGTGAGGAAGTTGAGAAGACAACACGTGAGCAACCTTTTGCTTTTTTGACAGGTGTAGGTTATACTCTCGATGCTTTTGAGGAGAATCTTAAGGACCTTAAGAAAGGTGATACATTCGACTTTACAATACCGTTTGCCGATGCTTATGGTGAATATGATCCTGACCATGTGCAGGATTTTGACCGAGAAGTTTTTACTATTGACGGCAAGTTCGATTCTGCACATATATATACAGGCAATGTCGTGGAGATGATGCGTGCCGACGGTTCTCCTATTCTTGGTACAGTGAAGGAGGTTACACCTCTGAAAGTTACAATGGATTTCAATCATCCGTTGGCAGGTTGTGATCTTCAGTTTGTGGGTAATGTTGTAGAGGCACGTCCTGCAAAGGAGTCTGAACTCAAGAAGTTCTATGATTCTTTGAAGGCGTCATGCAGTGGTTGTAGCGGTTGCAACGGAGGTAGTTGCGGCGGTGATGGCGGTTGCAGCGGTGGCTGTTGTCATTAATAGTCAAGAACAATACTAAGCAATGAATAGCATAGGTCGGCTTTTGAGTCTTACGACGTTTGGTGAATCGCATGGTGTTGCCATAGGTGGAGTGCTTGATGGCTTTCCGTCTGGCGTGGCTGTTGATGAGGATTTTGTTGCCGCAGAAATGGCCCGTCGTAGGCCTGGTCAGAGTGCTGTGACAACTGCGAGACAAGAACAGGATAAAGTGGAATTCCTTTCAGGGATTTTCGAGGGGCGTACAACGGGTACACCGATAGCCTTTATCATAAGAAACGATAATACCCGCAGTGGCGACTATGACAATATGCGTGACGTGTATCGTCCTTCTCATGCCGATTATGTCTATGATTACAAGTATGGTTTGCGTGACCATCGTGGTGGTGGTCGTTCTTCGGCACGTGAAACGGCTGTCAGAGTGTGTGCCGGAGCTTTAGCCAAATTAGCTTTGAAAGAGTTGGGTATAACCGTACAGGCATACACTTCGCAAGTCGGTGGCATAAAGCTTGATAAAAGATACGTTGATTACGATTTGTCATTGGCTGAAAGTAATATAGTGCGTTGTCCCGATGCCGGCAAGGCTAAAGAGATGGAAGAGCTGATACTCGACGTGAAACGTCAGGGAGATACAGTCGGCGGTGTCGTTACATGCGTAGTGAAAGGTGCTCCGGCAGGGCTTGGTGAGCCGTTGTACGGCAAACTGACATCCTCATTGGCTCATGCGATGCTGTCTATAAATGCTGTCAAAGGCTTTGAATACGGAAATGGATTTGAGGCTGCTTCTGGTCGTGGTTCGGAACAGAACGATCTGTTTTATCGCAATGGTGATACCATTGCAACACGTACGAACAACAGCGGCGGTATACAGGGTGGCATATCCAATGGAAATGATATCTATTTCAGGGTTGCTTTCAAGCCTGTGGCAACGTTACTTATGGAGCAGGAAACTGTTACAAGCGCCGGTGAAGAGACTAAATTGCTTGCACACGGCCGTCATGATCCATGTGTCGTTCCGCGTGCCGTACCCGTAGTAGAGGCAATGGCCTCTCTTGTGCTTCTTGATAGCTATCTGCTTGATCGCTCAAGAGCAGGATTGTTCGTGTGACATACAAGATATTATAATGTAATTTAACATGACTGATACTATGCCAAATAATAAGATTTCAAAATTGGGTGGTATGCTTCGGAGCCTTAAAACTATTCCGTTGCTTTTTTTTGTCGGTTTGTGGATCGTACTTTCTACATATGAATCGGCATTGCTGTTTCGTATCAACGAACTCTCGGTATTCCTTTTTGACGATCTCTTTTTTGAGAGTATGATGTCAAAGCCTGCAGGCTTCTTGCATTATATATCGAGTTTTTTTGTACAATTCTTCTATTATCCCGCCTTGGGTGCAGCAATATATGTAGCATTGCTATATGCTGTATATAAACTTGTTATAAGCGTCTTTGGCTTGCAAAAGAGCTATAAGCTGCTTGCCTTGCTTCCCGTTCTTGCTCTTTTGGTGAGCAACACACAGTTGGGATATTGGATATTCTACCTTAAACAGCCAGGATACTGGTATATGGCCCTATTGGCAACATTGCTTTTCCTGCTTGCATTATGGTGCTTCAAGCGCGTAAAAGTAGTGTTGCGTATGTTCTTTGTTGTTGTATGGGTATTTGTAGGATATCCGCTACTCGGAGCGTATGCTTTGGTTGCAGCCTTTTTGATGGGTTGTTATGACGTTGCAGCATCATTATCGGAACGCAAAAACATTCTATTGCCGTCGCTTACACTTGCTGTGGCTGTTGTGGCTGCTTGTGCAATTCCTTATGTATACTATTATTGTTACACAAGCGTCAGTGCTGAACACATGTATGGTGCCGGATTGCCTATAACACAGTGGATAGGTTCTTATGTTGCAAAGGTTGAGCATGAGACATTTTCGTATTGGCACTTTGTATATCTCTACTGGATTCCGCTTATTTTGCTTTTTTCCTCTTTTGTCGGCTTTTGTGTACTTGTTGCATTGCGTACAAAGTTGCATGACGGAAAGAAAATTGAGCGTATCGTTGCTGCATGTGTGGTATTGTCGGCAGCTGTTCTTGTATGTTTGTTCTGGTATAACGATACTAATTTTCGTATTGAAAACAAACAGAATAATGCCATGTGGGAGTGTAAATGGCGTGATGTTGCCGAGTATGCAAGAGATACAGAGAAAACTACGCGTCAGATAGTACTGAACAAGAATATAGCTTTGTTTAAGCTTGGTACAGCCAGCAACGAAATGTTTTCATATCCTGACGGAAGTTCGGATATTCTCGCGCCTATGCCGGTGCATTTGACACAGACCGGTGGTAAAATGATATATTTCCAATATGGTAAGTTCAACTTCAGCTACCGCTGGTGTATGGAGGATGCTGTGGAGTATGGATGGAGAATAGAGTATCTGAAGCATGCAGCCCGTTCTATGTTGCTGGCTGGTGAATATCGCCTGGCACAGCGCTATATTGATATCCTGAAGCGTACGATGTTCTATCGTGGTTGGGCCGAAGATTTGGAAAAATATATACTCGATCCTGCTCTTATAGAAAAAACGAATGAATTTGCAATGCCGTTGCAACTATCATGTTACGAAGATGCTCTTGGTGTCGACGAGTCTTTTGTCGAGGCTTATCTTACAGGCGAATTCAAATATATTTCGGATAAGCCGACCCTGCTTTATATAGAGGTGGCACTCATGTCTGCTATGATCCGCAAGGATTCTAAGTTGTTCTGGTATCTGATAGACCGTTATTTTAAGGAGTGTGAACCGACAAGGCTGCCAAGATATTATCAAGAGGCGTTGTTGCTCTTCCTCAATATAGATAAAGGCAAGACGGTCAGTGTCTCTCCTGGCTTTGTCGACAAATTTGTTTCTAAGAGTGTTCAACGCAAGTTGGAATCGTTTGTTGCAAGGACCAAGAAGTATAAAGGTATGAAAGAAGAGGAGATGGCCAAGTATTTCAAGGATGATTATGCTGATACCTATTTTTATTTCTATTTCTTTGTACGTAAAATCAAAACAAATTGATGGCTATGAAAAAAATATTTGGCTCAATTCTTGTGATGGCGCTTATGCTGTCATGCGCACCTTCAGTTCCTGAAAACAGTGTTGCAGCAGGCCGTAAACCGGAAATATATCCGCAATATACCGATGTGACGATACCTTGTAATATAGCACCGTTGACGTTCAGGATAGAGGAGGACGGAGATGGGTATGTAACTCGTTTTGCAGCCGGCGGAAAAGAACTTGTTGTGGCTGGTAAAGAAGTTGCTGTTCCTGTTGAAGAATGGCATGCAATGCTTGATGTTGCAAACGGAGATAAAATAGATGTGGAACTTTTTGTGAAAAGCAAGGAGGAATGGAAACGTTTTGAACCATTCTGCTTCAAAGTCTCTCCGGACTCTATTGATCCTTATATTTCATATCGTCTGATACCTCCATCTTATGTGGCGTATGAGAACTTGAGGATCTGTCAACGTAACATCTCTAATTATGACGAGGAGGTGATATATAGTAACCATCTTGTTCCTTCGGAACCGCATGGTCAGTGTATTAATTGCCATGCTTATAAGAATTACAAAACCGACAACATGCAGTTTCATGCCCGTCAACATCTTGGCGGAACGGTGTTTGTGCATAACGGCAAAGCAAAGAAGGTGGATCTCAAGACTGATTCTACCATATCGGCAGGAGTATACCCTTCGTTTAATCCAAAGTATGATGTCGTTGCCTATTCTGTAAACAGCACCGGTCAGGTGTTCCACACAAAGAATCCAAATAAGGTTGAGGTGCAGGATAAGGCAAGCGATGTTATCGTATATAATCCTGTCAAGGAAACAGTTACCCATGTGGCAAACGGAGCCGATGACCTTGAGGTCTTCCCGTGCTGGTCGGCTGACGGAAAGGTCTTGTATTACTGTTCTGCTCATATGGAGCATCTTGATACGACATTGAAAAGGGAATCGGAATTCGTCCTCCGTTATAAGGAAATCAAATATGACATTCTTAGCCGTTCTTGGGATCCCGAAACAGGAGAGTTCGGTGCTGTGGATACTGTTTTTGCTGCATCTTTGTTGGGTATGAGTGCTACATTTCCACGTGTATCGCCTTGTGGCCGTTATATGCTTTTTGCGCTTGCAGAATATGGTTGTTTCCATATTTGGCATAAGGATGCCGATTTGTATGTCCTTGATTTGGAGACAAAGGATTATTGGCCGCTCGATAAGGCTAACTCGCCATTCCCGGAGAGCTATCATGCATGGAGCAGTACCGGAAAGTGGATTCTGTTTGCCAGTCGTAGGGATGATACCAACTACAGTCGTCTTTATATAGCCCATATGGATGATAACGGTGTGGCGGACAAGGCTTTTTTACTTCCACAGGAGAGCTCTGAATTCTATGACTTTTTCGACCATTCGTTCAATGTGCCGGAATTCATGATAGAGCCTGTGAGGATTACGCCATACGAATTTGCAGAAGTTATAAAAGGCGAGCCGGTGAATGTTGAATATAAACAAAATATTAAATAGATTTTTTAACATTTAGTTGTTAATTCTCTTAAAATTGAAAAATCCGTCATTTGTTGTCGATGAGGCAAAAATGGCGGATTTTTTTTGCTTTAAATGTGAAAAAAACGCTTTCAGGCAAAAAAAAAACATTTATTTGTGCTAAGGTTTATTTAAAATTCTTATTTTTGCATGTTAAGTAAGGGTATGTTGTGCCCTTGTGCGAAATATTAAAAAAATAAAAAAATAATAATTAATAAATTTGTATTTATGTTTGACCACCGTTTTAGTAAATTTGGCAAGGCTTTCCTGTTAGCAGTTTGTCTGCTTTTCATGGGCGGTATGCAACAGTCGTGCAAGGATTGGCTTGACGATTACAAGTATGACGATTCTGAGCCTGAATGGTTAGGTGCAAGTGTCTATGCGTTTTTGCAGGAAGGTACTCCAAACCACACCTACAAGAACTATGTTGAACTGATTGACAGTTTGGGTGAAAAAGAGGTTCTTGGCAAGACCGGTAGCAAGACATTGTTCGTTGCCGATGATGCTGCTTTTGAACGTTTTTATGCTAACAATTCATGGGGTGTCAAGAGTGTTGCCGACATGAGTGTTGCTCAGAGAAAGTACCTTTTCTACAACACAATGTTGCCTAATGCGATTCTTCTCGACATGATGCCAAGTACAAGTGCTACAACCGAGGGAGATTGTATCGCGCACGAGACAGAATTCAATTCTCTTGATTCTGTGCCCAGAATTCATGCCGATTATTACCCATTGCACCCACAGTGGCCTTCATATAACAAATATTGGGAGCTTTTTGCAAGCAAGAAAGACACCCTTTTGGTGGCGATGACTACTTCAAATATGGTTCATTTCTTCGAAGAGTATCTTAAGAAGAATGCTATTGCAGTATCTGATATTGATTTCTTGTTCAAGAAGAATGCTACCATGGCCAAAGATTATAAGGCTGGTGATGTATTCTTGTACGGAAACAAGCTTGTCGATGGTGAGGTTGATGCAGGAGATTTCTCTGAAGACAGCTTGACTATCGTATGTAAGAACGGTTATGTCTATAGAATGGATGAGGTTCTGCTTCCTCCTATGGATATGGCAAGCGAGTTGCGTACTCGTGAGGATACAAGAATCTTCAGCCACCTCCTCGACCGATTCTGTATTCCTGTGTTTGATAGCAGTCTGACTGGTGATTACAGGGATAAGTACAATGTAGAGGGTGATAGCGTGTTCGGTTTGCGTTACTTTACTAAGGACTATAATGGTGCAGCTCTCTTTAACGGTAAGGGTGTTTCGGCTCCAAGCAATGACGAGTGTCTTGCTTACGACCCGGCTGCTTCACAAGGTAAGAACGATGTTTATGCAATGCTTGTTCCAAAGGACGAGGTATTGTATGAGTATTTTGCAGTAGGTGCGGGTGAATCATTTATTGACCATTATGCGTCAGATGTTGAGGTGAACCCTTCATATTCTCCTGAAGCTGTAGATGGTCTTTTGGTTGCTCTTGACAGTATACCTCAGGTTAATATTGCAACATTCTTGAACAACTTGATGCAGACTTCGTTCTCGGCTACTGTTCCAAGCAAGTTCGATAGAATTACCAACGATGCCAACGATGACATGAAGATTAAGGAACATCATGTCGACGAGTGTCTTGTAGCAAACAACGGTGTCATATATCTTTTGAATGAGGTGTTCAGTCCGGCTCAGTTCTCTTCTGTGCTCGGTCCTGTGGATATCTATGACAATATGCGTATCATGAAAAAATGCATTAAGGATCTTAAGTATAACTACTATCTTCTTGCTATGGATGCCAAATATAGCTTGATAATCCCTGATGACAATCATTTCGTATATTACGATCCTACAACTTACAAGAATTATAGTAAGGAGGGTAAGATGGTAATGTATTCTTATCATTATGACAGTAATAGAGAAAAGAATACAGTCGGAACTCCTGAGTTGTGGCACAGCAAGTACGAAGTGGATGACAAGACATTTGAAATAGATACCTTATTAAGTGAGAATACAGGCTATAGCGAAAATATCATAACCGATATTCTTGAGTATCTGATTATAGTACACGACTCTGTTGAGCCAACTGTACATGCTGACCGCTTGTATTATAGCACAAAGGGTTATGGTACCATCAAGATCGATGCTACCGATTCTGAAAACATCAAGTTCTATGGTGGTGAGCAGTTGGAGAACGGTACAGAAATAGTAAGCTCTATGATCATTGAGCAGGAAAACGGTTATACATATTCTACAACTCCTGCTTATGTGTCACCTGATTCTACAATTCTATATTCATCAGTTCCTACACCGCCTACAAAGTCGGTATATCAGAATATGCTTGCAAATGCGTCTGATGAAGAGTCATTGTATTATGAGTTCTATAATTTGTGTAGTGCGGGACGTTTGAGCTCAATGTTCAGCAAGATATATCCTGATCTCTCTGAGACTCAGGCTGCTGACACTCTCCAGCTGTACTCAATATTCTACAACGATTCAAAGATGACCAACTGTGTGCCATTCTTGAATACCTACCACTATACAGTGTACATCCCTTCTAACGAATCCATTAAGGAACTGTATGCAAAGGGTCTTCCTACATGGGAGATGGTAACTGCAGAGGTTGAAAAGAATCCTAAACGAGCAATGTCTTTGATACGTTCTATCAATAACTTTATACGTTATCATTTCCAGGATTACTCAGTTTTCCACGACCGTTCTCCATTCTATATGCCTAACGTAAGAGGTGGAAAGGATTATGAAGCTTCTTTCTCAACTTCTCTTATCAATCCTGCAAGCGGACGTTTCTACAATCTGGACGTTAAGAGTGCTGATGACAACTCTACTATTCTCGTAAAGGATGAATGGGCAGAAATGGGCAAGGCAGATTGGGCAAAGGTAGTTAACACTTCTGCTTCAGAAGAAAACAAGACATGGAACGTGATGTGTCGTGACCGTATCGGAAAGAACAGTATCGAAACATCATCATATTCTGTACTCCAGCCTATCGACCGTGCATTGCTTAATGCAAACATGTTCGGCTTCGACGGTAACATAGCACGTTATGCCATTACAGGAGAACGTGTCGATACAATGTATGTTTCAGGCGGTAAAGGTGGTGATGCCGGATTCAGCGACAACTGCTATCTTGTTGCCGATGCAGGAAGAGTTCCACGTTCGACTACAGCAGAGCCTCAGCCAGCAGAGTTGGAAAACAAGGAAGTTGCTTATCTGATGAAGAGAATTGCTCCATCAAGTGAGAACTGGGATGATTGTTTGGCTCACGAGGAGTTGGTTCTTGGTGCAGATGAACTTCCTATCTTGATCACAAGAGAAGGTTATCGTGTAATCAGGACCGAGGATCTTAGAGCCGAGACTGTTGCATACGAGTATTATACCGAGCTCGATGCCGAAGGCAATCAATATCTTATAAAGGTAAACAATGCCGGTGAGGAAATTGGCAGAACATTCTACAAGGCTGTAGAGGAGGAGACTCCCGATGCTGATGAGAATGGATCAAACGGTGAAACAAGTGACGAAGAATAAACATATTAGCCATGATAAAAATAAAGCAATTATTCCTACTCGTGCTTTTTAGCACTCTGTGTAGTTCTGCATTTGCACAGAAGGGCGCGAGAATTTCCGGTACGATTACAAGTGATGCCGAAGGTCCGCTGGGTATGGTTACAGTAACTGAGCGTGACAAGAGCAATCGTATCGTCGAATATACTACCACAGACTTCGAGGGTAACTTCTCGATGGTAGTAAAGAGTACAAGCAACCATCTTGAGATTGCGTACATCGGTTACAAGACACAGAAAGTTGAAATTGGCGACCGCACTGTCTTTAACATCAAGATGGTAGAGGATATGGTCCTTGATGCTGTTGAGGTTGTTGCAAAGCAGGTTACACGTTCGGGTGGTCTTGATATTCTTGAACGTGAAATGACACATGCCACACAGAAGGTGAGCATGGACGATTTGGACGGTCTTTCGTTCACATCTGTCGACCAGGCTCTTCAGGGACAGGTGGCAGGTCTTGACATTGTCTTCGCTTCGGGTGACGTCGGTTCCGGAACACAGATGCGTCTTCGTGGTAACTCTACTTTTGAAGGTGATGCAACTCCTCTTATCGTTGTCGACGAGCAGATCTTTGACGTTGATACCGGTAACTTCGACTTTACTTCGTCAAATACCGAAAGTTTTGCCGATCTTCTCATGATTAATCCTGACGATATCGCAGAAATCGAGGTTTTGAAGGATGCCGCTTCTTGTGCCGTATGGGGATCACAAGGTGCAAACGGTGTCATCAAGATCAAGACAAGACGTGGTAAGCGTGGTTCTACACGTGTCAGCTTCTCATATAAGTTCAAGGACAAGTGGACACCAAGCGGTTTTAATTTCCTCAATGGTGATGACTATACTATGCTTATCAAGCAGATGCTGTATAACCAGAATCAGGTTGAGCCAAATATTCCAGAGTTGAACTACGACCAGCATGGATTTGCCAATGAATACCATAACTATAACAACAATACTGATTGGGTTGACGCTGTATCAACACATGGTTATACCAATGACTACAGTTTGAATATCAGTGGTGGTGGTGAGAAGGCACGTTTCCGTATCAGTGGTGGTTATACACATGAGACCGGTCAGGTTGTCGGTCAGTATCTTCACCGTTTGACAAACCGTCTGGCTCTTGACTATAACATCTCTCAAAGAATTCTTGTAAAGGCCGACTTCTCGTTCACATATAACAAGAACAGATACAATACTGGTAGCATCCTATATAATTCACAGATCATGATGCCTAACATGACTGTATTTGCCAAGGATAAGGAAGGTAATCTTACAGACGATTATTATACAATGCCGAACTATTCTTCAAAGAATGAGCTTGAGACTGCTATCTATGGCAGAAAGAATCCTTTGGCAGAGGCTACTTTGGCTCAGGACTATAGACAGAGCTATGATATCCGTCCTCAGATTACACTTGAGTACAGCTTGCTCGGTCTCGAAGATAATGAGACACAACTCAAGTATCGTGCTTCTGTCAGCTTGAATGCTTCAACCGATTCAAGAACACAGTACTATCCGTCTTCACTTACAACATCTGACTGGAACGAAAAGGATAAGAACAAGACATCAAGTGGTGACTCCAAATATTTTGGTTTCAATACACGCCATGAACTTGTCTTGACTCCATATCTTGGAAGTTCCGACCATTATTTGACCGGTAAGGCGCAGTTCGAGCTTAACACTGGTGTAAGCAGCTCACAGCAGGCAACAACTGTTGGCTTGCCTACTGGTAACATTACAAGTTCTACTGTTGGCTCAAAGTTGGAGTCTACATCAACCGGTAAATCTGAAAGCCGTGGTATGAACTTTATTGTCGATGCCCACTATTCATACAAATCAAAATATATGTTGCGTGCCAATGCGCGTATTGAGGCGAGCACATCTATGGGTGATGACCGCAAGTGGGCAATATTCCCTTCTGTATCTGCACGTTGGAATCTCTCTGACGAAGATTGGATGCAGTGGGCCAAGCCTGTATTGAGCATGTTGTCTTTGCGTCCCGGTTATGGTCTTGACGGTCATGCTCCTGGCTCGAATCTGACATTTAACAGTTATACCACTTATGGTTCAAACTATGTGGGCCTGGCCGGTTTCAAAATGGACGGTATCCGATTGACCGACCTTCGCCGTTCAAGAAAGAGCGAGTGGAATATCGGTACAGACTTCGGTTTCTTCAGTGATCTTCTTACTGGTGCTTTCAACTATTATGATGGTACAACCCGTGACCAGATCATCTATAGTTACAAGATTCCTTCTTCAACAGGTTATTCATCTCTTGGATATAAGAACTCAGGTGCAATGCGTAACTACGGTTGGGAGCTTAATATGAACCTTAGTGGTCTGAAACTGGCGAAAGATTTCACTATGTCGTTCTACTTTAATATTGGTAACAACTACAATGAGATTGTAGAGATTGAAGATGAGTACCTTGAGGACAAGAACGGTGAATATACATCACCTCAGAACGGTAAATATATGCCACTTTTCCAGTTGCATAACCCGAGTGGTTCAATCTACGGTTTCCGCTACAAAGGTGTATACCGTTACAGCTACAAGAATTGGGAAAAGGCTATCGAGATAGAACAACAACAGAAGGCTCTCCATGGCGAGAATGCCGATCCGAGCCTTTGGAGCTGTCCTATTGTCCGTGATTCAGACGGTAACGTGGTATTCAATGCCGATGGTACTCCTAAGCAGATGAACCTGTTCTTTGATACTGAGACACAGACATCACAATATGAATTCCGTGGCGGTGATGCCATTTATGAGGATGTCAACCATGACGGTACAATCAACCAGCTTGATATCGTTTACCTCGGTAACTCAAACCCATCGGCTCAAGGTGGTTTCGGTTTGACTTTCCGCTACAAGAGATGGAGCTTGAGAACTGACTTCACCTATCGTCTGAATGTAGACGTAGTCAACAGCGCCCGTATGGACTTCGAGAGCATGTCGAACTTCAATAACCAGAGTTATGCTGTTAACTGGCGTTGGCGTAAGGAGGGTGACATCACTGAAATCCCACGCGCAGTAAAGGGTGGTGCATACAACACTTTGGGTAGTGACAGATATGTAGAAGATGCTTCTTACGTCCGTTTGTCATACGTTCAGCTTTCATATTCATTTGACGCTGCAAAGCTCAAGAAATATGGTATCAAGCAGTTGAACTTGTATGCGTCAATTGACAATGCATATTTCTGGACCAAATATACAGGTCTTGACCCAGAGGTTCCTTATGGTGGTAACGGTTATGCGGTAGATAACTCTAAGACTCCGCGTTCACGTTCTTACACACTTTCACTTTCACTCGGTTTTTAAAAGTTTGTGACTATGAAATATATGACAATATATAGAAAATTCGTTCTGCTGTCAGTGACAATCCTTGCCACTCTCATGACTTCGTGTACCGATTTCTTGACAATTATCCCTCCCGATAAGATTGTACATGAACAGTTCTGGCAGACAAAAGATGACGTAAACGGTATGTTGGCTACAAGTTATCTTAAACTTGCATCGACCGACGCTATATCAAAGGCTATTGTTTGGGGTGAATTGCGTGCCGACAATATGACATTTGAGAAATCTAAAGTAAAAGACGATATCAGATATATCGTTGAAGCCAACATTACAGATGAGAACGGATATACAAGATGGGGTATCTATTATCAGGCTATCAACTATGCCAACCTTGTTATAGAGTATGCACCGCTTGTTGTAGAACGCGATCCAGACTTTACACAGGGTGACCTTGATGTGATTCTTGGCGAGATGTATGCTATGCGTGCTTTATGCCACTTCTATCTGGTACGTACATTCCGTGATATTCCTTTGGCAATGTCACCGGCTATCAACGATAGTGAATTGCCGGCTTATGAGCAGGTTCATCCACTTGAGGCACTCAAAACAATCATGAATGACCTCAATATTGCCGAGAAGTTGGTAATGGGTTCGGGTAAATATTCAAACAAGGAGAACAACTATGGCCGTATAACAAAGAATGCCGTATTGGCAATCAAGGCCGATGTGAACTTGTGGCTTGCTGCGTTCACTGACTATTACAGAACCAACGGTTCTGACAACGAACTTGCAAATGTAAATGTCCAGCAATATTACAATGACTGTATTGATAATTGTCAGGCTATTTTGGACAATATCGATGAACAGTACGAGGATAAGAAGAAACCTGGTGCTATGAATGACGATATGCCTTATCATCTGATATCTAACATCAGTGGTTTTGGTAGCGTTGATCCTAATTCATACCAGAGCAAGGTCTATGATGAAATATTTGCTTCGGAGAACTCAAGTGAGTCTATCTTCGAGCTCCAGATTGACAGCAAACTCTGTTCTCAGAGTTCCGGTAATGCCGATGGAGACAGTTTTAAAGGTTTGCAGAACATGTATGGTGCAGCTGACGGTTTGACTCCTCAGGTCGAGGTTCCTGTAAACTTCTTGAACAAATATGAAAAGGACGATTTGCGTAAGTATTCTTATACAAATTATCCATACCAGAAGGGTGCAGCAATGCCTGAACAGATCAAAGTTGCAAAATACATCTGCAAGGCTTCTCCTGCCGAGAGTTCAAACTTCCGTTCTAAGGACAAGGTTGATGCCAATTGGATTGTTTACCGCCAGACAGACGTTATGCTTATGATGGCCGAAGCACTCGTATTGCAGCCTTCTGCAAACAGCGAGGATCTCAAAAAGTCATTTGAACTTGTAAATGTCATCAACAAGCGTTCAAGACGTGATACAGCTTATGTAGATCATCCATTGACCGAACCTACAGATGTGGAGACTGCTCACAACCTTGTGCTTGATGAGCGTGTACGTGAGTTGTCGTTCGAGGGCAAGCGCTGGTATGATCTTGTACGCAAGGCTTTGCGCGAGAATACTCCAGACAATATCAAGTTTGTTGCAGAAAAGCTTACAAGTGGAGCTGCTACTGTAAAGAACAAGATGGTAAGTATCGATCACCTCTTCTTCCCTATTCATGTTGAAGAGATACGATTCAACAAGAACTTGAAACAGAATCCGGCATACGATACCGATGACTCCACAATTGGAATTAAAAAATAGTGTACAATTTATTTGGAATGGTTTACAATAATTTGTGATACTGTTCGGTAATAGAAATAAAAGATATTTATATGAATACAATATTTAAAAATAGATTTTTTGCTATTGCTTCGCTTTTTGCAATGATCTTTGCCGGTTCTTCTTGCGAAGACAATATTGTTAGTCAGGCAACCCCTGAAGCACCCAATGGCGACAAGACATTGTACGAAGTGATAGTGAATGATAGTGAGTTGACCCACTTTGTTGAGGTTCTTGATGCCTGCAATATACCGTCGTTGAAGAACAATGCTGAAATTGTAAGTGTTGCCGACTCTTTGTTCAATACATCAAAGGTGTATACGGTGTGGGCACCAATTAACGGTTCATTTGATAAGGATTCTGTGCTGCAGCGTATTGCAGATGGTTATCGTGATGATGTCATGAAATCTTTTGTAGGTTCTCATGTTGCCAACTTTATGCGTCCTGCACAGGGTACATTCGATAAGGATGGTGAGTTCGTGCTTATGCTGAACGACAAGAAAATGCTCTTTGCTGGCTCATACAAGGATTATTATACTTTTGGCGGCAACAGACTTTGTTCTGTTAACGATCGCGCAAAGAACGGTATTCTTCACAAGATCGAAAAGACTGCTGAATACAAATATAATATTTGGGAGTATCTCAGAGTCTATTCTCAGATATCAGAGCAGTATAAGGTAGATTCGTTGGTTAACTACCTATACTCTTACAACGATACCGTATTCTCGGCGTGGTCAAGTATCCCCGGTCCTATCGTCAACGGTGAGGAAACATATCTTGATTCAGTTTTCATTTTCAAAAACAATCTGTTGAGAGCCAATCGTGGTGTAGGTGAACTTAACAATGAAGATTCTCTGTTCATCTTCTATTTGCCAACCAATGAAGCGTGGAACAATGTGATTGATAAGGCATCAAAGCATTTCAATTATGACAAGAATTATGCTTTGAAAAATGAGATTGATACCGCCTTGGTCGATTCTTTGGAGCTTTATTATCCAAGATACAATTTTATCAAGTATCTGACCTACAGTATGAATGAGCAGAAATATGTTGAGGCGGAGGATTCCTTGATGCCTATACAGAGCGAGTATCCTCGTCCGCTTTTTGCACGTTCTGATCTTGACAGATATGTTGTGGAAACTAAGGAACTTTCTAACGGTACATTGAAAGTGTTGAGTGATTTCCCATATACAATTTTCGACTTGTGGCATGATACAATACGTATTGAGGGTGAGCATACCCATTTGATCAACAAGGATCTTACAGACAGTGAGGGATTGGCCTTGATGAAGACATATACAGTATACGATAAGGATATAAATAAGAAGGCCGGTAAGAAATTGTCTGGTTCGCAATATGCTGTATTTGGCTTTGAAGACAATAGCAAGACCGAATTGAGCTATTATATCAGCGGAGTCAAGTCTGCTACTTATCAGGTTGCTTTGATTCTTGTACCGGAGAATATCAATAATAGCAAGATGAATGTCGATTCATTGATGGAGGAAGGTTCGTTGCTTCAGGTTAACCTGGATTGTTCTATCAAGTCATTTATACCATCGGAAAACAAAATCGGAAACCTTATTAACAAGGTTAAGGATTTGCAGCCCAAGATGGACCGTATCGACACATTGTATTTGCCAGAACTTGTTACTTTCCCTGTATGTGAATATGAATTCACTTCAGATGTTAAGAAGAATTCTGCATTGATTACAATTGCGGGTGATAACAGCAAGAAAAAGGCTGGTAACAAGATCCGACTTGATGCAATACTTTTGATACCGGTAGAGGATCCGGTAGAGGATGCCGAATAATATTTTTTGATGAAAAAAAGAAAAATAACTATGTATATGCGACAATTCATGCAATTATTGATGGCCTTTGTAATCCTTGTGCCATCAACTGTTACGGCTTCAGGCTCGCTGTCTGGCGGTAACGTAACAAATAACCCGGTAAAGACTGTTGCTGTTGCTGATGAGGTACGTACTGTCATCGGTACTGTATACGATGCGGCAACCAATCTTCCTATGGCGGGTGTGCGTGTTCAGGCAACAGGACATACAAAAATCACCGCAATGACCAATGCCGAGGGTAAGTACAAGATTTCTGTTCCCGAATATGTTACGTTGTTGACTTTTTCTACTCCAGGCTATCTGTTGGTACAGCGCCCGGTAATAAGTAAGGACGTTGTGAACATCCGTCTTTATTCCGACAAGTTCAAGGGTGGTTACGAAGATGAAATTGTAATAACTTCGGAAAGAGGATTCAAGAATGAGACAACAACGTCCGTTACTATCGACTCTGATATACAGAATAAACTTGGTGCTGACGTTCGTTCTATAACACGTTCCGGTACAACCGGTATCGGTGCTGCGATGTTTATCCGTGGTCTCAATTCGTTGAATGCAAATACTCAGCCTCTTTATGT
This sequence comes from Bacteroidaceae bacterium, assembly GCA_017555585.1. GTDB lineage: Bacteria > Bacteroidota > Bacteroidia > Bacteroidales > Bacteroidaceae > HGM04593. Next base: position 85,276 of record JAFZGA010000005.1, read on the forward strand.
GGTTGATGGTGTTATTTGGGATTCTCAGGAGGACAGCGAAACTATACACATGGGTATGTATAACAATATCCTTACATCAATTGACGTAAGTGATATACGTGAGGTAAAGGTTCTCAAGAATGCTACAGCCATTTATGGTGCAAGAGCTGCCAATGGTGTAATCATTATCAACACCAAGCGCGGTGAGAGTATGGCTACCAGAATTACAGCCAATATATACAGTAACGTATCTCTTCAGCCCAATACATACAATATGATGGGTGCGGAGGATTACCGTATTTATGCCAGCGATCTGGTTTCTACTATGGATATCAATCCAAATACCAAGAATCTGCAGTTCCTGCGTTCAGACAAGGACTTCTTGTATTACAACAAGTACCATAACAATACCGATTGGACAGATCTTGTATACCGCGAGTCATATACACAGAACTATAAGATCAATGTAGAGGGTGGTGATGAGATTGCGATGTATAACTTCTCTTTTGGCTATACCAACGGTACCAGTCCAATCAAGAGTAACTCTTTTGATCGTTTGAACCTCCGTCTTAATTCGGATATCTCATTGGCAAAGTTTTTGAAGACACGTGTGGATATCTCATATTCACGTGTGGCGCGTAACTTGCTCGACGATGGTCTTCGTGAGGATGAGACTTCTTTCCCGTTGACATCCATAGGTACATTGGCTGACATCAAGTCTCCATTCCTTAGTCAGTACCGTTACTCTTCTGCCGGAACAGAGAGTAAGGTTCTTGATGTTGCCGATACTTTCGCTTTTGATGCGGCAACAGCAGCAGGAATCTCTAATCCGAATAACTCTATCTACAACCCTATGACTATCATCAATAAGGGTACCGGTTCTCAGAAGAACGAGATGGAGTATAGCAACATGGGTATAACCGTTGCTCCTGAATTGAAGCTTGGTGATTTTACAATTACCGAGACATTCAACTACTCATTGCATCGCGTGAGTGAGAAGTATTTCTTGCCATATGCAACAGCTTCCGATCAGGAGAGATATTTCTTCTTCTCAAAGTCTTTGAATACAAAAATAGGTAACTACGTATCTTCGTTCTTCGGAAAAGAAGCAGCTATATCAAGTGATACACGAGTTGACTGGTCAAAGGTATTCGGTTCGCACAATGTCAGCGCATTCGGAGGTTTCCGTTATACAAGTTTCAATTTTGACTCGAACTATTTGAGCGCACCAAATACTGGTAATGACAATAACTTTAACTTGAATGGTGTTAAAGAGCCTATAAACGATGGTGATAAGAATGTATGGAAAAACATGGCATGGTATTTGTCTGCTGATTACTCATACAGAACAAAATATTTCCTTCAACTTGCGGCTTCTCTTGAGACATCTTCACGTTTTGGTTTGAATGCTGATGGTGCATTGAAGATGTGTGGTGTGTCATGGGGATTCTTCCCGTCAGTACAAGCCGGTTGGCTTATGTCATCTGAGTCATGGTTCAATGTGCAACCTGTCAATTTCTTGAAGTTGCGTGCAGGTTACGACGTTACAGGAAATGACGCTATTGACTATTTTGCCGCACGTAGCTATTTGCAGGCTGTCAAGTTCTCTGATTCTTACATGGGATTGCAGTTCGGTAATATGGAGAACGACGGTGTTAAATGGGAAAGTACATCACGCCTGAACTTAGGTTTTGATGCAATGTTATTCCAGAACCGTCTTGCATTGTCATTCGATTGGTACCATGCAAAGACCAAGGACCTTATTGTCCAGAAGACATATCCATATATTTCAGGTATGGGAACATATTGGGCAAATGGCGGAGCATTGAAGAATGTCGGTCTTGAAGCTACATTGAATGCAAAACTTATCAATACACGCGATTTCCAATGGGAACTCGGTCTCTCTTTAGGACACTATAAGAACGAAATCGTTTCATTGGATGAGGGTTCATATACAACATCAGTATATGGTGGCGAGATTGCAACAATGGTTGGTCAGCCGGTCGGTGTATTCTGGGGATACAAGACTGATGGTGTTATATCAAGCCAGAAAGAGATTGATGAGATGGAGAATCCTCTTTACCAGCTTGATGCAACAAATACACGACAGTATTTCAAGCCCGGTGATGTCAAGTTTGTCAATATCGTAGGTGAAGATGGTTGCATCGATGAGAGCGACAAGACTATTATCGGTAATCCTAATCCTGATCTATTCGGTAATATCTTTACAGCATTCACATTAAAAGGTGTGAAACTTGATATCGGTTTCAACTATTCATTGGGTAATGATGTATATAACTACTACCGTAGACAGTTGGAGAGTGGTTCATCGTTCTACAACCAGACAACAGCTATGCTCACTCGTTGGAGCTTCGATGGCCAGGTGACAGAAATGCCTATTGTTGAATTTGGTGATCCGACAGGTAACTCACGTTTCTCTGACCGATGGATCGAGGACGGTTCTTACTTGAGATTGAAGACTGTTAAGCTCTCTTACGACATACCTGTTTCTGTCAATTGGTTGCAGGGATTGTCGGTATGGTGCGCTGCTGAGAATCTGTACACACTCACAAAGTACAAAGGTATGGATCCTGAGTTCTCTGTAAATAACAATGTGTTGTATCAGGGTGTTGATGCAGGTCTGTTGCCACAGACACGCAGTTTCCATCTTGGTGTGAAGGTAAATCTCTAATGAAACGATGCTTTTGCTTGGCAAAAGAGTAAATAAAATAAAACAATGAAAAAGAATCTTATTTATACAGTTACATTCCTGTTGTGCGGGTCGTTTCTTTTCGGCTCTTGTCAGGATATGTTGAATGTCGATTCAGACCGTGTTGAATATGAGTTTGAAGGCTGGACACCCAGTGACTCTGTATATTCGGTTTTGGGTATCTTGAAGGCTGTACAGGGGATTGCCGACCGTCATATCCTTTTGAATGAGTTGCGTGCGGACCTTACAACCATCAGCAGAACCAAGGCTATTGCAGAGGTGCAGGAGATCTACAATTCTGATTTCTCGAACTTGGAAACAAACAAGTTCCTTGATGTAAAGGATTACTATACTGTTATCAACAACTGTAATATCTTCCTTAATCGTGTCGATACTACACTCAGCAAGAACGGTGTACGCTATATGATGCCTGAGTACGTTGCTGTAAAGAGTATGCGTGCATGGACATACATGCAACTTGCAATCAACCATAATGAAATACCATTCTTCACTGAACCTATTACAAAGCATAGTGTGGCAGAGGAGATGATGAGACGTCCTAAATTGTCTCGTGATGAGGTCTTTTCAAAATTGATTGCAGATCTGGCACCATATGAGAGTCCGATTGCGTATCCAATGCCTGTATGGGATAATGAGGGTTCAAACATATTCTCAATAGAATCGGGTGAAACCAACGAGTACAAGACATCACAACTTTTTGTTCCTGTCCGTATGCTTCTCGGTGAGATGTATCTTTGGAGAGGTGATTACAAGAACGCTGCGAAATGTTTCCATGGTCAGATAACAGGTACTGCTTCTATTCATAATTCTGTACCTAATTTTGCAGGTGCTACCTATGTAGACAATGCAAATACCATTCAGCGTAGCTCGGAAAATGACAGAGGTACAACAAGTATCAGCGACAATTATTCGGCATTGTTCGGTGTAGAGGCCATTAAAAACAAGTCAAGTCTGTTGACATTGGTTCCGTTTGCTAAGAACGAGAAGCTCGGTACTACATCTGAATTGGCAAATATCTTTGCTCCTCCTGGTGATGTTGGTGGTGCTCAGGTTGTTGCATCTCCCGGTATCGTTTCACTCGCTGCTTTGCAGATGTATTGTAATGACGTTGAGAAACCTGAACCTGAATATGGAGATGTTTATGAGTATCAAGGCGACTTGCGTATTAAGGCAACTACATTCTCGCAGATTGCAGATGACCAGATGCAGACAAAGTATAGCAATATCATTTCCAAGTTCAATCTTGAAAGTAAAAGGTTCGGTCTTGGAAAAGAGCTTGAAGCATCATACATTCCAACTTTCTCTACTCTCTATATCATGTTGCAGCGTGCAGAACTTGCTTATCTCCGTTTTGCCGAGGCTCTTGTAGGTTTGGATAATGAAGGTTATGATGGTGCAATGGAAATTGCCATGACAACATTGAAGGACGGTTTGAAGGCAAAATATACAATGTTGCAGAATCCTGTATATGCAGACTCTGTAAGATTGGATGCAGAAGGCAAGCCTATCACCAAACTGGAGATCGACGAGGAAGGCAACCAGATTGAGGTTGAGATCCGCGATACTTATCTTAAGTCATGCAGCGATTCTTTGACATTCAATTTTGCTCTCAGTGAGTTGGAGAAGAATACCGGTATCCATTCACGCGGTTCAGGTGATTCTGAGAAGAATGCATATTATGACTTGAAGGCATTGTGTATTGCGCGTTATTTGGGTAGTGTAGAAGAGGATGCTGATGGTGTTCAGACACCAACCCGAGAAATCGTATATCAGGATTCATTGAACTACATGAGAGATTTGATCCTTGACGAGCTTGCACTTGAGCTCTCATGGGAGGGATATCGTTTTGGTGACCTTGTACGATTTGCGAAGACAATGAACGATAACGATGTTCTTGCCAAACGTGTTGCCGGTCGTGAGAAGGATAACGATGTTACATACAGAAATTCTGCATTCGAAACAGACGGTGAATTGTACAATAAGATGTATAATGAGACAAACTGGTACATTCCATTGCCGGATACTGTTACTGAATAATTGTTAAGTATATATTAAAAAAGAGGAAAATATTAGTTTTTCCTCTTTTTTTTTATAGCTTTGTAAACAGATCAAAGTATCAAACTGTTTAACAATTAAAAGAAAGAATTATGAAGAAATATATTTGTACTGTATGTGAATGGGTTTATGACCCACAGATCGGTGATCCGGAACAGGGTATTGAACCAGGTGTCTCTTTTGACGCATTGCCCGAGGATTGGGTATGTCCGTTATGTAGCGTCGGCAAGGACGAATTCGAACCAATAGAAGAATAAAGATATTAAAAAACACCAAGCGAGCTTGGTGTTTTTTAATTGACTTTTATAGTCCTAACTTTTTGATAAGGTCGTGTCGTCCGGCTTTGCGTAATGTCTGTGCGAGACGTTTACGCTCTTCTGGTTTGTACCAGAAGAAGAAACTGCGTTGTGCCTCCTTGTCCTTCATGCTGCGTGCCACGTATACACTCTTTCCTGTTTCCGGGTTTATGCCGGTGTAATACATTTCTGTAGCCATCGTCATTGGAGTAGGGGTGAAGTCCTGCACCTGTTCCAGGTGAAAATTCAGTTGCTTGGTCTCTGCAGCCAGTTCTGCCATGCTTTCTAATGTACTGCCGGGGTGGCTGCTTATGAAGTATGGTATAATCTGCTGTTTTAGATTCTTCTTTGTATTTATCTTGTCGAAGATGCGCTTGAAGTCATGGAACTGCTTGAACGGAGGCTTGCGCATGAGTGTCAGCACGTCGTCGTTGGTATGCTCCGGAGCAACCTTTAGCCTGCCACTGACATGTCTGCTTATAAGTTCCTCGGTATATCTCATGGTGGCTTCATCGCACTCCTTGTCGCCTGTCTTATGTAGTAGCAGGTCGTAGCGTACACCGCTACCTATGAAACTTTTCTTTATCTCCGGTATGGAATCTACTTTCCTGTATAGATCAAGCAGTGGCTGGTGGTTTATGTTCAGGTTGGGACATATTTTAGGCTGTATGCACGATGGACGTGAACATTTTGCGCACAGTTCGCTTCTTTTGCCACGCATCATGTACATATTGGCCGATGGACCGCCAAGATCACTCAGATATCCCTTGAAATCTTCCATCTTGGCAATCTCTTTTATTTCCCGCAGAATACTCTCTTCGCTTCTGTTTACAATGAATTTGCCCTGATGGGCCGATATCGTGCAGAAAGCGCATCCTCCGAAACATCCTCTGTGTATGTTGACAGAGTGTTTTATCATGTCATACGCAGGTATACGCTTGCCTTTGTATTTGGGGTGTGGCAGACGTGTGTATGGAAGGTCGAAACTATGGTCGAGCTGCTCTGTCGTCATAGTGGGGAATGGAGGGTTTATAACAACAATGCCCTCTTCAGTCTCCTGTAGCAGACGCTTGGCATTTACCCTGTTCGACTCTTTTTCTATGGCAAGGAAATTGGCGGCCTGCCTTGCTTTATCCTTGATACACTCTGCATGTGAAGCGAGTATCCTGTCGTTTTCGTTGTCAATCGTTACCTTTCCCTTTTCTTCAATGTATCCGGTCTGTCTGATGACTTTGGTGATCTCTTTGGCCTCCTGTGCTGTAATATATTCACCGCCCGTCTCGGCAAGCCTCTCGTTCATGGCTTTTACTAATGATGTCATAGGTTGTTCTCCCATTCCATATACAAGTATATCAGCCTTGCTGTCCACAAGAATGCTCTTTTTCAAACAGTCCTGCCAGTAGTCGTAATGTGTGAATCGTCGCATAGAGGCCTCTATACCTCCGATTACTATAGCAGAATCGGGATATAGCTCCTTGAGAATATTTGAATACACGGTAGTGGCATACTCAGGACGCATGCTGTGTCTGCCATCGGGTGAATAGGCATCTTCGCTTCGGAAACGTTTGGCTGCTGTATATTTGTTGACCATGGAGTCCATGCAACCGGCAGAAATTCCAAAGAATAGTCTTGGTCGTCCCATCTTCTTGAAATCGCGCAGATCATCCTGCCAATTAGGCTGTGGAATTATGGCTACACGCAGCCCCTCCGCTTCGAGCAGGCGCCCTATGACGGCAGCTCCAAACGACGGGTGGTCAACATACGCGTCACCACTGAACATGATAACGTCCAGTTCATTCCAACCACGCAATTCCGCCTCTTTGAGCGTAGTCGGCAACCAATCGGTAACTTTCCTATTCTGCATCTTCGCTTTTCTCGCTCTCTTGTGATACGAGCCATTCGTTGTAGCACTTGGTCAGATTGTTGAGACCCAAAGCCTTCATGTCTTCATGATAAAGTACAGCACACAGTTCAATCAACTCTTTCGATGGCATTGTCTGCGATGCGATGAGTGAACGTACAGTGAGACGTAGCTTGTTCAATGAATCCTCGTCGATGATGCCTGCACTATTGGCAATTCTGTCAAGCAACGAATATCTTCTGATGATCTGCAACTGTACTTCTGTAACCTCTATTGTTCGTGTACCCGATGCGTTTGCGTTGATTTTCATATCAGTAAATTTAGTGATTTGTCAGTTTCTTGTAATTGTTACGGTGCGTGTGCCGTCACCGTTCTCTTCTATATCTACTCTTATACACTCGTCGGGCAATAGCTCCTCGACAAGTTCCGGCCACTCCATAAAACACACAGCATCGCTGTACAGATACTCTTCATATCCCATGTTGTATACTTCGGCCAATGATTTTATGCGATAGAAATCGAAATGGTATATGGTATTCTGCTCCCGGTCCTCATATTCGTTTACAATAGCGAATGTAGGCGAGTTGATGGTATCCTCTACACCCATCTCCTCGCAGATGCTTTTTATGAAAGTCGTCTTGCCTGCACCCATCTTTCCATAAAAAGCATAAATGCGTCCGTCGCCCATCTGTTCAACGAATTCACGTGCAGCTGCAGGATACTCTTCTATGCCGTTTATCTTTATTATATGTCTGTCCATAGCTCTTTTATCTTCCTTTAGGTTTCAGTTTTACCAATGGTATAAGCATCTCTTCCAACGAGATACCTCCATGCTGGAATGTGTCCTTGTAATATGATACGTAATAGTTGTAATTGTTGGGATACGCAAAGAACTTGTCTCCGGTTGCAAAAATGTAGCTTGTACTCAAGTTGGGAGCCGGCAAGAAAGCCTTTGCGGGTTCTTTTATTTCGAATACATCCTTGCCGTTGTAGCTTAACGATTTGCCCAACTTGTATCGCAGATTCGTATTGGTATTCTTGTCTCCGATAACCTTTGTCGGGTTTTCGACCTGTATGCTGCCATGGTCTGTAGTTATCACAATGGTACAGTTGCTGTCGGCAAGGTAACGGAATAATTTCTTTATTGCAGAGTGTCTGATCCATGACAAGGTTATGGAACGGTATGCTGCTTCGTTCGATGCAAGTTCCCTTACCATAAGCGACTCTGTGCGTGCATGCGACAACATATCTATAAAATTTATCACCAATACATTCAGATCATTGTGTGACAGGCTGTTTATGTTGTCGATGTATTTGTCTGCAGCTACCGATGTAAGCACTTTTTCGTATGAGAAACGGTCTTTTCTGCGGTATCTGGCAATCTGTGTCTGTATCAGTTCCTTTTCGTTGAGGTTCTTTCCCTCTTCCTCCTCCTCGTCAATCCACAGATGAGGGAACATCTCTTTAATCTGGCTTGGCATAAGGCCTGAGAATATGGCATTTCTCGCATATTGCGTGGCAGTGGGAAGTATGCTGGTGTATAGCTCTTCCTCAATGACAAAGTCGTTACCTATCTCATTTGCCAATACGCGCCATTGGTCGTATCGGAAATTGTCTATGATTATCATGAATACCTTCTCGCCTTTGTCGATGAGTGGGAATATACGTTCACGGAAAAGGTCATTGCTCATCATGGGACGTCTTTCTCTCGGTGAAGCAAGCCACTTAAGGTAGTTGTTCTTTATGAAACGTCCGAACATGTTGTTTGCATCCTCTTTCTGCGATTTGAGCATTTCATGCATCTGCTCATCGGCTCTTTCCAGTTCCAGTTCCCAATATACAATTTTCTTGTATGCCTCTTTCCACTCTTCGATTGTACGGGCATCGCTTATCTGCATTGCAAGCTTACCGAAATTCTGCTGGTATGCGCTGTTTGCCTGTTCTGTAACAATCTCCTTGTGATGTATATTCTTTTTCAGTGTCAGCAGTATCTGATTGGGGTTTACTGGCTTGATGAGGTAGTCGGCTATCTTGGAACCGATAGCCTGTTCCATGATGTTCTCTTCCTCGCTCTTGGTAACCATCACCACTGGGGTAGACGGGTGCATTTCCTTTATTATCGTCAGAGTCTCTAGGCCGGTCAGTCCCGGCATGTTCTCGTCAAGCAGTATAAGGTCGAACGAATCGGTCTTGCATGCCTCTATGGCATCAAGTCCGTTGGTTACGGTACTGACCTCGTAACCCTTGTTCTTTAGAAAAATAATATGGGCATTCAGCAATTCAATCTCATCATCGGCCCAAAGCAGTCTGTTCGCCATATCGTTGTATTGTTTTTACTCTTTATCTGTTCCGTTGGGGTAATCAGGTTCGTCGAGGGTATATCCGTCAATCTCCATTTCTGGTATAACAAGCAGGTTCTTCTCGTAGAATTCCTGATAATCGCCAAAGCTATAATATTTCAATAACAAGTCAAGATTTGTTTTTGATATAATCATTGAGTTGATACCTTCGAGCAATTTTGCCATTTCCCCATTCTCGTACAAACGTTTGCGGTATAGGAATGCCTCGTCATAGTTCAGGAATTCCTTTATCTCGAACAATGTAATCTCGGCAAATTTTTCAAATGCCATGTCGAAATTTCGTACCATGTAGCGTGAGAAATTGTATCTTGCAATTTCAAACAGCAATCTTTTGTCATCGACAGAATCATTCGGGAATGCCAGGACAAAATAGTATGCCTCCTCTCTGTTGCTGCTGAATGACGGCACTGTGTCAAGTTCACCTTTGATTGTTCCATCGGCTTTCTTGTCCCAAATGGATGTACCTATTCCGCTTTGCAGCAAGCGCCCGGATTTTATTCCGGTCGACAGGCTGCTTGCAATTCCGCTTATGCTGTCTTTGCTGTATGTCGATACCAGTTTCTCGAGTGTGGCAAGTGCCTCCTCCTGTTTTCCGCCATATAACTTTGACATCGCATCGATGAACATGAATCGTGCACGGTGTTTGCCTTTCGGGTATTTGGCTTCTGCCATGCTGCTTTCGTGTTCAACCATGGCGTATTCCTTTTGCATGTAATGGTTATATGCTTTAACATACATGGAGTCCTCCTTGTGGATTCTTGTAGCTGCGTTGTCAAAGAAATCCGCTTCTTGGATTGCTTTAGTGAATGTGCTGTCAGGATAGTCCGTTATAAGCAGATTCTTGTAGTGCTCAGCCTTTTCCGGTTCGTTCCAGCGCGATCCGGCAATGAACAGCTGGTAGTATGTCTCTGCCATACGTTCAAATTCGGTATACTCGTTTACTATACGTTCAAGATATGATATTGTAAGATTTTTGTCTCCTACGTTGTCCTTGAATCTTATTCCTGCCTCAAAAAGCGCATCGCGCAATGCTGCTCTGGCCACCTCTTTCTTCTCTTCGGTATCCGGTATTTGCTGTATGTAGAATTCACGTGTCGTCGGTGATAACAGTTCTGCTTCCTCAAGTTCTGCGGGTATGTCGCTTCCAAAGGCAATGCTGTCACCTGCGGTCATGAGTGAGTCTTCTGCTATTGAGTCTATGGCAGTGCTGTCTTCAGGTATCGTACTGTCTACCATCAGTGACGAAATCTCGTTGCTGAATCTCCAGTAGTCCTTCAGCATCCTATCGCCCCATTTCTGTTTGAAGGCCTGGAATCCTTGTGAAACCAACTGCCTGTTATAAAAATACCATTGTGCTTTTTCATTGTTGTCGGGTATAGAAATACCCATCTCCATATCATTGGCAATGTTTTCACCTTCGGATTCGCGCTGAAGCTTTTTCTCTTCCTTTTTCCTGAGCTCCTCCTTGCGTTTCTCCTCCTTTATCAACTCGTCAATTATTGGATACAGCTGTTCTGGTGTCAATGTTGCCCAATATAACAACTCATCCTGTTTTTCTATGACATCGGTGTATTGTACAATATCTTCAAGTACATCGGTGCGGAATTTGACAGTCTCATAATCATCATATTCCTCTTCGATTAGCGGAAGTGCCTTCGCGTAATTATCCTTTGCCTTAGAGAATTTCTCCTTTTCCCAATATATCTTGGCCAATGACAGATGCAGCATTGCTGTGCCGTATCCGCTTGTAGCTCCTTCGGCAACACCTGTCTCGTATGCCTTTAAAGCCTCAACAGTATCGTTCTGGCTCATGTAGATGTTTCCTATGGCGTAATATACTTGTGAAAGATACTCTTTGTTCTTTGGCGATTTTGCCATATTCTTGAGTTTGCGGAGTATCTTCTTGTGGTTTTCGTCGGTTGCAGTCTCTGTCTGTCGTATACGTGCATTGAATTCGAGCTCGTACGGTGGGCTTTTCGATATTGTCTTTCCGAAGCTTCTGTATGCTTCCTTCATATTGCCGTTTTTGGCATACAGTTGTCCAAGCAGGTAATATTCCCTTGCCTTGTCCATGTTTGTTGCCCCCTTACGTTCTAAAGCCTCCTTGACATATTCGATGGCCTCCTTGTTCCTCTCCTGTTTCAACAGAAGATTACCTTTTGTCAAAGCAAATTCCTTTTCCATGGATTTTGGAATGGAATCACGTTGTGCGCGTGCGAGAAGATCTTCGGCTTCATAAAGCCACTCCATCTCGGTGTAGCATTGTGCAAGTCCTATACGTGCCTTTGCCACAATGTCAGGGTCGTTCTCGTACAATTTGGAGATGTATATGTATGTACTTGCCGCCTCGGCAAATTCACCTTTCTGGAACTGTGATTTTGCCATCAGGAACCACGCTTTCCAAAGGAACGGGTTAAACTCCTTTTGCGAATAGAAACGTTTCTGCTTTTCTGACAGTTTCTTTCCTACAGGACGTTTCGGCTTTCTCTTGATTGAGTGGTTCTTGATGGCCTTTTGCGCCTTTTCGATGGCTCTGTCATAATTGCTGTTTCCTAATTTTTTTGTGTTCTTGTTGCTGATAATCAGCAAAGGCAACTGTTCGAGATAGTTGTCCTTGTGACCGCCCGACTGTGTCTTTATACCTTGTCCGTATGCGATGTTACCATTGTGGTAAGTGTTGTATCTTGCCGTGAATGCATGGTACGCGCGAGTGGTTGCATTGTTCTTGCGGCCCGAACAGCCTGATAGTGCAACAATGGCAAGCAGTGCTAATATATGTACAATTTTCTTTGTCACAATTTTGCTTTATAATATAAATATTATAACTCAAATATGGCTTTTTTATTGTGTCTGGGAATAGATAACGGCTGTTATTGCAGTATCAGCAGAATTTCGTCTTTTATGACCTGCGGAATCTCAATTCCTCGTGTCTGCAGGCAGTGTACCCATGTGTCGATCTCCTCTGTCTTCATCGTGTAGAGTATATGTCTGAACTCCTCGATGTCGGAATCGGTGTATTCGTCCTGTTGCTTTCCCTTGAACCTGTCAAGCTCCTCGTCGTCGAAATAGAGGTTGGTACTGTCGTAACCTTTGGAGCAGTTGGAGTGTTTTCCGCAACAGACTCCGTCTTCATGGTCGTGGCTGTGATGGTCGTCGGCAACAGGTCTGTTGCGGTACAGTTTGCGCAGTATAAAATAACCTGCAACTATAAAAACAAGTATGCCTGCAAGAACTATTGTGTTTATCATGGACTTTCTGTTTTGCAATAATAATGTATTGTACAAAGTTAACCAATAAAATCGAGCTTCCTCTATATAATAGCTATTTTTATGAATGGAAATTTTTTGAATTTTTAGTAAATGACAAAATGACAGAATGAATTTTGTGCTGAAAATCTGTGAAAAATAAAAAAAATATCACTTTTTAATAAAAAAATGCTTCCAATATTAGCTGTTTTAAATATAAATTGTATCTTCGCCACGTTTATGTTTTTATTTGCAGTTTGCTTATGCAAATAACAAAATGACAGAATATTCTATTTATTAATCAATTATAATATAAAATAAGAAATGGATAAATTCAGTTATGGTCTTGGAATGGGTATAGGCCAAAATTTGCAATCTATGGGAATCAAGAACATGAGTGTCGAGGATTTTATGAAGGGTATCAGCGATGTTCTTGCCGGTGGAAAGACTGAAATGTCACATGCTGAGGCTCAGAAAGTTGTCAATGAACATTTCAGGGCATTGGCAGAAGAGGTATATGCGCAGAACAAGGCTGCCGGAGAGGCCTTCCTTGCTGAAAATGCAAAGAAGGAGGGGGTAACACTCCTTCCAAGCGGTTTGCAGTATGAAGTGGTGGTAGAGGGTGACGGCAAGAAGCCTTCGGCAACCGACCGTGTACAGTGTCATTATGAGGGTACTCTCATTGACGGTACTGTGTTTGACAGCTCTATCAAGCGTGGCGAACCTGCCGTATTCGGCGTAAATCAGGTTATTCAGGGTTGGGTCGAGGCTCTTCAGCTCATGCAGGAAGGTGCAAAATGGCGTCTTTATATTCCTTACAACATGGCGTATGGTGAACATGGTGCCGGTGAGATGATACCTCCTTACAGTGCTTTGATATTTGATGTTGAACTTATAAAAGTTCTCTGATAAACCGTAATGAGACGTTTTCTTGATATATCCGTTGTCTTGTCTCTGCTGTCATTTTTCTTTTTCTCTTGCAGTGCCGGAGGAGAGAAAAAGGTGGAGTTAAAGAATGCAAGTGATTCTATATCGTTTGCGGTAAGCATGCTCGTGTCCGAGAAAATGCCGAGAGCTATGGGCGAACTCGGTATCAACGATGATACTTTTGATGCCTTTATACGTGGCATTCGCGATGCTTTCCCCGTAGACGATACTCCCGAAGCCATAGCTTATGCTCAAGGTGTGCTTATGGCAGCTACTGCAATGGATATGCTTGAAAGCGCCGACAAGGCTATATATCCCGGTGATACAGTAAACAAGGTCGACAGACAAAAGTTCCTTGAAGGTCTGATAGCAACAGCCTATGGAACAGGCAAGACCATGACAACCCGCGAGGCTAAGGACTATTACAACAGTCGTATATTCCGCACAGAGAGCGACAAGTTTATAAAACGCAACAAGGAGCGTCGTGGCGTGATTACCTTGCCTTCCGGTCTCCAGTACAAGATAGAAAAGATGGGCACAGGTGCAAAGGCAAGCTATTACGATACTGTCGAGTGCATATATAAGGGTACTTTCCCAAACGGAGCGATGTTTGACTCTTCGCGCGGAAGGGCTGTAGAATTGCAGGTGAGTGCTCTTGTACCCGGCTTTGCCGAGGCTCTTATGACATTGCCTGCCGGTACAGTGTGCAAGTTGTATATTCCTTGGGAACTTGCTTATGGCCAAAAAGGTACACATAAGATACCGCCATACAGTGCGTTGGTATATGACCTTGAAATCAAAGGGATTACAGGAAAATGAAAAACATATAAAACTAATAAACTGACCAAATGAAAAATATCGAATGCAAGGTCGATTCGCTCGACCTTAAGATTCTGAGCATAATATCAAAAGACGCTCGAATCCCTTTCCGTAATGTAGCGGAACTTTGCGGTGTATCGCGTGCGGCAATACATTTGCGTGTTCAACATCTTATTGACATGGGGATAATTTCCGGTTCGGGATACGAAATAGATTTCCGTCGTCTTGGATACAAGACATGTACATACATTGGTATACGCCTTGAGCGTGGTTCAATGTACAAGGAGGTTGTCGAAAAGCTGCGTCAGGTTCCCGAAGTTGTGGAGTGCTGTTACACAACAGGTCCTTATTCAATTTTGGCGCGTATGTATTCGCATGACAACGAGCATCTTATGCAGTTGCTGAATACAAAGGTGCAGGAGATTCCTGGAGTTGTAAGTACCGAGACAATGATTGTTCTTGACAACAGTATCAAGCGCAACATGCCAATGGAATAAAACACAGATATGTATAACAAATATGCCCCACACTAAAGTTGCATAGCAATAGCAGTGTGGGGTATTCTGTAATGATGAAATGATGATGGACAAGTTTGATATCCGTGGTGAATACAGCAGCATATATTCGCGTTTTCCTGCCTCAACTCCTTCTCCGGTTATAGGTATCACAGCCAACTACCGTGACAATAATGCCATGGTAGCCGAGGCCTATTATCTCTCCGTGCTCGAAGCTGGCGGAACACCGCTGATAATACCTCCGTATGCGAACCGCAATGCCTTGATGGAGACATTGAGGCATGTCGATGCCCTGTTGCTGACCGGAGGTGCCGATATCGACCCACGTTATATGGGGCAAGAGCCCGATTATACCTTGCTCCATTCCATAAATCCCAAGCGCGATGAACAGGAACTGCTGCTTGTTAGGCTTGCTGTTGACATGAACATTCCTATATTGGGAATATGTCGTGGAATGCAGGTACTTGCAGCCGCTTTAGGAGGAGATGTGCATCAGGATATATATGCGGCTTTAGGCGACGGACTGCTCAACCATGATCAGGAGCCGGCAGAGCGTCATGTAGCAACACATGATGTCCGCATATCAAATGATACTCTATTGCATAGAATATTCTCTTGTGGCACTATTGCTGTAAATACTTTTCATCATCAGTCGGTCAGCAGTGTTCCTGTAAGGTTTGATGTTGTTGCAACATCTCCCGATGGGGTCATTGAGGCAATGGAGGCTGTGGATGGTCGTGTGATACTCGCAGTGCAGTGGCATCCCGAGTCGTTTATTCTCAACGGCGACCGATGTATGATGCCTCTTTTCGATTGGATTGTAGGCGAGGCATGTCTTTACCGCCGTTCGCGCGAAATCCATTCACGCATAGTTTCTGTCGATTCGCATTGCGATACGCCGATGCTCTTTGCCCAAGGTTACGAGATGTACGAACGTAGCGGAACTGCACTTGTCGACATGCACAAGATGTGTCAGGGTGCACTTGATGCTGTGACAATGGTCGCATATCTCAAACAGGGTGCGCGCGACGAGGCATCGCTGCTCAAGGCAACGGAAGATGCCGACATGTTGTTGCAGGGTATTTCCAACAGGGTAATGCGCTGTGACGGGCATGTGGCTTTATGTGCATCTCCGGCTGAAGTTGTTGCTGCGAAAAGAGCCGGCAAGCGTGTTGTAATGCGCGGTATTGAAAACGGGTATGCCATTGGCAAGGATTTGTCGAATATTCAACGCTATCGCGATATGGGTGTTGTATATATAACCTTGTGCCATAATGGCGATAATGATATATGCGATTCGGCACGTGGCAAAAATGAACATGGCGGGCTTAGTGACTTTGGTAAGGAGGTAGTTCGTGAGATGAACCGTACGGGAATGCTTATCGATCTCTCCCATGCCGCAGAGAGTTCCTTCTGGCAAGTTCTGGAGTACAGTTCCCAGCCCGTGGTGTGTTCGCACTCGTCGTGCAAGGCGTTGTGCAATCACCCACGTAACCTCACCGACGAACAGCTGGAAGCCATTGCAAGCAAGGGCGGAGTAGTGCAGGTAACAATGTACAGCGGTTTCTTGCGCCAAGAGGGTGAAGCCACGCTTGATGATTTTATTGCACATCTTGAGCATGCTGTCAAGGTGGCAGGTATCGATCACGTAGGTATTGGAACGGACTTTGACGGTGACGGTGCCGTTATCGGTTGTTCCGATGCTTCTCAATTGCTGAATGTTACACGTGAACTGTTGCGACGTGGGTATGGCGAGGTGGAACTGGAGAAAATATGGGGAGCCAACTGGTTGCGTGTAATGCACCATGTACAGCATGTCTGATGAGTGGCATCTGTTGCTGTATGGTCTTGCCGGAACACATTAATTTTTGTATCTTCGCAGTTGGAATATATAAATAGAATCATCTTTAGAATTTTAATCACTTTAATATATGGTATCGGTTGACGGATTGACTGTTGAATTTGGTGGAACAACGCTGTTCAGTGATATATCGTTTGTTATTAACGAGAAGGACCGTATTGCCCTTATGGGTAAGAACGGTGCGGGAAAAAGTACCCTGCTGAAGATTCTTGCTGGTGTGCGCACTGCTACACGCGGTGTGGTGTCTGCTCCAAAGGATACAGTAATCGCCTATCTGCCCCAGCACCTGATGACTGAGGATGGCCGCACTGTGTTTGAGGAGGCTTCACAGGCTTTTGCCCACCTTTATGAGATGGAGGCTGAGCTTGACCGCTTGAACAACGAGCTTGCAACACGCACCGATTATGAGAGCGATGAGTATATGTCGCTTATCGAGGAGGTGGCAACAAAGAGCGAGAAGTTCTATGCCATTGATATGACCCATTTTGAGGAAGACGTTGAAAAGACTCTCCTTGGTTTGGGATTCGAGCGTAAGGATTTCAACCGTCAGACAAGTGAGTTCAGCGGCGGTTGGCGCATGCGTATCGAGCTTGCGAAGATGTTGCTCCGCAACCCCGATGTGTTGTTGCTCGACGAGCCTACCAATCACCTTGACATCGAGTCTATCGGATGGCTCGAGGAATTCCTTATAAACAACGGCAAAGCAGTGGTTGTCATCAGCCACGACCGTAAGTTTGTCGATAACATCACCACACGCACCATTGAGGTTACCATGGGACGCATATACGACTACAAGGTCAACTATTCACAGTATCTTGTGCTGCGTGCCGAGCGTCGTCAGCAACAGCAGAAGCAGTACGAGGAGCAGCAGAAGATGATTCAGGAGACCAAGGACTTTATTGAGCGTTTCAAGGGTACATATTCAAAAACCCTGCAGGTGCAGAGCCGTGTAAAGATGCTCGAGAAGCTTGAGATAATTGAAGTGGATGAAGAGGATACATCAGCTTTGAGACTTAAATTCCCACCATCGCCACGTTCCGGACAATATCCTGTCATCATGGACGGCGTGGGCAAGGCATTCGATGGCAAACAAATCTTCTCCGGTGCATCGCTCACCATAGAACGAGGCGACAAGGTAGCTTTTGTAGGTCGTAACGGTGAGGGTAAATCAACCCTTGTAAAATGTATAATGAAGGAGCTGGAGCATGAGGGCTCTCTGCAACTCGGACACAACGTGCAGATAGGTTACTTTGCACAGAATCAGGCATCGCTGCTCGATGAGGAACTGACAGTTTTTCAGACTATCGACGATGTGGCAAAGGGCGATATCCGCAACAAGATACGCGACCTGCTCGGTGCATTCATGTTCGGTGGAGAGGCAAGCGCAAAGAAGGTCAAGGTTCTGTCGGGTGGAGAACGCACCCGTCTGGCATTGATGAAGCTGTTGCTTGAGCCGGTGAATCTGCTTATCCTCGACGAGCCTACCAATCACCTCGACCTAAAGACCAAAGATATCCTCAAACAGGCTCTTATGGACTTCGACGGCACGCTCATCTGTGTGAGCCACGACCGTGACTTCCTCGACGGGCTTGTAACAAAGGTGTATGAGTTCGGACACGGAAAGGTACGCGAACACCTCTGTGGTGTATACGAGTTCCTCGCAAACAAGAAGATGGAAGAGCTTCAGGAATTGGAAAGGAAGTAAAACGTTATCATATTGATACGGTATGTCGTGTCAATATTGCTACTCGAAAAAATAATAGGATGGAAAAGTATATAGCATCAGTTGCAAGATATGACAACGGTGATATGCTCTATCGCCGTTGTGGTGGCAGCGGAATACTGTTGCCAAAGGTTTCTCTTGGTTTTTGGCAGAACTTCGGTGCCGATGCATCATACGACAACTGCCGTTCGATAGCCCGTATGGCATTCGACAACGGTATAACACATTTTGATCTTGCCAACAACTACGGTCCACCTCCCGGCTTTGCCGAAGAGATGGTAGGACGTATGCTCAAAGAGGATTTCGCATCACACCGCGACGAACTGCTCATTGCCACAAAAGCCGGCTACGATATGTGGGCAGGACCTTATGGCAGTTGGGGTTCCCGCAAACACCTTATGGCAAGTCTCAACCAGAGCCTGCGTCGTTTGGGGCTTGATTATGTCGATATATTCTACATTCATCGCTTCGACCCTGTTACACCGCTTGACGAAACCCTGCAGGCCCTTGTCGATATTGTACGTGCAGGCAAGGCTTTTTATATAGGAATATCCCGATGGCCACTCGAGGCATTGAAATATGCCGACACATTCCTGCGTTCGCAGGGTGTGCCTCCGCTTATATTCCAAGGCCGTCTGAATCTGCTTGACAGGGCAGTGCAGCAAGAGGGTATTCTCGATTATTGTAACGGTAATGGACTCGGATTCATCTCTTTCTCGCCATTGGCGCAAGGTCTGCTTTCGGCACGTTATCTGAACGGAATTCCTGAAGGCTCGCGCATGTCGCGTGGCGGCTCGCTCAAAGCAGAGATACTCACACCCGAGCTGCTTGAATACCTCAACCAACTGAATAACATTGCCACAGAACGCGGAGAATCGCTTACCACAATGGCACTTTCCTGGATTCTCTCACAGCGCGGTGTAACATCCCTGATTGTCGGTGCCCGCACACCCGAGCAGTTTATGGAATCGCTCAAGTGCGTGGACTCTGCTGTATTGACAGCTGTTGACCTTCCGTTATATCCTCACAAGGTATTCTGATTCAGTACAACAGCATTGTAAAAAACAGTCTTTGTCGTGTATGACTGCTTAATATGACAAAATGCCGGCATTGGCCGGCATTTTGATATGATGGGATTTTGAAAACCCGTGTTATATGAATCACCTGTTTATTTTACGATGTTCATCTCGTCGATGAGGCGTTTGCAGTTACCTAATTTCTCGATAACGAAAAGTACATAACGGATATCGACGTTGATGCAACGCTGGAGATTATCGTCGAAGTTGATGTCACCACTGAGCGATTCCCAGTTGCCGTCGAAAGCCAAACCGATGAGCTCGCCACGTGAGTTCATTACGCCACTACCGCTGTTACCGCCGGTGATGTCGTTTGTTGTAAGGAATGCAACAGGCATCTCACCGTTAGGCAATGCATACTGGCCAAAGTCCTTTGCCTCATACAGCTCCTTCAGGCGTGCAGGAACGATGAACTCGCTGCTTTCGGGGTTCTCTTTCTCCATTACACCCTTCAATGTGGTGTAGTGGTTGAATGTAACACCATCCTTGGGGCTGTATGCCTTTACGTTACCGTAGGTCATACGCATTGTGAAGTTTGCATCGGGTGCCATAGGTGCGCCGTTTGCCTTCTCCATCAAGCCTTTGAGGTATGTCTTGTGCAATGGATTGATTCTCTTTGCGAACTCGTTGCTCTTTGCTGTAATCTCCATGTATGATTCGAACACTGCATGGCGTAGCTTGTATGCAGGGTCAGCCTCGTAAGCCTTCAAGGTAGGTTTCTTCATGAACTTGTCGAAGTTCTTCTTGTTTGCGAGTATTGACTTCTCGTATACCATGTCGAGGTACTTTCCGAGGTTGCCTTTATACTTTGCATATACTTCGTTGAGGTATGCAGGGCGCTCGTTCTCTTCGGTCAACTTAAAGTAGAGCGGTAGAACCTCTTTTGCAATGCGCAAGTCGATTTCATGGACATAGTCACGGTTGTGCAGCCAGTTGTATATGTTGTTCATCTGGTCCTTTATGAGCAATGGGCTTTCATTGAACATGCTCTTGCTGTTATCAGAGAGGTTGCGCTGTATGAACTCTACGTTGCTGATGAGCTCTGTGATTACAGTAGAGAGGTATACGGTGCGGTTCATATCCTTGACACATGCGTTGATGTCGTTCACGATATTCATGTACTCTTTGTTGCCGGTCTGCTTTGCCCATGTAAGGAACTCTGCCTCCTCTGCGAGTTTTGTTTCTACTACTTTGTTGTCGACAATAGCCTTGTTCATACCGATAGAGTTCTTCCAGTAGTTGCTTATGCGTGCCTGCTTGTTGGCGTATCTGATTGCGATATCCTCGCTCTTTGCCATCTCGTCACGGATAATGTTCAAAGTTACGTCACGCATTGCTATGCGTGGCTCATTGCCTTGGTACATTCTCTGCTCAACCTCTTCGCCTGTGAGGTAGCGTGATGTGCTGCCTGGGAATCCCATGATCATCGCGAAGTCGCCGTACTCGAATCCTTTCAACGATACGCTGAGGTGCTTTGGTGTGCTGAGCGGAGTGTTGTCCTTGCTGTATGCAGCCGGGTTACCGTCCTTGTCACCGTAGATACGGAATACCGAGAAGTCGCCAGTGTGACGTGGCCACATCCAGTTGTCGGTCTCGCCACCGAACTTGCCGATAGAGTTGGGAGGTGTTGCTACAAGGCGTACATCGGTATATTTCTTGTAGTATACGAGATAGTATTTGTTGCCCTCGAAATATGGAAGCAGCTGTGGGTACATATGCTCCTTGCCGGCGAGGTTGTCTGCGTCGAACAACTCTTTTGCGATGGTGGCAAGTGCATTGCGCTGGAATGAAGCCTCTTCGGTCAATCGGCCGTCAGCAACGCGCTTGTTGATCTCGTCGGTAACGTCCTTGATCTCCTCTACGAATGTAAATGCAATGCCTTCGCATGGCAACTCCTCTTCGTAGCTCTGGCTCCAGAAACCGTTGTGAAGGTAGTTGTGCTCTACTGTACTCAACTGCTGGATAAAGCTGAAACCGCAGTGGTGGTTGGTGATTACAAGGCCGTTAGGTGAAATTACCTCACCTGTACAGCCACCGCCAAAGATACCGATAGCATCCTTGAGTGATGGTGTGCCCGGGTTGTAGATCTCGTCAACTGATATTTCAAGGCCCTGCTTGCGCATCTGGTCCTCGAGATTTTGCTGGCGCATGAGCTGTAGAAGCCACATGCCTTCGTCGGCCATGGCCTGCGGTGTGATGAGCACTGCCAAGAGCAGCGTTGATAGGATTTTTTTCATAGTGTATTATTCTAATTGGTTATTGTTTGTTGTAAAGTGTGTTGGCAATGGCTGTTTCAGCCTCGGCCATCATGCGGTCAACATTCTCGGCATCGCGTCCATTGCATTCAATCGGTGCATGGAATGTAAGTGTTACAGGTGACCAGTGCAAGCATTTGCAACCTTTTGGCAGAATGTTGTATGAACCGTCAATGGTAATTGGAATGATGGGTACTTGGGTCATGTTGGCAATTACAAAAGCACCCTTCTTGAATGGATTCATCTTGCCGTTTCTGCAACGTGTGCCTTCCGGGAATATACCCATTGAGGCTCCGCTCTTCAATATATTGATTGATTTACGCAACAGGTCCTTCTGAGGGGTAGAACGGTTCACAAAAATGTGCCCGGTCTGCGCGCATGCCCTGCCAAGCAAAGGCATCTTGCGGAGTGTGTCCTTCATGATCCATTTGAATCGCTTGCAGACATATCCGTACATTACAAAAATATCGAACATACCCTGATGGTTTGCCACAAAGATATAGTTCTGGTCCTTCTTTACATATTTGTCGCGGTCGACAACCTTTACCGGGATAAGGAATATCCAGCAAGTGAGTTTGCACCATATCACAGCTGGTGTGTGGTCGGCATTCTTTATCTTGAAACGGTAGCCGAACAGGCTGATGATTATGGCAGTGATTGTAACAACGATCAATGCTGCCCACCAGGCAAAAAGAACCTGGTACAGAATGTAGAGCGGGTGTAGAATTTTACGTAGCATAATTGTATGTTATTATGTTATGGAATTACAACGGGTGTAATATCTTTTCGCAGTTTACGGCAAAGATACCCTAAAATTTCTTTATTTGAAACGTTTTTTATGATAATGTGGTGTCATTCAACGTTCTTTGACAGGAATTTGTACAGTTCGGCAGCAGTCGTTCCGCTTCTTTGGACGTAATCTTCAAGTTGCTCTTCCGTTATTTTGCCCACAGCAAAGTAGCATGCCCTGGGATGAGAAATCATCATTCCGCATACCGATGCGTGCGGTGTCATTGCTCCGTTGGGTGTAATGGTTATTCCTATTCTTTCTGTTTGTAACAGTTTGTTGAGAACGAAGATGATGCTCTGGTCGGGCAGTGAAGGGTAGCCCACAGCCGGGCGTATGCCCTGGTTTTTCTCAAGGAGCAGTTCCTCCATCGTAAGCTCTTCGTCTTGTGAATATCCCCACAGCTCTTCGCTGGTGCGTATCTGCCAGTGCAGCAGTGTGGCTGTTGCCTCGGCAAGGCGGTCGGCAAGAGTCTGCGCAAGCAGGTAGCGGTATGGATCATCTTTATATTCCGCTCCGAAATCGTTGTCTGTCGTTGTGGCGAAAATGCCTAACTTGTCGCCGTATGGCGAAACGAAATCGCTGAGGCAAAGATTAGGTTTTCCGTCAATGGCGTGTTGCTGTCTTAGGCAAGGGATTGTCACACCTTCGGCTATTATGTTGTCTCCGTCACCATTGGCATCGCAGAGCACAAAGATGGCATGCGTCCGGCATTTGTCGCCCATGTCGTGCAATAGTCTCTTTGCATCATTTATCACCTCTTCGGCCGTCTCTCCTGTTGCTTTGCCCGAAAGCCCCCATGCATGAAGCAGGTAGCTCCAATCAATGTATGGAGCTACCTCGCTTATGCTATAGTGGAAAATGTGTCTTTTCATCGGTTGAATCTGAGGGCCTTTCCGCGTATATCTTCGTTTATTCTTCCGCTCTTGTACACGCACTCGCCGTTTACCCAAGTCTGTTCTACTTTCCATTTGAATGTTGTGCCTTCGAACGGACTCCAGCCACAAAGGCTTATTATATCGTCCTTTGTTACAGTGTGCGGGCTGTTCGGGTTCAGCAATACAAAATCGGCATGGTTGCCTTTTGTTATATAACCTCGTTTGTCAATGTCGAATATCCTTGCAGGCGCGTGGCACATCTTCTCGACAAGCTCTTCTATCGTGAACTGTTTCTCATCGACAAGGTTCAGCATCGACAGCAACGAGAACTGTATGCTCGGCATGCCCGAAGCAGCTTTCAGTGCGCCACCCTTCTTGTCATCGGGGTGGTGTGGGGCGTGGTCTGTTCCAATGAGGTCTATCTTGCCTTCTGCAACAGCCTTGCGCAGGGCTTCGCGGTCATCGGCACTCTTTATAGCCGGGTTGCACTTTATTTTTGTGCCCAATGTGGCATAGTCGGCATCGCAGAATGTAAGGTGTGCCGGTGTCACTTCGGCAGTGATTTTCTTGTTTTCGGGTTTGCCGGCAGTGAGAAGCTCAAGCTCCTTGGCGGTGCTGATGTGCATTACATGAAGGCGTGTGCCGAACTTTTCGGCAAGTTCCACTGCGCTTGCGGTGCTGCGGTAGCATGCCTCCTCGCTGCGTATCACAGGGTGGAACTTAACGTCGGGGTCATCACCCTCCTGCTCCTTTATCGCTTTTGTGTTCGCTGCGATGATTGAACTCTCCTCGCAATGTACGGCTACTGGCATATTCAATCTTTCAGCCTCCTTGAAAATCTTTTCAAGCTCGTTCTTCTTGTCAACGAGCATGTTGCCTGTGCTCGAACCCATGAAAAGCTTTATACCACAAACTTTTTTCGTATTGAGTTTTGCGAACTCATCGCAGTTGCTGTTTGTCGCACCAAAGTAGAAAGAGTAGTTTATTACGCTCTCCTTTTCGGCGATGGCATATTTCTCTTTCAGAGCCTCGATGGTAGTTGTCTGTGGAACAGTGTTGGGCATCTCCATGAACGATGTCACACCACCTGCTGCCGCTGCGCGGCTCTCTGTGGCTATTGTTGCCTTGTGGGTGAGTCCCGGCTCGCGGAAGTGTACATGGTCGTCTATTACACCCGGTATAAGATACATGCCGGTGGCTTCTATTATTTCATCGCACTGGGCGCGTGGCAGTTCGTTCTCGCGCAGAATCTCTACTATCTTGCCGTTGTTCACTACTATTGAGCCACGGAACTGCTCACCGTTGTTCACTATCGTGGGGTTGCTTATAATTGTACGCATAGTTGTTATAAAGTTTTTGCGAATATATAAAAAAAGAGATTGCGTTAAGCAATCTCCTTGTTTATTTTCTCGGCAATCTCCTTGAATTCTTCGGGAGTGAGCTGCAATTTTGGATTGGTGAAGAGCATGTCCTTTTCGCTATGCATCGGAACAAGGTGTATGTGTGCATGCGGAACTTCAAGTCCCAAAACTGCCTGTCCCACCTTTATGCAGGGGAATGCACGCTTTATTCCTTCGGCAACTTTCTTTGCGAAAATCTGCATTGCACCAATCTCTTCGTCTGTCAGGTCGAAGAAGTAGTCAACTTCGCGTTTGGGGATTACAAGGGTGTGGCCCTTTGCAAGCGGGTTGATGTCCAGGAATGCATAGAACTGCTCGTTTTCGGCTACCTTGTAGCTCGGAATTTCTCCTGCGACTATTCTGCTGAAAATTGTTGCCATATTTCCTTAGAATGAAATGCTTGTAATTTCAAGGAATAACTTGCCCTGTGGTACAGTAATCTCTGCAGTTTCACCAACCTTCTTGCCTAATAGACCTTTTGCGATAGGTGTGTTGATGGAGATCTTTGCTTCGCGCAGGTTTGCCTCACTCTCAGGTACAATAGTATATTGCATTGTCATGCCGGTCTTTGTGTTTTTAAGACCAACCTTGGTCAATACCTGCACAGTGTCGGTATTCAACTTTGTGGTGTCGATGATCTTTGCATCTGCAATGACAAGCTTGAGTTCGTTAATTCTCATCTCCAACAAACCCTGTGCCTCTTTTGCCGCATCGTACTCCGCATTCTCTGACAAATCGCCCTTGTCGCGTGCCTCAGCAATCTGACGGACAACTTCAGGACGTTTTGCCTCCAACTCTTTCAAATCGGCTAACAGTTTTTTGTAGCCCTCTTCGGACATATAACTCATGATATTCTCTTTATTTAAAATAGTAAAACAATGGATTCCAACACAAGTGCTGGAACCCAATTTCCCTCTTTATTTCTTTGGCAAAGGTAACCCCTTTTTATATAGAAACCAAATAAAATATGTTATTTTTTCTCTTTTTGACTTTTTGTAACTCTTTTATTTAAGGAAAGTTCTTCAGTTGATGTTTATTTTTTCAACAGTTTCTCAATCTCTTTCTCAAGGTCTTCAACCTGTGCGTCACGCAGTGTGATTTCGTTGTCTCTGTTTATGAGAAAGTATGTAGGCAATGTCTGTACGTTGTACAGTCTTATATACGACGAGTATGTGCCTTCGCCATCACGTACGCATATCCATGGCAGGTTGCTTGCCGACTGCTGCCAGAAGTGTTCGCGTGTGTCGTACGATATCTGGAATATTTCAAGACCTTTCTCCTTGTATTTGCCGTATATCTCGCGTAGCTTTATGTTACGGCTGCTTATTTTTGCGTCTTCGTACATTGTGAAGTCGAGCAATACCACCTTCCCTGCAAAAGATGAGAGTGATATGCTGTCACCGTCTATTCCTGGCAGCTTGATGTCAAAAAGGCCTGTGGTGGTGATGTCGCCCTCTTCAACCTCTATGTTCCTTGTTTTTTTGGGGCGTGTTGCCATCATTGCCTCTTCGGCCAATTTGCAGATGTGCTGTGTGCGCTTTGCGTTGGGGAATCTCAATTTCATGCTTGTGGCTACGGCAGCGAAGCATTTGCTATCGTTCCTGTTGTTCTTCGGCTGGAACAATGGCTCTCCGTTGAGTGTTAATGAGAGTGCGTAGTATGCACTTGCCTTGTCTGGTGTTGGAATGATGTATTGCTTTGAGATGTTGCTCTTGTATTCTCCAATGAGTGTATATATGTCGTTTCTTGTCTTTATGATTGCCGGAGATGTGCTTTTCAGCATTTCATTGACCTGCTTCTCGAGTGCAGTCTGCAGTTCGTTCATCTCTTTTATTTTTGCGCTCTCGTCATTTCCTTCAACGGTGTATGCGTTGTAGAAGTCGTTTGCATCACTGTTGATTGTCAATGTCTCGGTTGAGTCTATGGCAAATGTTATAGGCTTCTCTCCGTTGAGTGCAATGAAGAAGAAATCGTAGCTTGCAGGTTGTGGTTGGCTGAATGTGTATGAGCCGTCTTTGCTGATGGTTGTCGAGTCAAGAATAATGTTGCCTTTCAAACCTATGTTCGAAAGGTAAAGTGTCTTGCCTGCGGCATTCTCGATTTTACCGGTTACGGTGAACGACGGGCATGCCGGCTTGTTGTTGCATGCCGAAAGCAACAGCAGTATGCTTGCTGCAAAAACGTAGAAAGGAGTGTTGTTCTTCAGAATATTCATGTCTTGTGCTTTTTTATGGTGACAAACAGGCAGCAAATGTGCAGAAAGTAAAGCTGATTTTGGCATTTTACTGCGAGCGCAGCCTATTTTTATAAATTTTTTGTAGATTTTGGTGCAAAGATAGTTAAAATGTCGAAAATTGTATATCTTTGCGAGAATTACAATAAAAAATGTATTTAAAAAATAATTTAAGATGAATGTTGTTACAAAAAATGTGGCTTTGCCCGATGGTAGAGTAATTACCATTGAAACTGGTAAGCTTGCAAAGCAGGCTGACGGCGCAGTTATGTTGCGCTTGGGCAATACGATGCTTTTGGCCACAGTCTGTGCAGCGAAGGACGCTGTTCCAGGCACTGATTTTATGCCTCTACAGGTAGAGTACAAAGAGAAATATGCGGCATTCGGCCGTTTCCCAGGTGGTTTTACAAAACGTGAAGGTAAGGCTTCGGATTACGAAATCCTTACATGCCGTTTGGTTGACCGCGCTCTTCGTCCTCTATTCCCCGATAACTTCCATGCCGAGGTTTACGTAAACATCATGCTCTGCTCTGCTGACGGTGTAGATATGCCTGATGCACTTGCAGGTCTTGCTGCTTCTGCAGCTCTTGCTGTTTCTGATATTCCTTTCGGTGGCCCAATCTCTGAGGTACGTGTTGCACGCATCGGCGGTGAGTTCGTAATTAACCCTACATTCGCACAGCTCGATGAGGCTGACATGGATATCATGGTTGCCGCTACATACGACAACATCATGATGGTTGAGGGTGAGATGAAGGAGGTTTCAGAAAATGACCTTCTCGAGGCAATGAAGGTTGCTCACGAGGCAATCAAGGTTCACTGCAAGGCTCAGATGGAGCTTATGGAAGAGGTCGGCTCTACCGTTAAGCGTGAATATTGCCACGAGGTTAACGACGAAGAGCTCCGCGCTCAGGTTCGTGAGGCTTGCTATGCAAAGGCATACGCTGTTGCAGCAAGCGGAAACAACGACAAGCATGGTCGTGCCGAGGCTTTCGAAGCTATCAAGGCTGAATTCAAGGCTCAGTTCACTGAGGAGGAACTCGAGGAGAAGGGTGCTCTTATCGACCGCTACTATCACGATGTAGAGAAAGAGGCAATGCGCCGTTGCATCCTTGACGAAGGCAAGCGTCTCGATGGCCGTAAGACAACTGAAATCCGTCATATCTGGTGCGAGGCCGGTTATCTTCCGGGCCCTCACGGTTCAGCAGTCTTCACACGTGGTGAGACACAGTCTTTGACAACTGTTACTTTGGGTACAAAACGTGATGAGAAAATCGTTGACGATGTAATGAACCAGGGTACAGAGCGTTTCTTGTTGCACTACAACTTCCCTCCATTCTCTACTGGTGAGGCTCGTGCACAGCGTGGTGTAGGCCGTCGTGAAATCGGTCACGGTAACCTCGCTTGCCGTGCGTTGAAGAATATGATTCCTGCTGACTATCCATATTGCGTTCGCGTTGTTTCTGATATTCTTGAGTCAAACGGATCGTCTTCAATGGCAACTGTATGTGCAGGTACATTGGCTCTTATGGATGCCGGTGTTAAGATCAAGAAGCCTGTATCAGGTATTGCAATGGGTCTTATTAAGAATGCCGGTGAAGAGAAATACGCCGTATTGAGCGATATCCTCGGCGATGAGGACCACTTGGGTGATATGGACTTCAAGGTAACAGGTACTGTTGACGGTATTACAGCTACACAGATGGATATCAAGGTTGACGGTCTTTCATACGAAATCCTTGAAAAGGCTCTTAACCAGGCACGTGATGGCCGTATGCATATTCTCGGTAAGATTACAGAGTGCATCGCTGAGCCACGTGCAGAACTCAAGCCTCATGCTCCACGCATCGAGACAATGCGTATTCCTAAGGAGTTCATCGGTGCTGTCATTGGTCCTGGCGGTAAGATTATCCAGGGCATGCAGGAGGAGACCGGCGCAACAATCTCTATTGAGGAGGTTGATGGCGAGGGTATCATCGAGATTGCAGCAAACAACGGTCAGGCTATCAACGATGCTATCGCAAAGATTAAGGCTATCGTTGCTATCCCCGAGGCCGGTGAGGTTTACGAAGGTACTGTACGCAGCGTAATGCCTTATGGTGCATTCGTTGAGTTCATGCCGGGCAAGGATGGTCTGTTGCACATCTCTGAAATTGACTGGAAACGTTTCGAGACAATGGAAGAGGCTGGAATCAACGAGGGTGACAAGTTGCAGGTCAAGCTCGTTGAGATTGATCCAAAGACAGGTAAGTTCAAGCTCTCTCGCAAGGCTCTCATCGAGAAACCTGAGGGTTATGAGGAGCGCGAGCGTCGTCCACGCCGCGAACGTGAGCCACGCGAACAGCGTCGTCCACGCAACGACAAGGAATAATCACTGATTACACATAGCAAAATAAGATGCTTCCCGAAAGGGGAGCATCTTATTTTTATTATATAAAAGTAAAGGTTACTTTCTTATCTTTACGTTCTTGAATATCAGGTTTGCTTGGTGACTGTAGGACCATACGGTGACATTGGATAGCTCTGTGGCCAATTCATCTACGTTCTTTACCACAATGCTTCCTTTTGCGAATACATTTTCGGGGATCGTGGTGTATACATTGTTAGGACTGTCTGATGTACCTAAGGTCAATGAAGCTTTGTTATATCCAAAGTCGTATTTGTTTCCCTGATCGTCATAGATATATGAACGGCCACCATCTGCGCCATACAGCCTAAGGTTAACATTCTTATTTGTTACATTGGCAACTCTGTATGTAACGGTCACGGTATTGCTTGAATTACATTTGCAATTCAGTAATGTGAATTCCAAGTCATCGCTACAAGAAACAACCGTTCCTGTGGTCTGTGGCTCCTCAATCTCGTGGTATGAACGTCCCTGTATTGCTACATTCTTGAATATCAGGTTTGCTTGGTGACTGTAGGACCATACGGTAATATTTGCAAATCTTGATGCATAGTCATCAACGTTGTAAATCTTGACCGTGCCCTTTACTTTTACTCCTACAGGGATTGTGGTGGATACATTGTTAGGACTGTCTGATGTACCTAAGGTCAATGAAGCCTTGTTATATCCAAAGTCGTATTTGTTTCCCTGATCGTCATATATATATGAACGGTCATCATCTGCGCCATAGAGTCTGAGTGCGATGGGCGTGTTTCCTGTATTTTCTACCGTATAGCTCAATGTAGCAGTCGTTCCCGAAATTGTACAGCTTGTCAATAAAAATTTCAAATTGTCATTGCATGTGATAATCTCTTCTTTGCCACTAACAGATGTACTCTCTACGTTCATGCTTACAGGTAATTCGTAATCTCCCATTTCGGTGCGGATAATAATTGTAAAACTGTACTCTCCAGGGGAAAGACCGTCTCGAATAGCTTCGACAGTAAATGTCTCGTAAGTGCTGTTGTCTCCAGGGATGTATTCCTGGAGTACACCTTCGGTTGGACTGATGTGTGCCCAATCTGCATCACCTTTTATGTGTAGCTTGTATGTGGTTGGACCGTTATATGAGTATACGGAGAAACTCTTGGAAGTCTCTGTTCCCATATCCAGTTTCATTGGTGAAAGCACCAGATAACGATTATCAGCTTTCTCTGCATTTATTGTGACAATGAACGACTCACCATCGGACTCTACCGTAATGGTTGTACTATGCTTGCCGAATTCAAGCATGTTGCGGTCGACTTCCACTTTTACTGTACTGCTTTTGCCCATTGCTGTAGTGCCTGAAATTGGGTTTATCTTAATCCAATCAGTTTCTACATCTTTAATCTCCCAATGCGAGCTTCCTGCATTGCCGACGTTCTTTATATTGAAAGTGAGAACTTTGGTGTCAGCTCCAAAATCAAGAATATCTTTATCCAATTCTATCTTATGGAATTTTTCTTCTATCTCTGCTGTAATTCTCAATGAAAGCGATTCACCGTCGGCATTTACAAAGATTGTTGTGCTGTGTTCTCCTACTTCTAGTTTACTGCGATCTATATTTACTTTCACGGCACTGCTCTTGTCCATAGCTGTTGTGCCAGAGATAGGGCTGGCAGTCAGCCAATCTACGTCAATGCCGTTTATTTCCCAATCGACATTTCCTGCGTTTCCGATATTTTTTATATCAAAAGCGAGTGTGTTGTATTCTGTTCCAAAATTCAAAGAATTGGTACTCAATGATATTTTTGAATTTTTGTTTTCGGTTTCGGCTGTAATCTTGAGTGGTAGCGATTCGTTATCTGCATTTATGATGATTGTTGCTTCTTTATATTCTGTTACGCGGTTACGTTTCAATGTAACGACAACTGCATTGCTTTTTCCGGCTTCTATGGTTCCAGAGGTTGGACTGATGCTGAACCAATCAATATCCTTTAACTCGCTGATGTTCCAGTTGATTCTTTTGTTTCCATTATTCTGTATGTTGAATGAGAGAGAAGAATTGTGGCTGCCGAAGTTTAAT
The DNA here is from genome assembly GCA_017555585.1 of Bacteroidaceae bacterium. Lineage (GTDB taxonomy): Bacteria > Bacteroidota > Bacteroidia > Bacteroidales > Bacteroidaceae > HGM04593. The sequence goes on from JAFZGA010000005.1 coordinate 116,731, forward strand.
GAGTTTATACTTAAAGCCAATACACCCTCTTTTACAACCGGTGTCAATTGAATGTCCCCTGATACGTCGCTTCCGGTAATGACAGTGACGGTTTTATTGTTTGATATATAACCATCTTTCTTTGCTTGAATTTCATATTGTTTGGGCTCAAGATTAAGGAATTCAAAAGTGCCATTACTGCCGGTTGTCTTTGTGTTTCCTGTAGGAGTTATAGTTACAGAAACACCTTGCAGATACTCACCGGTTTGGGCGTCAGTGACTTTTCCCATGATGTTTCCTGTGAAAACTTCTATATCTTCAGCACAAGTGCCAAACAAAAGTATGGAAAATAATATACAAAGATATTTTATACTTTTCATGTTTATCTGTTTTTTTACTTGTTGTTGATTGTTACGTTTGTTAGAAGCCGTAGCTGAATGACAAACCGTAGAAATCTTTTGCGGCTGTTGCTCCAAAGTGCATCTTGCGTGGTTTGACAACAACATGTCTTGCTCCTGGAGCCACAACTGCGTCAATCAGGTTGTAGATATATATAGCGGCCGCGGCACCGATACAACAGTTTCGTGCAATTTTAAAGTTGCTGGCTTTTGAGTGGTATTGTTTTGCGTATTTGGGTTGGCTGCGCATTTTTGATATGTATGCTGCACGCATGTTTTCTGTGTATATAATGCCACCAATTGTAGCCGCTTCTGTTGCAATGATTGTGATACCTTTACCTATGCTTCCCTTATACATTTGTCCCCAGCCAGGAACTAAGGCACGAGCCGAAAAACCATATTTTTCTGTTACTCTGAATTCGTCAAACATAGCATGTTTGCCAACGTTAGAAACGACAAATAATGTATACAACTTAAATATGCGAATACCATTCTCTTCGTATATCTCATAATACTCATCTACACGTTCACAGTAAATGGAAACTTCTTTTTCTTCAGACTTTACATTGTATACGTAAGTCTCATTTTCAGAGTAATTCAAGTTATCCTTTTGTTGTTTTGTCTCAGACTGATTACTTAAATCTTCTGAAACCTGGATATTGAATTCTTTTTGAATATAACGTGTCAACTCTGTTCGTGCCAACAAACGGGATGATGAGAGAGTTTGACCATTATCAACTTCTACAACCTTAAAAGAATAGCTTCCGTTCAAAGCCTTGGGAGTATTATTAAGCCACGCCGGCTTTTTCTTGTCTGACCTTTCAACGGTATCGGCATAAATAGGTGTTGCTACTATAGAAATAAGTAGCAACACGTATATTGTAAACAAATATCTATGCATAGCAATCCTTATTGCATTGTTGCACCTTTATAACCACTAAGGCTCTTTTCCATTTGTTCTTTGAACTTTTGTTCATCGAATTTTACACGAGCCTTTTGTTCAGATGTCAACTTTTCACTATAAACTTTTGCTACCTGAGCAGCCATTTCAGCTACACTCGTCTGATACTCAACACAAACAATGATTTTCCATTGATTATTAGGTGTTTTATAACGTGACATCTTAACAATAGCAGCCCCTTTAATCAACTCCTTTGCTATACCATACTCGCGATCATCGGTATTCGATGTTTGGTCTGTTACAGAAGCACCTTGCTTATCATCTGCCGAAAACAGTTCTGTTCCACCGCTATAGTCTACTGTTGCGGTTTCAATGCATGTCTGTAAAGCTCTTGCCAAATTTGCACGGGCATTCAACTGCGCCAAGTTTGTTGCTGTAGATTCTTTAAAGTGTACACCGGTACCGTAAGCTCTTTTTGCAGGTTCTTCCATAGCATATTCAATACAAGGATCTAAAGCAACAGCAATATCTTGCTGACCTTGATTAGCTACAGCATTATTCTGTTGATTCTGCTGCTGTTGTTGCATCATCTGCATCATCTGCATCATCATTTCATTCTGAGAGTTCTTTGAACTCCCACATGATACCATAAAAGAGACCAATAATCCTAATAATGAGCCGAGTACGGCATTTTTTAGATAGCGAAAGTTTTTCATAGTAATAAAAATTTTATGAATGTATATATCGCCTATAGTCCCCCGGATTCGGCTGTAACCTATATAAAATAAAGACGTGGGAGCCTGTACTTTTGCTCATCCCACATTCAGGCCTTCGCATTGCCCCCTTCCAGGATAAGCAATGCAGCTAGCCCACGTCAGACGAATATGCAAATAACCGCGCGATATACCTATATAACGTATACGCGCGACATTTGGATAAACATCGCCCATGGACGCAAACATTGCCGTATCTTCTGGAAGTATCAAAGTTGCGAAGTTTGAATGTTGAAGATTAACGTCAAGTAAACGTCTTATATGTATGCCCACCCAACCTTTATGGGCTAGCTGAGCATCGCAAATATACTAAAAAATATTAAATGTAAAAATAAATAATGTCAAAAAACGGCTTGTTGCGATGTGTAAATTTAAGAATTTATATATATTCGCGGTGTAAAACAAAAATACATTCATATGAGAAAAATAAGAGCTGCCATAGTTGGTTATGGTAATATTGGAAAATATACACTTCAGGCGTTGAATGCTGCGCCTGACTTTGAGGTTGCAGGTGTTGTTCGTCGTGCGGGTGCAGAAAACCTTCCACAGGAACTTGAGGGCTACGATGTAGTGAAGGATATCCGCGAATTGGGTGATGTGGATGTTGCTATTCTTGCTACTCCTACACGTAGCGTGGAAAAGTATGCAAAGGATATTCTTGCGTTGGGAATCAATACTGTTGACAGCTTTGATATTCACTCCAAGATTCTCGACTTGCGCCGTTCGCTGGGCGAGAGTGCCGAATCAGGAAATGCCGTTTCCATCATCTCTGCAGGTTGGGATCCGGGAAGTGACTCTGTGGTGCGTACACTGCTTGAGGCTATTGCTCCAAAGGGTATCACATATACCAACTTCGGTCCGGGAATGAGTATGGGACATACTGTTGCAGTCAAGGCTGTAGAGGGTGTCAAAGCTGCTCTTTCAATGACAATCCCGGTGGGTACAGGAATACACCGCCGTATGGTTTATATCGAGCTTGAGGATAGCTATGATTTCAATCAGGTGGCTGCAACAATCAAGTCCGACCCATATTTTGTGAACGATGAGACTCATGTAATCAAGGTGCCATGCGTTGATGACTTGCTCGACATGGGACATGGTGTGAACCTCACTCGCAAAGGTGTGTCGGGAACAACGCAGAACCAATTGTTCGAGTTCAACATGAGAATAAACAATCCGGCTCTTACTGCACAGGTTCTTGTTTGCTGTGCGCGTGCTACCATGCGTCAGCAACCGGGTTGTTATACAATGATAGAAATTCCTCTTATCGACCTGTTGAGTGGCGACAGGGAACAGCATATTGCCCATCTGGTATAATGACAATTTAAGTAAAGCTGCACCTGGTGCAGCTTTACTTAATATAACGCTCGGTCTTTCTGTTAATTATTTTTAACAATTGGGGGGGGTAAAACGGGGATTTTTGCTTATCTTTCGCCTGTAAATATTAAATTATTAAATTATAGAAGCGGTATGGCTATGAAGCGCGTTTTCAGTTTCCTTTTATGCATGTTCTGCGTTTTGTTTTTTGCTACCGATGTGTATGCACAGGACGCTAATGTTGTGGATGCACCCGAAAAGAAATATACCTTGCGCCCGGAATTTACGGCACGAATGTATGTGGGTTTTTACAACGGAGGCTACAGGGTGTCGGGCGGTGTGAATATAAACAACAAGCGCACTGCAGGTCTTATGCTCGGTTATCACGATTCTTATCACGATTATGCACCGGGGGATGTGTATGCAATAACTACAGCTCTCTATTATCGTCGATATTTTCACTTGGGCAAGCGCAAGATTTGTTCATTCTATATTGATGCCTATGCAGGTGCCGGATGGGTTTATAAGGTCGATGAGTGGTTCCCGGATGGCGAGGATAATCAGATAGACATTGAAAAAGGTGAAGTAATTCCCGTTTTGGGTCTTCAGCCCGGTTTCAGAGTTCGCCTGTACCGCAATCTGCATGTGTTCCTTGGTCCCACAATAGCCACCGACTGTATAGGAGTCCATCTCGGTATAGGGTTATGAAAGATGAAATCTGTTGTATCACTTTAACAGAATAAAACAGAAATGAATGGCAAAATGTTGCGGTTCATTTCTGTTTTTTTACTAATTTCGCACCTCAATTTCTAATAATGAGATAAAAAGTCATGAGCGAAAATAAAAGGGCCTCGTTTGGAGGTAAGTTGAGTGTCATTCTGGTTGCGGCTGGCAGTGCCATCGGTCTTGGTGCGATATGGCGTTTCCCATATATAGCCGGGGAGAATGGTGGTGCGGCGTTTGTTCTTGTATTCTTGTTGAGTGTACTTGTGGTAGGTATACCTGCCATGCTTGCAGAATTTGCTATCGGTCGCTATACACGTAAAAATGCTGTCGGTGCGTTCCGTTCGCTTTCAAAGCGTTGGAGCTGGTTGGGATATGGTGGTGTGCTTTGTGCTCTGTTCATTTCGGGATATTACTATCTCATAGCCGGCTGGTCTTTGGAGTATCTTGTAAATTCAGCTACGGGTCAGCTATACAGTTCGTCTCTTTCTTTTACGGAACAATTTAAGGAGTTCCAGGCTTCATGGCGGCCGTTGATATATGGCGTGATTTTTATCCTTATGACATATTTCATCGTTTCACGCGGTGTCGAAAAGGGAATAGAAAAAGCTTCAAAGATAATGATGCCTTTGCTATTTGTCATACTTATAGTGATGGCTGTACGCGTGGCGTTCATGCCGGGAGCTTCCGAGGGTTACCGCTTTTTCCTGTCGTGTGATTTTGCTCAAGCCTTCAAGCCTGAAACCATAATGATGGCCATTGGACAAGCATTCTTCTCGTTGTCGGTGGGTATGGGATGTATGGTGACATACTCTTCATATTTCAAGAGAAACAACAACCTTGTCAACACATCGCTGAATGTGTCGTTGCTTACTCTGATGGTCTCTGTGCTTGCCGGTCTGGTTATATTCCCGGCTGTGTTCAGTGCCGGAATAGAACCGTCCGAAGGACCGTCGCTCGTGTTTGTCACCTTACCCGAAATCTTCAACGGTATGCCTTTGGCACCGCTGTGGTCAACAATATTCTTTGTACTTGTGATGCTTGCTTCGTTGACATCGACAATATCATTCCACGAGGTTCTTACAGCCTATTTTGCCGAGGAGTTCAAGCTCTCAAGACGTGCTGCAGCCATAACCACAACAGCTATATCGGTAGTATTGAGTCTGCTGACGTTCAGTAAACTGTTCGGTATTGACTATCTTGATATCTTTGACAAGCTTACGGCAAATGTGATGATGCCTCTCGGCGCAATGTTCACCTGCGTGTTCGCTGCATGGTTCCTGGAGCGTGGCTTTATGAAAAACGAGCTTACGAATCAGAATACAATAAACCGTTATGTTGCTCCGGTCATAGTGTTCATGCTGAAGTACATCACTCCGTTGCTGATATTCTATATCTTCGTTATGAACCTTATCTGATATCAGTCGCTGTAATAGACTCTCTTTATTCTGTTTGATACGGAAGTAAGTACCTCGTAAGGTATAGTGTCGAGCCATTCAGCTATGGTCGTTACAGGCAGGCTGTCTCCGAAAATCTCGACAGTGTCGCCCTCGTTGCACTCGATGCCTGTAACATCTACCATGCACACGTCCATGCAAATATTGCCTATGTACGGTGCTTGCTTGCCGTTTATCATGCAGTATCCTCTGCCATTGCCGAGCCTGCGGTTAAGGCCGTCGGCATATCCTATAGGGAGTGCCGCTATACGGGAGTTGCGTGCAAGTGTTCCCCTGCGGCTGTAACCTACAGTCTCGTCTGCAGGAACATCGTGTATCTGCAGTATGATGGTTTTCAGTGTCGATATTGGAGCCAGCATACTATCTTTGCCTATAGGTGATATGCCGTAGAGTCCTATTCCCAAACGTACCATGTCGTATTGTGCATCGGTAAAGCGTTCTGCACCGGCACTGTTGCATATATGTCTAAGAATCTTTTGGGTAAATGCTGTTTGCAGCATGTCGGCGGCTCTTTCGAACCTTTCCATCTGTATTTTGCTGAAGCTGTCGAAAAGAGTGCTGTCACTTCCTGCAAAGTGCGAGAATACCGAACGTGGTGTGAGTGCGCTCTGTCGTTTAAGCGTGTCTATGAGTTGCGGCATCTCTTCGGGCAGGAAGCCGAGGCGGTGCATACCGGTATCGATTTTGATATGTATCGGATAATCGGTTATTCCTTCGTGGCATGCTGCATGGATAAGTGATTTCAACATACCAAAGCTGTATACCTCCGGTTCGAGTTTGTTGTCGAACAGGGTGCTGTATGAACTTGGTTCCGGGTTCATTACTATTATACCGGTGGTAATACCCTCCCTACGCAGTTCTGCTCCCTCGTCGGCCACGGCCACAGCAAGGTAATCGACATTGCACTCTTGTAGGGTGCGTCCAACCTCGAGCGAACCGGCACCGTATGCCGATGCCTTTACCATACAGACGGTTTTGGTGTCAGGCTTCAAATTGTTGCGGTATTGGTTGAGGTTGTCGCGCAATGCTCTCAGGTTCACTTCGAGAATGGTCTGGTGTACCTTCTTCTCGAGTGCCTCCGATACATCTTCGAAATGGAATGAGCGTGACCCTTTGATAAGAATGCACTCGTTCTCCATCTCACGGAGAATATGTGATGAGAGCAGTTCCTCGGTCGTGTTGAAGAAATGGCACTCTATCTCCGATTTCTTGAACTTAGAGGCTTGTGAATTGATATCCTTGCCTATTCCGATGAACTTCTCAATCTTTCTCTCTTCGAGATATTGCAGTACTATACGATAGAGTGTCTGTGCGCTTTCTCCTGTCTGCTTTATGTCAGCAAGTATGAGTGTGCGTTTCAGGTGGGGGAGTGTGCTGCTGCGGCGTTCCATGAAGTCGAGTGCAATATCAAGCGATGCCGTGTCGGAGTTGTAGCTGTCGTTTATGATGAGGCAACCACGTTTACCCTCCTTGACTTCAAGCCGCATGGCTACCGGCTCGAGTTGTGCCATACGTTCTGCAATGACATCGGCAGGTATCATCAGGTAGAGTGCAGCGGCAAGGCAGCTTATCGAGTCCTCTATCGATGCGTCGTCGAGGAATGGTATACGGTAGCTGTTCTCTATTGTCAGGTAGTTGTATCTTATGGTAGTGCCGGTATCATCCTTCTCTATCGATTTTATATATAATGGACGTTCGGGGTCTTTCCGTGACCATGCTATCTCGCGCGACGGTAGGTGTGAGCGTGTTACACAACTTGCCAATAGTGCGTCATCGGCATTGTATATTATAATTTCACTCTTGCGGAACAGCGACAGTTTCTCCATGCATTTCTCCTGCATAGTACTGAAATTCTCCTGATGGGCACTGCTTATGTTTGTTACGATACCTATAGTGGGGTCGATGATGTGCTGTAGATTGTCCATCTCGTGCGTACGTGATATGCCGGCTTCGAAAATGCCGAGAGTACTCTCGCTGTTCAGTTTCCATATCGAAAGCGGTACACCAATCTGCGAGTTGTAGCTTCGTGGCGATCTTGTGACAGTGTAGTTCCCTGCTGTGAGCTGATATAGCCACTCCTTGACAATGGTCTTGCCGTCACTACCGGTAATGCCAATAATGGGTATGTCGAACAGCGAACGATGGCTTGCCGCAAGTGTCTGCAATGCTTTCAGGCTGTCGTCTACTATTATGAAATTGGCGTTGTCAAAATCTACGAAACCGTCTGTACGGTTGACAATGAAATTCCTGACACCCCTGTTGTAAAGTTCGTTTACATAGTTGTGTCCGTCGCCATGTTTTGTCTTTATTGCGAAGAAGATTGTCTCTTCGGGAAAACTGAGTGAACGGCTGTCGGTCAGCAGGCGTGCTACTTTGCTCCCCGGTGTGGCAATCATTGCTTCGGCTCTCAGTATATCTTTTATTTGTTCAATAGTGTATTGCATCGCATTCTTTCATTGTCGAAGTTAAGGTACGGATATTTTTCTTCAAATCCTTCGATTTTATTCAATAAATTGCACAGGAAATTCCTGTAACCGTCCGATGTGGCATCGAAAGGGCGGTGTCCTGTTGCGCGGAGTACCGCTTCGATCTCCTCATTGAGCTTTTGTGTATTCTCGTCGAAAAGGGCTTTTGAAAAACATTCCCATATATATTCCACAGCAACCGGTGACGGGTGCACCATGTCGTCGGTGTAGAAGCGGTAGTCTCGCAGTTCGTCAAGAACAATCTCGTATGCAGGGAAATAGCTTGTGTTGTCGGGGTAGAGCGACATTATCCTGTCTATGGCAAGCAATAATGTGGCTTTGCTCTTCTGGTTGTCGTGTGCCCCGTCGCGCAGGTGGCGTATTGGACTTACGGTGAATATGAATCTGATGTCAGGGTTGATGTTGCGGAACTTGATGATGACCTCCGCTGTGGCATCGACAATCTCGTCTATACTGAGCAGACGGCGCGTGAACATGCCCGAGGGCAGTTTGTGGCAATTCCCTACAACAATGTTGTCACTGTTGCGGGTGTATGCGTATGCCGTTCCGAATGTTATTATTACGGTGTCGTATATTCCTGCCTTTGAATGGCATCTGCCAAGGCTTCCGTTGATGGCTTCCAGAAGTTCCTCCCTGCTATTGCGTGACCAGTCGCTGTGATGCAGTATGCTGTGCCATTTTCCGCAATGTTCGAACAACTCCGGCGACTCCTGTGTGAACGGCTGTCCGTCGATAACCCTTGTGAACATAGTGGATATGGACAACGGGTTATACAGCACACCGAAAGGGTTTATGTCGATATTGAATTTCCTTTCGGCAAGCATTGCACCAATGTTGCTTGCAAAGCATGAGCCTGTAAGCAGCAGATTGTTCTTGTGGGTTATGCAATATTTGCTTTTGGGAATTTCTATTGTTGTTCTGAAGCGTGTCATTGTGGTATGGTGTATTTTATCGCAAAGATACTTGCAAACGAGCGAAATAATATCAAGCTTGCTTGAATATTTCACAGTGAGTGCCGCCTATTTTCGCGATTTATCGCAAAAATAGTCAACTTCATTAATAAATGTAGTATCTTTGTGCATAATTTGTGCAGAACGTGCTTGTTTGTAGCTTAAAATATTATATTTGCATGAATGCAACCGATAGGGTATCCTGTGAAACCCCTCTTCATTGCAGTATTTGAGTTATGGACATTCATGTGTAAAACATTCATGAAATGGAAAATATGACAAAATATCCTTTGCTCGGAAAGATAAACTCTCCTGCCGATCTCAGGCAGTTGCCCGAAGAGTCTCTGCCGCAGGTGTGTAGCGAGCTAAGGAACTTTATAATTGATTCATTGGCAAACAACCCCGGCCATTTCGCTTCAAGCCTTGGCTCGGTGGAACTTACAGTTGCCTTGCATTATGTATTCTCGACTCCTGACGACAAGCTTGTTTGGGACGTTGGTCATCAGGCATACGGCCATAAGATACTCACCGGCCGCAGGGACCTTTTCCATACCAACCGCAAGTTCGGCGGCATCAAACCGTTTCCATCACCCGATGAGAGCGAATATGACTCTTTTGTTGCCGGTCATGCTTCTAACTCGATATCAGCAGCATTGGGCTTGTCGGTTTCGGCGAAGTTGCAGGGACGCGATGAACATGTGGTGGCTGTCATCGGTGACGGCTCAATGAGCGGTGGCTTGGCATACGAAGGACTGAACAACCTGTCGAACACTCCTAACAATCTGCTTGTTATCCTTAACGACAACAATATGTCCATCGACAAGAGTGTGGGCGGTATGAGCCAGTTGCTAATATCAATGCACTCGTCAAGGATATACAACAAGGTGCGTTATGCCATAGCCAAAGGGTTGCGCAAGGTCGGTCTCTTGAACGAACAGCGTGCCAATGCCCTTATACGCTTCAACAACGGACTGAAGGCAATGCTTTTCCGTCAGCAGAACATATTCGAAGGAATGAGTGCCCGCTATTTCGGTCCTATAAACGGACACGATGTCCATGAGCTTGTGCGTATGTTGCGCAGTATCAAGGATATGACAGGTCCGCGCATGCTGCATATCCACACCACTAAAGGTAAAGGCTGGGAACCTGCCGAAAAGAATGCTACAGTATGGCATCAGCCCGGTATCTTTGATATCGAGACCGGTGAACGCATCGTGTCGGAAGGCGGTACACCGCGTTTTCAGGATGTCTTTGGCGATACCCTTGTTGAACTTGCAAAGGCCGATGAAAGAATCATCGGTATCACACCGGCAATGCCTACAGGCTGTTCTATGAACAAACTCATGAACGAGTTGCCCGACCGTTTCTTTGATGTCGGCATAGCCGAAGGTCATGCGGTCACATTCTCTGCCGGCCTTGCAAAGGGTGGTGCCTTGCCGTTCTGTAATATCTATTCGTCGTTCATGCAACGCGGTTATGATAATCTCATCCACGATGTTGCATTGCAACGCCTTGATTTCGTGCTCTGTCTTGACAGAGCCGGCCTTGTAGGTGAGGACGGTCCTACACATCATGGAGCATTCGACCTTGCCTATCTGCGCCCGATACCTAACCTGACAATATCATCGCCTTACGATGAGCGTGAATTGCGCAGGCTTATGTTCACGGCAGTGCAACCAGGCATGGGTACATTCGTCATACGTTATCCACGCGGTAAAGGCTCTCTTGTTGACTGGCGCTGTCCGCTTGAGGCTGTCGAGGTGGGTAAAGGTCGTCTGATGAGAGAAGGCAACGATGTGGCATTCCTTACATTGGGTCCTCTCGGAAAGGTCATGGAAAGCGTACTCGATGAGGCTGCAAAGCAGGGTGTCAGCGTAGCACATTACGATATGCGTTTCCTCAAACCTATAGATACAGCTATCCTTCACGAGGTGGGCGAGAAGTTCAAGTATGTCGTTACTTTGGAGGACGGTTGCGTAAGCGGCGGTCTGGGCAGTGCTGTTATCGAATATATGGCCGAAAACGGATACAACCCAGCAATAAAGGTTATGGGTATTCCCGACAAGTTCATAGAACATGGAACACCAGAGGAACTGTATCGCGTATGTGGCATGGATAAGGAGAGCGTTTTGCATACAATACTAAAATTCAAGGAACTATGAGAATCGTTATCGCCGGTGCAGGTGCTGTAGGAACACACTTGGCCAAGATGCTTTCGGTAGAAAACGAAAATGTTGTCCTGCTTGACGAGAGTGAGGAGAAACTCGGTAAGATGGAGTCTCTCTTCGATTTGCAGGCAATTGTGGGCGACCCTACAAAAATATCGGCGTTGAAGTCGGCCGGTGTCGACTCTGCGGAACTTTTCGTGGCTGTAACGCCCGACGAGAGCCGTAACATAACGGCATGTATCCTTGCTCACTATCTCGGTGCAAAGAAAACCATTGCCCGTATCGATAACTATGAGTATTTGCAGCCCAAGCATAAGGCATATTTCGAGTCTTTGGGCGTGGATGCACTTATCTATCCCGAACAGCTCGCTGCCGAAGAGATTGCCACCAACATAAAATACTGTTGGATGCGTCAGATGCTCGAGTTCGGTGATGGAGCATTGGTGATGATAGGTGTCAAGATAAGGGAAAATGCATCGATAAAGGATATTCCTCTTAAGGATTTCCCGAATGATATACCATATCATGTGGTTGCCATACAGCGTGGCGATGAAACGATTATACCACGTGGAAATGATGCCATAATGGTCAACGACCTTGTCTGCTTCATGACAACGAGCGACAAGATACAGTACATGCGTTCCATCTGCGGAAAAGAGGAGTTTACCGAGGTGAACAGCCTCATAATCATGGGTGGCAGCCGCATTGCCGTACGTACCGCCAACCTCATTCCCGACAATGTGAACATAAAGATAATCGAGAGCGACCTCAACCGTTGCCATAAGCTTCTTGAGCTTGTCGATGACAGGGTGATGATCATCAATGGTGATGCACGCGACCCCGAGCTACTGCGTAGCGAGGGCATTGACCGCACCGATGCATTTGTAGCTCTTGGCGACAGCTCCGAAACGAATATCCTTGCCTGCATGGCGGCAAAACGTGGCGGAGTGTTCCGTACAATATCCGAAATAGAGAACATCGATTATATTTCAATGGCCGAAAGCATGGATATCGGCTCTGTAATCAACAAGAAGAAGATTGCTGCAAGTGCAATCTTCCAGATGATGCTCAATACCGATGTGCTTAGCGTCAAATGCCTTACATTCATTCAGGCTGTGGTTGCCGAATTCCCCGTGAACGAAGGTGACTACATAACCAAGAAACCGGTAAAGAATCTCGGCTTGCCCGATGGTGCCAATATCGGTGGTCTCATACGTAACGGTGAGGGTATGCATGTTACCGGAAATACCATGATACAAGCCGGTGACCATGTGGTAATCTTCTGCCGCGAGCACATGCTCAAGAAATTGGAAAAATTCTTCAAGTGATGTTTCATCCTAAAATTATATTCCGAATAATAGGCCTGTTGCTTTATGTCGAAGCAATATTCTTGCTTGCCTGTGTGCCAGTAGCTTTGTATTATAGCGAGCCGGTAATGCGTCCGTTGCTCATATCCATTGCTTCAATGGTTGGTGTCGGTTCACTGTTCACATATCTGTGCAACGGTACCGAACGTAACATATCGCGCAAGGACGGCTACATTGTTGTAACGCTATGTTGGATAATATTCTCGTTGTTCGGCTCATTGCCCTATATGCTCACCGGGTATATCCCATCTTTTACCGACGCGTTCTACGAGACAATGTCGGGCTTCTCGACAACCGGAGCAACCATTCTGCAGGATATCGAAGCCATGCCCAAGTCATTGCTCTTTTGGCGTATGATGACACATTGGGTCGGCGGTTTGGGAATCATCTTCTTTACCGTAGCCATATTCCCGATATTCGGCCTTAGCGACATTCACCTTTTTGCCGCTGAGTCGGTAGGTCCCATGCGTGCAAAGCTACACCCGAGAATAGCTGTTACTGCCCGCTGGATTCTCACTATATATGTAGGACTTACACTCATAGCTACCGTGTCATACCATTTTGCAGGTATGGGGTGGTTCGACTCGGTGTGCCATGCCATGTCGACCATTGCCACTGGAGGTTTCTCGACCAAACAGGATAGTATAGCCGCATTCGATTCTCCAAAGATAGAATATGTCACCACACTGTTTATGTTCCTCAGCGGTATAAACATGTCGTTGCTCTATCTGTTCATCTTTAAGTTCCGTTTCAAGGAACTGTTGCGCGATACCGAGGCTAAGACATATGTCTCTATTGTAGCCATATACACTGTTGCAATAACAATAGGATTGTATTTTACAACTCCGGCTGATGCCGAACAGTCGTTCCGTACAGCACTGTTTCAGGTGGTATCGGTGCAGACAACAACGGGATTTGCAACAGCCAACTATGTGACATGGTTGCCTATATTGTGGCTCTTGCTGTGTTCACTCATGTTCTTCGGAGCATGTTCAGGCTCAACATCGGGAGCCATGAAATGTGTGCGTATATCAACCCTGTTCAAGGTGATGATAAACGAGTTCAAGCGTATTGTACATCCTAATGCTGTCATTCCCGTGCGCATGGCAGGCAAGGTTGTACCTACATCGGTGCAGTCGGCAATACTTGCCTATACCGTAATATATATATTCATGCTGATTATAGGTCTTGTAGTGAATATGTGCTTCGGTATGGACTTCCTTGATTCATTCGGCCTTTCCGTTGCATCGGTAGGTAATGTAGGTCCTGCGCTCGGTCACTATGGCCCTATGGATTCTTTTGCAACACTGCCTTGCGTGGTAAAATGGTTCAGTGCATTCCAGATGCTTGTAGGTCGTCTTGAGTTCTTTGCTGTGCTTCTGTTATTGACACCGGTGTTCTGGAAGAAGAGATAAGGTGTCACAAATTCTTGAAAACAGAAAACAATCAGAATATAAGGAGTGATATTTATGAGTGTGGAATTTTATTCACAGAAAAGAGAAAGATCCTTCTCTATTCTTTTGGGTTTATTAGTTTTATATTTTTATAGTGGTTATCCATCAGCAAACGGTAATAGTGGTGACCGTTGTAACGGCCGCCCTGTTCGTTCTGTATGTCAATAACAGAAATATTAATAGAATAAATGAGATGAAGTGCACTTCATCTCATTTATTCTATTGTTTCCAACAGTCTCTCAATATCGCTCTTTAATTTTCTATACGGAGTAGCACCTTTATAATCGGTATTCTTGTTCAGCATCATCGCTACATCGCATTGGCTGTGCCGGTATGATGCAAGCTCATTATTATACTGTTGCCTATGATATGCGTAACGCTCTATCTCCTGCTCGCGTCTGTTACGTAACTGCCGGCATACTGGCTGCAGCACGCGCAACGTAACTCCATTCATGATGTGATGTCCCTGTATGTATAAATATGTCTCGTCGGGGTGAATTCCAAGTTGCTTGAGTTCTTGTTTTAGATTTTCGCACTCCTTTATCAGTTCAGGGAACTGCTTCTCCAACAGCTCTATGTTGTGGCTTACCCGGTTGCCGAGTTGTTGTAGTGAATATGCAGGGTTGTCTGTGGTGAATGATGTCAGCCGTACTATATCGCAGAATTTGAGTATGCTCATTGTCTTGGTGTCGTGCTTGCGGTATAGCAGAATGTTCCATGCAAATAACGGGTAGCATATCTTCGAGTATAACTTGAAGAACTCTTTGATATCTATTACATTGCTGTCGTTCTGAGTGCATAGTACGCACACCTGTTTCAGACTGTCGGCATAGCAGCGGTAGTTCTCTATGGAGTATGCGTATGTATGCAGGATGAACTTGTTTTCCAGCATCTGTCGTGATGTTGCTGTAGCACCTTGCAACAGGTAGTCGTAGTCGCTGTCTACACATGCTATCATGTTACGGCCGTATGCCTTGCCGAGCATATTCATCATTGCCTGCTTCTTGCCTTTGGTGAGCTTGGTGCGTGCAGGAAGCATTATCTCGAAGTGTATCCTGTTGCTCTCGTATTCGTTGAACACCGACCGCCAAAAAGATATGTCATCATAGCTCTCTACATATGCTATGATGCGTTGTGCAGCTCTCTTTGGGCGTAATGCATTGGCCGCCTCTATGAAATTTGAGTTGAGATATTCAGCAAGCCTTTTCATATCTCATTTGTTGGTGTGCTTGTAAGTATAAAATGCCAAAGCCGGTCTTTGGGGCTACGTTGAATCTGATTCGTTCTGCAGATTTGTATTATTTCGTGATATCCTCCATTTCGGTCACAGCGTCCAGCCATCCGTCCATTATTATTGCCGGTGAGTGGGTACACAGGATAATCTGTGTGTTGGGGTTAAGTGTTCGAACAAGGGTTATGAGCCGTTGCTGCCACTCTATATGCAGTGATATTTCGGGCTCGTCCATGAGCATCACGCCGGGGCGGTTCTCCTGAACAAGTGCAGTGAGCAGTATCACAAGCATCTGTTTCTCTCCCGATGAGAGTACATAAGGTGATATTGTCTCTCCGTATTGGTGGAAGAATATCTCGTTGCTGTCGCGTGCTATTGTCTTTGCCGTAGGAGCAAACAGTTCGTCGACGAGGTCCTGGAACTGTTTCTTGGGCTTTGTCAGCTCTGTGGCAAGCCTCTGGTCGTCGGGGTTTCCCGATGTGAGCAGGGATATGATGCGGTTGCCGATGTTCACCTGATAGTTGAGATATCGGCGTTGCAGGTTATAGAGCTGCCAGTCGAGCTCTGTGCGTATGTCGGCACCGGGAATCTTGTCGAGCATGTCGCTGTTAAGGATAGGGCGGTCTATGCTGCTTATCACATCAAAATGTATGCCTGTGGCATCTTCGGGATAGAATCTTACATGTACTCCGTCCTCGGGGTTTGTGGTGATAAGTCCTTTGCGCATGACCTTGAGGTGGCGTGCCGAACGGTTTATGATGGTGCTTTTGCCTACACCGTTGCTGCCGCTCAGTATGTTCACGTCGGGGCGCAGTTCCCAATAGATATGCTTGCGGTTACTCCACAAGGAATCAATCTCAATGCTTTTTATGTATTGTGCCATCTTCTCCATAAGCGGTGCGTTTGTTGCAAATGTAATACAATGTTTGTCTAATATCAAGTATGTTACAACCTATTTGATTTAAAAATAGTGAAAATTCTTGATTTGCTGTAATTTGTTTTTATCTTCGCATAGGAATAAGTTCCATTTGCATTTAATTTAACAACATCGTTATGGTACACATTTATTGCTTGAACAATGGCGTTACAAAAGATTTTCCGATAGGAACATCGTTGCGCGAAATTTACGACGGTCTCGGACTTGACATGCCATACGGCCCCATTGCGGCAAGGGTGAACAATCGTACACACGGATTGGCCCTGAGGATATACCGCCACAAGGATGTGGAGTTCATCGACATTACCACCGATGACGGTATGCGCATGTATGTGCGTTCATTGACCTTTATCTTCATGAAAGCCATGAACGAACTTTTCCCGGGCGAGATCGTACGCTTCGAGAATGCCATTTCCAAAGGCTATTACTGCAGGATGGATTGTGCCATAAGCGAAGAACAGGTGGCAATCGTCCGTGAAAAGATGCAGCTCATAATAAACAGCGATATACCGTTCAAGCGCATAGAGTGCCACACCGATGAGGCTATTGAACTGTTCCGCAAGGTGGGGCGTATGGACAAGGTGAAACTTCTTGAGACGTACGACAGGCTGTATACAAGCTATTACGAGCTTGACGGCTATATCGACAGCTATTATCAGGGGCTTGTACCAAGTACCGGTTATATAAGCCTGTTCGAAATAGAGAAGTTTGCCGACGGTGTTCTTCTGCGTGTCCCCAACAAGGAGTGTCCTACAGAACTTGAGGATAAGGTTCCGCAGGATAAATTGCAGGATCTGTTCGAGGAGCGTCTCGCATGGCATCAGAAGATGGGTGTTGAAACCATCGGTGAATTCAACAAAGGTGTCCGTTCCGGATATGGTGTTGATCTCGTGAATGTGTCAGAGGTACTTCAGGAACGTCTCCTCTCGAAGATTGCCGATGATATCCAGGCACGTGGCTCACGGGTGGTGCTTATTGCCGGTCCTTCATCATCGGGAAAGACTACCTTCAGCAAACGTCTTAGTGTGCAGCTGCTTGCATGCGGCTTGCGTCCCTATGCCATATCTCTTGACGATTTCTTTGTGAACCGCACACATACACCGCGCAAACCCGACGGTGACTACGATTTCGAGTCGTTGTATTCGATAGATCTGCCATATTTCAATGACTCTCTGACAAAGATCCTTGCCGGCGAGGAGGTTGAATTGCCGTACTACAATTTCATAAGCGGTGAACGCGAATATAGAGGAAACAAACTGAAACTTACTCCGCAGATGGTACTTGTGATAGAGGGTACACATGCCCTGAATCCTCAGCTCACCTCTCAGGTTCCCGACAGCGCGAAGTTCCGTGTGTACGTTTCGGCCCTTACATCGATAAAGCTCGATTACCACAACTATATATCAACGTCGGATAACCGTCTGTTGCGCCGTATGCTACGCGATGCAAAATATCGTGGTTACTCGGCTGTGGAGACAATCCAACGATGGCCCGATGTGCGCAAAGGCGAGGAGGAGTGGATATTCCCTTATCAGGAGAATGCCGATGTCATGTTCAATTCATCACATTTCTATGAACTTGCGGTGCTCAGGACACATGCCGAACCAATATTGCGTGCTGTTCCGCAGAATATAAAAGAGTATTCCGAGGCAAGAAGACTTTTGCATTTATTGGAATATGTAGTACCTTTGCAGGACAATGAACTGCCTCCTACATCAGTGGTACGCGAATTCCTCGGAGGAAGTAGCTTCAAGTATTGATATATATCCTGAATGGCAAACAACACCTTTTCACAAACACAGAAACATGAACAGACCTTGACGCAGACGCTGTCGCCGCAGCAACTGCTTACTGTTCAGCTCCTCGAACTCACTACCATGGAGATTGAGGATAGGGTGCGTAGTGAGGTTATGGACAATCCGGCCTTAGAGGTGGTTGATGGTGATGATATATCAGGCGAAAGCAATACACCTGATGATGTCATGTCCGAAATCTCGAACGATGGTGATGATGATTACAGCGGTAACGGCGAAATTCCTGTGTTCAGCGGCTATGGTCATGGTACGGATTATGCCATAGGCGATTCGATGTCGTTCGGTGATACGTTGCTTGAGCAGCTTGGCGAATTGCGTCTCACTCCGCAAGAAAAGAGTATAGGGGAATATATCATAGGATCGCTTGATGAGGACGGTTTCTTGCGCAAGGATATTTCGGAGATTGAGGACGAACTGCTGATATACGGCAATGTGATGACCGACATGCAGCAGATTCTCGGAATTCTTGAACTTATTCAGGGTTTCGAACCAGCCGGTATAGCGGCAAGGACTCTTCAGGAGTCTTTGATGATACAGCTTGAACGTATTGATAACGGCAAGGATATGACATTGCAGAAACGTATTGTCGGTGAATTCTATGAAGATTTTGCGGCAAAGCGATGGGAACAATTGGCAGATAGGCTGGGTGTTGACAAGGAAGTGTGCCGCACGGCTATTGCCGATATCGTGCGTCTGAATCCGCGTCCTGGTGCTTCGTTGAGTGAGAATGTGGGTTTCAGCCGCCAGCAGATAATTCCGGATTTCGTGCTTGATGTGGTGGATGACAATGTGTATGTGTCATTGAATAATTTCCATGTTCCCGAATTGAGGGTATGCGACGAATATGTGCAGATGCTTGATGATCAACTTGCCAGCGGAAATCAGGAGCAGAAAGCTGCCGCAACGTTCCTTAAACAGAAAATTGACTCGGCAAAAGGTTTCATAAGCGCAGTTCAGCAGCGCGAGAACACCATGCTCGCCACAATGCGTGCCATTGTAGCGAAGCAGAAGGAGTACTTTATCAACGGTGGTGATGAGGCCTATCTCAAGCCGATGATTCTTGAGGATATTGCAAAGATGACCGGCTTTGACATCTCTACAATTTCGCGTGTGAGCAACAGCAAGTATGTGCAGACTCCTTGGAATGTCTCTCCGTTGAAATATTTCTTCAGCGATGGTGTAGTGAAGGACGACGGAACGGAGCAGTCGGTATATGAGCTCTTTGCTGTAATAAAGGAACTTGTTGATGGTGAGGATAAAAACTGCCCGTTGACCGACCAGGTGCTGCAGGAGAAACTTGCAGAGCGTGGCTACAGCGTTGCGCGCCGTACAGTGGCCAAATATCGCGAACAGCTACATATCCCGGTTGCAAGGTTGAGGAAATCGTGAAAAGCTGTTTTAAATAGTCCGTAATCTTTGTTCGTTTAAGAAAATAGCTATAAATTTGCGATAATACCTTAAGAAGGTATATCGTATCCCAAAATGACGTTACTGATATAAAATAATTGAGTCATGTCAAAACAAAAAGTAACAATTGAAGAGGTAAAGGAAGACCTCAGATATCTGCGTTTGCTTGCACGTGATTTCCCTACAGTGTCAAGCGTGACAACCGAGATCATCAATCTTGAGGCGATACTCCATTTGCCAAAGCCGACAGAACATTTTCTTGCCGACATACACGGCGAACACGAAGCTTTCCAGCATATCTTGCGCAATGCTTCGGGTAATATCAAACGTAAGGTAAACGATTTGTTCGGTGATGCAATAAGCGAGGAAGCAAAGAAAGACCTCTGTACGCTCATTTACTATCCTGAGGAGAAATTGAAACTGGTGCGCCAGTCGGGTGTTGATCTGGGAAATTACTATTCGGAGTCATTGAACCGTCTGATAGTGGTGTGCCGTGACGTATCATCAAAATATACACGTTCAAAGGTGCGCAAGAGCCTGCCCGAAGAGTATGCATACATCATAGAGGAGTTGATGCACGAGGCAAAGGATTTCCAGAACAAACAGGCATATTTCAATGTAATTATCGATACGATAATAGGTACAGGCCGTGCCGATCACTTCATCACTGCATTGTGCTATCTTATACAGCGTCTTGTAATTGACCGCTTGCATATCCTTGGCGATATCTTCGACCGTGGTCCCGGTGCGCATCATATAATGGATGCCCTTTGTGAATATCACCATCTTGACATTACTTGGGGTAACCACGATGTCTTGTGGATGGGTGCGGCTGCAGGAAACACATGCTGTATTGCAAGCGTGTTGCGCTTGTCGTTGCGCGATGCCAATATGAGAACCCTTGAGGATGGCTATGCAATCAATATGGTTCCGTTGGCAACATTTGCTATGGAGCAGTATGCCGATGACCCGTGCGAGATATATCAGCCACGCGTCGATGAGGAACGTACCAATTTTACCGAAAAGGATGTGCGTCTTATAGCACAGATGCATAAGGCAATATCTGTCATAGAATTCAAACTGTCAGGTCAGATAGCTATGCAGCATCCCGAATGGAATATGATGGACCGTTGTCTGATGGAAGGCATAAACAAGGAAAAGGGTGTGATTGTCATCGAAGGCAAGGAATATGAGATGAAGGACAAGTTGTGGCCTACACTCGACCCGGCCAATCCATACGCCCTTACTCCTGAAGAGCAGGATGTCATTGACCGTCTACGCCACTCGTTTATGCGCAGTGAGCGTCTGCAGACCCACGTCAATTGTCTGCTCATGCGTGGTGGTATGTATATGATATACAATTCGAACTTGATGTTCCATGCTGCTGTTCCCATAAATGAAGACGGTTCTATGCGCGAAGTTGTATTTGACGGTGTTCCTGTAAAGGGTAAGGAGCTTCTGAAAAAGGTGGAGCGTATGGCACGTACAGCGTTCGACAACGATGTCGACATAGAGGTACGCAACAAATATGCCGATTTCTTCTGGTATCTGTGGTGCGGTCCAGAGTCGCCGTTGTTCGGTAAGGCAAGAATGGCAACATTCGAGCGTTATCTGCTCGACGATAAGGAGGTTCAGAAAGAGCCTAAAGGCTGGTACTACATACTGCGCGACAACGCAGAGGTGTGCGACAAGATATTGGATGAGTTTGGTGTAAAGGGCAATCATCGCCATATCATTAACGGTCACGTTCCCGTGCGTGTTGGCAAGGGCGAGACTCCGATAAAGGCCGACGGTCGCCTGATGGTCATCGACGGTGGTTTCTCAAAGATATACCACAACCGTACCGGCATCGCAGGATATACTCTCGTTTACCATAGCCGTGGCTTCGAACTTGTGCAATTGACTCCGTTTACATCAACTGAGGAGGCTATCATTAACGGAACAGATATTGACGGTACGATAAATATCGTCGAGATGGTAGGAGAGCGCGAAAAGGTACGTGATACCGATATCGGTCGAGGAATTATGATAAAGATTGCCGACCTTGAGCGTCTGTTGTATGCATACCGCAAAGGTGTGATAAAGGAGCGACCATAATAATCTTGAACATAAAATTAAAACTGAATATATGAAAGCAATTGTAAGTGTTATAATGGGAAGTACATCGGACCTTCCCGTAATGAAGAAAGCAACAGATTTCCTTAACGAGATGCAGGTTCCTTTCGAGGTTAACGCACTCTCGGCACACCGTACACCCGAAGCTGTTGAGGCTTTCTCAAAGGGTGCCAAGGAGCGTGGAGTAAAGATCATCATTGCCGCTGCAGGTATGGCTGCGCATTTGCCTGGTGTCATAGCGGCAAGTACAACACTGCCTGTAATAGGTGTGCCCATCAACAGCACTCTTGACGGTATGGATGCTCTGCTCGCTATCGTTCAGATGCCTCCGGGTATTCCTGTGGCTACAGTTGGAGTCAATGCTTCGTTGAATGCTGCTATCCTGGCTGTTGAA
This sequence comes from Bacteroidaceae bacterium, assembly GCA_017555585.1. Lineage (GTDB taxonomy): Bacteria > Bacteroidota > Bacteroidia > Bacteroidales > Bacteroidaceae > HGM04593. Next base: position 138,602 of record JAFZGA010000005.1, read on the forward strand.
ATGCTTTCACTTGCCGATGAGGCTCTTGCTGCACGCTTGGCTGAATATAAAGAGAATCTTAAGAAGAAGATCGAAAAGGCCAACGAGGATTTGAAAGAATTGAAATATGAGTACAAGACAAATTGATGTTGATCTGTTCAATTACACTCGTCGTGCAACTGTAGAAGTCAATGTCGGCGGTGTGAAGATAGGAAACGGACACTCTGTCAAGGTGCAGTCGATGACCAATACCGGTACGATGGATACTGAGGGCAGTGTGGAACAGGTTATACGTATCGTGGACAAGGGAGGTGAGCTTGTGCGTCTGACAACACAGGGTAACCGCGAAGCCGTGAATCTTGGCAACATAAAGCAACAGCTCGTTGCACGCGGCTACAGAGTGCCTCTTGTTGCCGATGTCCATTTCAATGCATCTGTTGCCGATACTGCAACCAAGTATGCCGACAAGGTGCGTGTAAATCCTGGAAACTATGTGGACACTGCACGTACATTCAAACATATTGATTACACTGACGCTGAATATGCCGACGAGTTGAAACGTCTGAGAGAGCGTTTTGTGGCATTCCTCAACCTTTGCAAAGCCGAAGGAAAGGCAGTGCGCGTAGGAGTCAATCATGGCTCTTTGAGCGACCGCATCATGAGCCGATACGGTGATACTCCGTCGGGTGTGGTGGAATCGTGCATGGAGTTTCTTCGTATATGTCGCGATGAGGATTTCAAGGACGTTGTTGTTTCAATCAAGACCAGCAACACGTCAATGATGGTAACTACAGTGCGACGTCTTGTGCGTGTGATGGCGGAGGAGGGTATTTCCTATCCTCTTCATCTTGGTGTTACCGAAGCCGGTGATGCCGAGGATGGTCGCATAAAGAGTGCTGTAGGTATCGGTGCTTTGCTTGCCGACGGTGTAGGCGACACCCTGCGTGTCTCGCTCGCAGAGGCTCCTGAGAACGAGATTCCTGTTGCAAAGGAGCTTGTTGACTATATAACAGACCGTGCAGGGCATGCAGCTATAGAGGCTAAGGCTTACGAGGGTTTCGACTATGAAGAACCTCTCCGTCGTGCAACTGTTGCTGTAGGTATTGTCGGTGGCGAGAATGTACCGGTAGTTATTGGCGGTGTTACCGATGATACTGATGTCAAGGCCGATTTCCTTGCTTCTGATATTGACTTGCAAAGAGTCGATGCTGCCAATGACGGAGCTTTCGTAGGGATAACTCTTGGTGATTTGACTGTAGAGAATATCGAAAAGATAAAGTCGTTGAAGGATGTTGTACTTGTTGCTTCATCGTCGCATGCCAATCCTGTAGGCGAGTTGAGAGCTGTTGTACATGCTCTTGTCAATAATGGTATTTCTGCTCCGGTAATCATGCGTCGTTCATACAATGAGGAGTCTGTTGAGACTCTGCGCCTTAAGGCGGCTGCAGATTTGGGAGTGTTGCTTATAGATGGTATAGCCGATGGTTTGTGGTTGGAAAGCAACGTTGGTACAGCTACCGAAATAAATTCTATAGCATTCGGCATTTTGCAGGCGACACGTGCGCGTATAAGCAAGACTGAGTATATCGCATGTCCCGGTTGCGGACGTACAATGTACGACCTTCAGGGCACACTTGCACGTATCAAGGCTGCTACAGCACATCTTAAAGGTCTTAAGATTGGTGTTATGGGTTGTATTGTCAACGGCCCGGGTGAGATGGCTGATGCCGATTACGGATATGTAGGTGCAGCACGTGGCAAGGTTTCGCTCTACCGCAAAAAGGAATGCGTAGAGAAGAACATCCCCGAAGAGGAAGCTATCGAAAAGCTCCTACAATTGATAGAGAATGATAAATGATAAATATATTGATGGTGACCAAAAGTCACCATCAATATTATAGAGAACTATTGTCGCGCAGAACACTGTTTACTACATCGTTCAGCATCTCTTTGAGTTCCTCAATAAATGTCTTTGCCTCATACTGCCGTTTTTCGATGTCGCGGAGTTTCTTTTCCCAGCGACCTGTAAGTTCTGCACTTTTGAGCAGTTCGTTCCTTATCAGTCCAATCAGTTCAATGCCGGTCTCTGTTGCAACGATGTTCTTTTTCTCCCTGCGTATGTAATTGCGCTTGAAAAGAGTCTCTATTATTGCCGCACGAGTTGAAGGACGACCTATACCGTTCTCTTTCATGGCATCGCGCAGTTCCTCATCCTCAACGAGCTTACCTGCTGTTTCCATGGCACGTAGCAGTGTCGCTTCGGTATAATTCTTTGGTGGTTGAGTCCATTTTTCTGCAAGCCCGGGAGTGTGCGGTCCGCTTTCGCCCACAATGAATTCCGGCAGGATGCTCTCTTTCTCCTTGTCATCATCGGTTGTCTCCCCGGCAAAAACAACTCTCCATCCCGGCTCTGTTATCACCTTGCCGCTTGTCTTGAATCCGACGCCTGCACTCTCGCCAAGCACCGTTGTGGTGCGGAATTTACAATCGGGATAGAACACAGCAATGAAATGTGTTGCAACAAGGTTATATACCTTCTTTTCAAGGTCGGTAAGTCCTTGCGGATATACTCCTGTGGGGATAATGGCATGGTGGTCGGTAACCTTTTTGTTGTCGAAAACCTTTTTCGACTTTATCAGTGGCTTATCCATCAATGGCATGGTAAGCGTCTGGTAGTCGCGCAATCCCTTTAGAATATTGGTACATTTTGGATATATGTCATCGCTCAGGAAAGTTGTATCCACACGTGGGTATGTGGTGACCTTTTTTTCATATAGCGATTGAATTGTCTGTAATGTCTGCTCAGCAGATAATCCGAACTTCTTGTTGCAATCCACCTGCAACGATGTCAAATCATAAAGTTTTGGTGCCGACTCCGTACCATTCTTTGCTGTAACATCGGTTACGGTAAATGGCTCACCGGTAATCTTCTCAAGGGCTTCACGACCTTTCTCTTCGCTGTCGAAACGTCCTTCGGTAACACTGAATGTGGTGTCTCTGTAAACTGTTTTCAATTCCCAGTAAGGTTGCGGGACAAAGTTTGCTATTTCCAAATGACGTTTTACAATAAGTGCAAGGGTAGGGGTCTGTACACGTCCGATAGAAAGCACCTGTTTGTTCTTTCCATATTTTATGGTGTACAGGCGTGTTGCATTCATACCGAGCAACCAGTCTCCGATGGCGCGGCTTAATCCAGCCTCGTAGAGTGCTTGATATTCGCTTTGGTCCTTGAGTGTGGCAAATCCTTCGCGTATGGCCTCTTCGGTAAGCGACGATACCCACAGACGTTTTACAGGGCATTTCACCTGTGCCTTTTGCATTACCCATCGTTGGATAAGTTCTCCTTCCTGGCCGGCATCACCGCAGTTCACAATCATATCAGCACTCTGCATTATGCGCTCAATTGTGGCAAACTGTTTCTCGATACCCCTGTCGTTGATAAGCTTTATACCGAATCGTGGCGGAATCATTGGCAGACTGCTCAAATTCCATCGTTGCCACATGGGAGTGTAGTCATGTGGCTCTTTCAGGGTACAAAGGTGTCCGAATGTCCAAGTCACTTGGTATCCGTTTCCTTCGTAGTATCCGTCGTGCCGGCTTCTTGCTCCCAATATGTCGGCAATCTCCTTTGCTACACTCGGTTTCTCTGCAATACAAACAATCATTCTTTTCTTTCAATCTATTGCGTAACAAAGTCCTTAAGGGCGTTATGCCTTTAAGGACTCTGTTTCTTGTCAGTTCATTTATTTCTCAAGGAATATCTCCATCAGTTCGCAGGCGGCTTTTGCAACGCTTGTTCCGGGGCCGAATATTCCAATCACTCCGGCACGGTACAGGAACTCATAGTCCTGCGCCGGTATAACACCGCCGGCAAATACCATAATGTCGCCTCTGCCAAGCTTTTCGAGCTCCTCAATCAACTGTGGGATAAGTGTCTTGTGTCCTGCAGCAAGGGATGATACTCCCACTGCATGAACATCGTTTTCCACAGCCTGGCGTGCAACCTCGGCCGGTGTCTGGAACAACATTCCCATGTCTACGTCAAAGCCACAGTCGGCATATCCGGTAGCGACAACCTTTGCGCCACGGTCGTGACCGTCCTGGCCCATCTTGGCAACCATAACTCGGGGACGTCGTCCCTCTCTCTTTGCAAACTCTTCGGTTAAACGACAAGCCTTCTCAAAGTCTTCATCGTTACGGCTTTCTGCTGAATACACGCCTGAAATAGTTCTTATTACTGCTTTATAACGTCCTGCAACTTTTTCGCAGGCATCTGATATCTCTCCCAAAGTAGCACGCAGGTGGGCTGCTTCAACAGCGCATTCTAGCAAGTTGCCCTCGCCGCTTTCAGCGCACTCTGTAATCTTGTCAAGAGCCTCTCTTACAGCCTCTTCGTCGCGCGATGCACGGTTGCGCTCAATGGCTTCTAACTGTTCTTTACGTACGGCAGTGTTGTCAATCTCAAGTATATCGATAGGCTCCTGCTCTGCAAGACGATATGCATTTGTTCCAACGATAATCTGCTTTCCGCTGTCAATGCGTGCTTGTGTACGTGCCGCAGCCTCTTCAATTCTCATTTTCGGGATACCTGTCTCAATTGCCTTTGCCATACCACCAAGCTCTTCAATCTCCTGAATGAGTTTCCATGCTTTTTCGGCAAGTTCCTGTGTAAGGCTCTCAACGTAGTATGAACCGCCCCAAGGGTCTATTACACGGCATATATTTGTCTCTTCCTGCAAGTATATCTGTGTGTTACGTGCAATGCGTGCCGAGAAGTCGGTTGGCAATGCTATGGCTTCATCAAGAGCATTTGTGTGAAGCGACTGGGTGTGTCCCATGGCTGCCGACATTGCCTCTATTACAGTACGTCCTACATTGTTGAATGGATCCTGTTCTGTGAGCGACCAACCCGATGTCTGGCAGTGTGTGCGCAGAGCCATAGACTTAGGATTTTTGGGGTTGAAGCTCTTTATAATCTTTGCCCACAGCATACGTGCTGCACGCATCTTTGCAATCTCCATGAACGGGTTCATGCCTATACCCCAGAAGAACGACAGTCGCGGAGCAAAGGCATCAATGTCAATGCCTGACTCAACACCGGTGCGTACATACTCCAAGCCGTCGGCAAGAGTGTAGGCAAGCTCGATATCTGCTGACGCTCCGGCCTCCTGCATGTGGTAACCGCTGATCGATATCGAATTGAACTTCGGCATCTTTTGCGATGTGTATGCAAAGATATCACCTATTATACGCATTGAGAATGCAGGTGGATATATATATGTGTTACGCACCATGAATTCCTTTAGGATATCATTCTGGATTGTTCCAGCCATCTCTTCGAGCTTTGCTCCCTGCTCCAATGCCGCGTTTATGTAGAACGCGAGAACCGGCAACACTGCGCCGTTCATAGTCATTGATACCGACATTTTGTTCAATGGTATTCCGTCGAACAGCTGTTCCATGTTCTCCATACAGCAAATGGAAACTCCGGCCTTTCCCACGTCGCCTACCACGCGTTCGTTGTCGGGATTGTATCCGCGGTGTGTGGGCAAGTCGAATGCTACGGAAAGTCCTTTTTGACCCGATGCAAGATTGCGGCGGTAAAAGGCGTTGCTCTCTTCGGCAGTAGAGAATCCCGCATATTGGCGTATTGTCCAAGGACGGAATGTGTACATCATCGAATAAGGACCGCGCAGGAAAGGCGGAATACCAGCTGCATACTCCAAGTGTTCCATATCCTTAAGGTCTTCGGCTGTATATATTGGCTTGACCTTAATATGCTCTGCTGTTTCCCAAACGTTGTCGGGCATTGCTGTCGAAGCGCATGATACAACCGTTGCACTCTCGAAAATATCTATATTGTTGAAATCTTTTCTCATGGCTGTATGATTTAAATACCCAACTTACTGTTAAGTTCTCTCAATGTGTCGAGGACATTCACCCTTACATGAATGAAGTTCTCGATTCCTGCCTGTTGCAGTTCCGGCATACATGCAGGAGCACCGGCGACAATGAATATGGCCTTGTTGTCAATAGCCTGAAATGCCGGTATTGCATATTCAGCATATTCGTCGTCGCTCGAACAAATGACAACAATGTCGGCTTTTGCTTCGAGTGCGGCATTTACGCCTTCTTCAACACTCTTGAATCCAAGGTTATCGATAACCTCGTAACCGGCTGTCGCAAGGAAATTGCATGAGAACTGCGCTCTTGCCTGTCGCATAGCAAGGTTACCTATGGTGAGCATGAATGCTTTTGGACGGCGACTGCTCTTTTCGGTTTGCAGACGCAATTGTTCAAACTCCTCAGCCAAACGTCTTGTGGCAATGGTGATATTTTGTGTTTCTTCGCTGTGGCAACCGCATCCGCAAGCGGCATCCTTTGGATATTTTCCTTCGGAAAGTTCGCTGAAATTCGGGTATTGGTTTGTTCCCAAAAGAATCTCCTTGCGCTTTGCAAGTGCAGTGCGACGGCTCTCGGCAGTCTTTTCTATATCTGCCTTTACTTTGCCCTCCTTAACAGCTTTGTGGAATCCACCCTCGTTCTCTATCGCAAGGAACTTTTTCCATGCTTCGTTTGCGATTGAAGCAGTAAGGCTTTCTATGTAGTATGAACCTCCGGCAGGGTCAGTAACCTTGTTGAGGTGGCTTTCGTGTTTCAAAATAAGTTGTTGGTTCTTTGCTATGCGTGTAGAAAAGTCGGTTGGCTCTTCATAAACAGTGTCGTATGGAGTAACCGTTATCGACTCTACTCCGGCAATGGCAGCACTCATTGCTTCGGTCTGCGTGCGGAGCATGTTTACATACGAATCGAAAAGAGTTAGGTTGAATTGAGATGTCTCTGCATGTATGATCATCTTGCATGCGCATTTGCATTGTGGCTGGTATTGTTCCACAATCTTTGCCCATAGCATACGTGCTGCACGGAACTTGGCAATCTCCATAAAGAAATTGCTTGAAATTCCCATATTGAATTTGATGTTTTTTGCTATGGCATCAACAGGTATTCCTGCCTCAACAGCTGTGGTAAGGTATTCGTTACCCCAAGCAAGAGCATAACCCAACTCTTGTGCAATGTATGCTCCTGCATTGTTCAATTTACCGCTATTTACACTAAAACAACGCATCTTTGGCATTGCGACGGTAGCCTCTATCAAGGCCTTCATCACCTCTGTGTAGTTGTCGAGAACCTTTCCTGCGAAAAGTTCCTTCTCAATTGGATCGTAATTTATTGAGCCTCGTATGTTTTCGAGGTTGAAACCGCATTGTCTGTAATATTCCACAAGCAGTGTGGTGAATTCAACAACCTTGCCGGGGCATACGTTAAAGTTCAACTCCACCTTTTCGGCATCGATACCATTGAGCAGGGTAGGGATATATTCGGGTGTAACCGACTTGCCTTTTACCTTGAATGCAATCGATTCAACACCTTCGTCAATCAGTTTCTTGGCTTTGGCATTGGCCTCGGTTGCATCAATAACATCGATATCTTGACGTACAAGCCAGTTGTTGTCTGCTTTATTTCCGCGTGTGAACGGGAATTTATCGGGAAGCTCGTTCTCGCATCCCGCCGGCAAGTCCTCCTTGCGGTAGAATGGGTTAACATTGAATCCTTCGGCTGTTTTCCAAATCATCTTCTTTTCATAGTCGGCACCTTTAAGGTCCTCTACGATTTTGTTCTTCCAATCTTCGGATGTCACCGGTTGGAACTCATTGAAAAGTCTTTCCTTTTCCATCTTGTGAAAATGTTAGTTATGCTTTAGCGAAAATTGTGCAACTGTGTGTAAAATCTAAGGTCATTCACAGTGAATGCAAACAGTTTTCGCATATTCAGTTGTAAACTTAAGCAATAAATTTCGATAAATGTAATAATGTCAGTTTATTTTTTAAAACTTTAAGAAAAGTTTGTTACCTGATACTTGCTTTGTCTGTTTTTGTAATCCTTTCTGCAAACAACAATGTGAGAGCAGCTCACCAAAATGAACCACTCTCACAATGTTAAATAATGGGTAGTGTCTTATTTTATCAGGATTTTCTTTCCGTCCTTTATGTATATGTTTCCTTTTACGGGTTTAAGTACTTTTATTCCTTGAAGATTGTAGATTGCGCTATCTTTTATTGCACTTTCAACACTCTTCACGGCTGTTTCGCCGCCCTCTTCTCCGGAGTCCTCGAGTTCCTCCCATTCAAGGATGAACTCTTTTATTGTCAAGCACGATTTGTAGTCCAAATTGACTACCAGACCCAATGAAACTTCTGTTTCAGCCTCAAGGGTAAACTCAATTTCGTTCGAGAATACGGTTGCATGGTCATACTCCTTCATTTTGGTGTATGCTATTGCATTTGCAACATCTTCGGTGTCGGGCAAACCTTTTCCTTGTGCAGCAACAAGATAACTGTTTCCGCTTTCTCCTTCCCATTTGTCGTAATACTTGGCAATGAACTTGTACTTGCCGGCAGGCAATGTCGCTGTCTGGTAGGTCTTGTGGTTCTTGACCGCTCCGAATCCGTCCCAATTCGATGTGAATGTCATGAAGTAGTCCTTTTGCGCATCGACATGGGCTCCGGTTGTTATATTTCCGTTTTTAACGGCATTCTCAATAGTCCACCCCGTCAGTTCGTAAAAGCGGTTGCTTATGTTTGGATTCACAAGGTTACTGCTGTGTGCAAATTCAGCACAGTAGTTGGTAAGGTATAGCGATGTTACATCCTCCTTGCTTGCCTCATCGCCGTAGCTGAGGCTGAAAACGCCTTTTGACAATCCCCAGGCATCACCATCTGGGCCGAACCCGCTACGGACTCCATTGTTGCCGTTGGATGTACGGTCAATGACATCGCCTCCGCTCTGGTTGAAGTCATAGTAAAGCACCAGGTCGCTATGTTCGCCCGGATTTTCAATAGGTGTGTTGCATACCTCAACAAGTGCTTCGTCGTTGAGTGCTTTCTTCCATATGCGCAACTCGTCAATCTGTCCGTTCATTCTGGCATTATCATTGCCTATGGCAAATTTGCTGAGTGAAGGAATGCTTGCACTGTACGATACATAGTCCCGCTCAAAGTATTCCCCGTCACGGTATAGGTTCACATAACCGTTTTCCAGTACAATAGCATAGTGATGCCATTCGTTTGCTATAATATAGCCTGAGAATCCTCTTATTTTTCTTCCGCCTATATGTATGTTCACTCTGCCGTCGGCTTCTGTGGTGACAAGGAATGTCGATTCGCTCTCTCCTATACCAATGCAATAGGTCTGAAGGTTGTCCGGACGCATCCACCATTCAACAGTGAATGCATTGCTCTGTCCCGAAAAACCATTGGTTGTTGCCGTGACTTTTGCATTGTCCCTTCCACTGAAATTCAGTCCGTTCTTGCTGTCTGCATTGCATACAGTTATTGCGCGTTCACGTGTGGTACTGCTTGAGCCGACATTGTTGCTTGCTTCAAGTGTTACACTGTAGATTCCGCTCTTCTTGGGTGTGAAACTTCCATTCTGTCCATTTATTACATATTGTTTGGAATCGCTTTCTATGGTCCATATCCAATTTACGGGAGTATATTTGGATTTGTCAGTCAGGTATATCCTTTCTCCTTTCATGACAATCGCCGGAGTTACCTCAAAGTCAGCTACGGGAGCAGAACCTTCAACGTTGATCTCTTTGCTCGATGTTGCTGTTTTCTCTCCACTAAGCGATGTTACCTTTAGAGTTACCAGTTGCTTTCCCGGTTCTTTGAATATGGCATATCCGTGCTGTCCATAGATAGTGCTTTCCTCGGCTCCTGTGATATTCCATTCATACATCTCTCCAAATGAAGGGTTATTGATGATGAACGATACCTTTTCGCCCATAACTACATTATTCTTGCTTGCAGTAAACGATGCATCAATATCCTTTTCGGGATATACATAAACTGTCGTACTTTTTGTAACGCTGTTACCGTTGCCGCTTTCTGCCACAACTGTTATATTCTTGTAACCTGAGCTCTTGAATGTAACAAGAGGCTCGGCTACCGCAAGATTGGTTATTCCGGCATCAGCTACAGTCCATTTAAGACTTGAAACAGCTGCGTTGTATGTTGCAGACAATTTTATTGGTGTTCCTGCGTATACATTGCTGTTTATGGCATTGATGGTGACGCTCGGTGATGTGTTGCCGTTGAGCGACTGGCTACTTGTTACACTGCTGTAACTGCTGTTAAGGAACTCACCGTGCTTGTTCGAGATGTATTCGTGCAGCATATTCTTGCCGTTGACATTGATGATGTCGCCTTTATAATATGCAATCAGGCCTTTAGGACACAATATTCCTGAGTATTGTGATGCATAAGAATCCTTTATCTCGTTGGCACTGCGTGCTACATTCCAGATACGTATCTCGTCATATTGTGCATCGTTGTTTGTGTTGTAATAGTCATTCTCTGCCCTGAATTCCAAATTGCCGAAGCTTCCGATTCCGCTGTAATACGATGAGGTGCAACTACCCTTTTCCACGCCATTGGCGTAGAGGGTCATTTTGTTGCCTTTGATTACAAGTGCTATATGTGTCCATGTTCCAACACTCAATATCGATGAATTAGTGGTAAAACGGTCATTGCTGGTAGTATTCCAGCCGGCAGTGAATTGTCCGTTACCTTCAGCATGCATCATGAATGTACCCCAACCCGGACCTACAACTTGATTATAATATTTCAATGAATTAGGCTTTATGTAGTATTCGATAGTTGCTTCTTCGTATTTTTCATTGAACAGGTCCGGTAATCTCACTCCCGATGTCCTGAAATTTACAGCCATGTTTGTACTTTCGTAAGGTATAGGTGCTATTGCTGTTGCCTTTTCTGTTTCTATGTCACCTTCGTAAACCGCAGAAACACCGAATACACCCTCTTTGCTCTCCGACGATGGAATGCTGTAGCTGATTGTGCTTGCCGAGACTTCTGCAATCCTGTTGTCGTTGTGGTAAATGTTGTATTTGGAAATTCTGTTTGTTGATGGCAATGGCGCACTCCATTGCAAAGTGTTGTTGCTTATAAACGGGTTTTGTGGTGCATAGTAAGGATCTCCATATACTATGGTCGATATTATGGTCTTGTTGCCGGCGTTCCTTATCTCCTGTTTGCCGTTAGGGAGTATGAATGGCGTTTCAATGCCATCGGCGTTGAATTCGTAGTTCATTATTGAGGCACTGTGTATGTTACCGTTTCCTGCAGCCCAGTCACGTGTCTCTACAATAAAGAAATATTTTAATGGCATACTGCGGTCATATCCTTTGGTAAGGTCGGTCAGGTCGTATCCGAATTCCATTGCCTCTGTATGCATCTTGCCGTCGGCCCATTTACCGAGCATAGGTACTTCCGGCGCAGGTCTTGTGTTACCGTAGTTACCGTCTCCGGCATACTTGAAGTGTTCGAATTCGATGATCTTTTCAGGAGTATCGGAATTTATGTCTGATGAAATACCTGCAGACAACTTTATTTCGCTTCGACGTGAGTAGTTCATCTCAAGCTTTATGGTACGCAATGGACGATAGTCTTTTCTTACCTTGTACAGTTCGGGTTGCCACCAGTTGCCTGTGAATGTTCCATTGCTGTTGAATGTGGCACCGCCATAGGCGTAAGGGCAATATATGAAACCGTTGTTGCCCCATGAGCTTCCCCAAGAGTTTACAATAATCCATGCTCCAACCTCGTCCTTGCTTGTCTCTCCGGCAACACCGTTGCCATCAAGGTCGAATTCAATGCGGTCGTCATAACCTACAATTGTAAGCGCGTGGTCTACCTGTGTACCCCACGATTTTACATACTTCTTGCCTACAACACCGGCACTGCTGTTGGCCGATGTGTTGGGGATTTTTGCATCGTAGTTACCTCCGTCACTGCCGACGCCGATACCGCATATACCGCCTGCTTTGAAGCTTGTATCGCCGTTGTGATTCCATAGCCAATTCTTTACAAGTTCACGTCCCTCTTCGGTGCCGACGTTCAATGGTGTGTTGACCGGTGCAAGCATACGGTTATGCATTGCCTCGAACCATTTGTCGTATCCCTGCATCCAACCGAAATAGTTGTTGCTGCAATCCTGATTTCCGAGCAGATAAGAGTATGTCTGTCCACCGTATGTGGCGGCCGATGGGACTCCTATACTTGTGACAAATTCATTTTTGCCAGAACTGCTGTTGGTAAGCAACCAAACAAAATGCGAAGGGTAGTAGTTCTTTGATTGTTTTCCGTCAAGGTCGCGGTAAGCGTTCAGTTCGTATGTGAACATATAACATATTCGTGAAGCCGAACCGCACGAGCCTCCGTCCTGGTTGAATACAGGAGGGAAGAACTTCTGTTCAGCATTGTTTACATACGCAGGACGTGTACCTCTTGTTGCAATGCTACGTGATAGGCCTTTCTGCGATGTTGCGGTTTGCAACATCGTGTAGTCCGGGTTGAGACGGTCGTTATAATCGGGGTATTTTTCCCTGTTTACATCAGTTTGTCCTACAGTATTTATAGGCAATGCTAAAGCAAAAAACAACATCATAGTTGTTAGAATTCTTGTATTCATATCGCTTTTATAAGTTGTTGATGATACTTGTTTATTCGGAAAACTGCCAAACACCATATTATCTGCTTCTTGCAGTGTAGTTATTTCGTACATATTCCGTTTGTAAACTTACACAATTAATTCTGATAAACACAATAAATGTGGTTTATTTTTAAAAACTTTATAAAAAGTTTCCTATAGACAAAGCAGACCTCAAAGCCTGTTTACTTTGAGGTCTGCTTTAATATCCTTTTAATCTTTTATCTCCTGACATTCCACATTTTACTTGTTCCGTCTGCATTGAAGAGAACATCAATGTTCGCGCCTTGCTTTTCCTTGATGATCTCCCAAGCACGAAGCTGGATGAACTGGTCTGTGCTCAGGCCTAACTCGTCCTGATATGCCTTGTCTGCAATGGCTCTTTGGCGTTCTGCTGCCTCTTTTGCAATAAGCATGTCCTTTCGTGACTCTTCGGTACGTTTTGCTTGTGTTGCAGCAGCTGTCCTATTCATCTCTTCTTTCTGCATTTCGTTAGGGATAGCTCGTCCCACAAGTACGTTAACAACCGTAATAGGCAGCTCTCCGCTCTTCATCGACAAGTCGGATATGTGTTCTTCCATGTCGTTCTTGACAGCAATATTTATAGAATCCAGCACTTCTCTGTTACTCATAAGATCGAACGGGCCGAATTTTGAGATGTAGTTTCGGACAGTATTCCTGTATACCTCCTGGATAACATTGACATACCAGTTTTCTCCATAGTTCCTGATCAGGACAGGAGACTTGTTGTCCTTGACCTGCAACTGTATCTGTGTGTTGAAGTCAAGCAATGTATTGTCGTTTGATGTTACGTCATCCAACTTTTCGTCATACTTGGTCGGCAACATGCCCACAATGACATAATCTGTACTCAACCAGGTATACTGGAGACCTGTTTCAACAGGTATCTCGTCTACACCTCCATGTCCTATAAACCATGGCTTATGTATCAGAACAGCCTCTTCACCGGCGTCAGGTGTTACGCTTGTACAAGAACCAAGCATCATTGCCAAACTCAAAACCAAAAGTCCAAAAATCTTTTTCATAAGTTATAGTTATTAGTTGTTACCTTCTACTTCAATCTCGTCAGTAAAGAGCCAACCGCCCTGATTGCCGCTCTTTGCTGTGTATCGTATATAGCGTGTCTTAACTGGTTTGTCACTTTTCCATCCGTAATTCTTGAACGACAGTTCTTCGTCGCGCACCACGTTGTGAGTGACCTCTGCAACGGTTACGAAATTGCTGTTGTCGCTCGACAATGCAACGGTCACCTCTGCTGGCATCCACACGTCGGGAATACACATCTGCATAAAGTCGGCATGAACAGCTGTAATATCTTTCTCCTCACCCAGATCAATGGTTACGTCAATACCGCCGCAGATGAATCCTTGCCATTTCTTGTCGGTATATGTCCATCCACCGTGCACACCGTCTACAAGTGCCCCATTGCCGCCGGCGGTGTAACTGTTGCTGTACATCATTCCGTTGTTATAGCTGATGTTCTTGCCTTTGGCAAGGCTTTTCGATTCCATAGTGGCTTCTTTGCGCTGTCCGAACTCATTCTTGAGGTCAAATGCATTGTATCCTTTTCCTTTCAGCCATTCCACTGCATTTATGGCGCGTTCCTTGAATTCGCTGATATTGCGCTCTGCAGGGTTGCTCCAACCTATTTCTGCAATGGCAAGTATGCGTGGGTAGACCATATACTCAACCATCTCCTCAGTAGGAATATATTCGGCCCAAAGATTTCCTTGTACGCCATATATCAGTTTTGCCTTTTCTGCTTCAATGCCTTCTATCGGGTTGTATGAATATACCTTTTCAATAGGCATATATGGACCGAATGCCATTGGTTGTGTGTGTGGGGCATCCTGGTATGAATCCAGGTAGCAGTAACCGCCCGGAGTCATAATAGCCTTATGCCCGCTGTTTACGGCAGCCAATCCGCCCTCTGTTCCTCTCCACGACATTACAGTCGCGTTTGGAGCAAGTCCGCCGTCGAGAATCTCGTCCCAGCCAATTATCTGTCGTCCTTTGCTGTTTACGAATTTCTCTATACGCTGTATAAGGTAGCTTTGTAGTTCGTTTACATCTTTAAGGTTTTCCTCCTTCATGCGTTTTTGGCACAACGGGCAGTGTGGCCATGAGGCTTTGCCTGCCTCGTCACCGCCTATATGTATATATTCGCTGGGGAACAATTCAATTACTTCGCTCAATACATTTTCAAGGAATTCGTATGTCTTTTCGTTGCCTATGCAAAAGTCTGCCTGCTTGTATGGCTCATGGGTACATGATAGTTCCGGATAGGCTGTTAGCACCTCTTCGCTGTGTGCAGGCATCTCTATTTCAGGGATGATGGTGATGTATCTTTCCTGTGCATATTTTACAATTTCGCGGATGTCGTCTTGTGTATAATAACCGCCGTATGCACCCTCTGTGCCTTCGTTTACATACAATCGGTCACCGAACCACCAATCTTTCCACAGTCCCGGTTTGCGCCATGCGGCGAAATTTGTGAGTTTAGGATATTTCTTTATCTCAATTCGCCATCCCGCAGCATCGGTAAGGTGCAGGTGCAGGCGGTTCATCTTGAAATGCGATATTGCATCAATCTGCTTCTTGACAAACTCCTTGTCAAAGAAGTGGCGGCTCACGTCGAGCATGAGTCCTCGGTATGCAAATGCCGGTTCGTCAGTTATAGTACCGCAAGCAATGCTGTTTCCTTCTCCAGCCATCTGCATGATTGTCTGTATACCATAGAAGAGTCCGGCACCGCCTGTTGCCTCGACGGCAATCTCTTTATGAGCAATGGTCATGCGGTAGCCTTCGGGTGATGTTATTCCTTCTACACTGTCTTTGACAACAAGTCTGATTGTTCCTTTGTCAGAATTTTCCAATTCCGTGAGCAATGCTCTCATGTAGCCGTCAAGTATTTTCTTGTCGCTTTCGGGAGCTTCCACAATGATTTCTGTCGCTTTTGACAATGTGAATGTCTTGCTTCCAAGTTCAACCTTTTGCGGTAAAGGCAGTACGTTACAGTTATTTGTTGTAGCCGGTTTGTTGCAAGCTATGGCAACAAAAAGCATTAAAATATAAATATGTATCCTCTTCATAGAATGTTTATTTTTTGCGAATGTAGCATATTTTTTTAAAAAAGTTCAATAAAAATTTGGAAAGTGAATATAATTGTGGTTACATTTGTGGTGTACTAATAAACTAATACACTATGATAGAGATCAAGAATTTGTCATTTGCTTATTCAGGAACTGATGTTCTGGATAATATAAGCACCGCTTTTGAGCAGGGTAGGGTATATGGCCTGCTCGGTGCCAATGGAGTGGGAAAGAGTACGCTTTTCAAGTTGTTGTGCGGTCTGCTCACAACAAAGCGTGGTAAAATTGATATCGACGGCTACTCGCCTGCCGACCGCCATCCGGGTTTCCTGTCGAAGATATTCTATATACCCGAGGATTTTGAAGGCCCGGCAGTTTCAATTAAGAACTATGCAAGCGGAATATCTTCATTCTATTCCAAATACGACGAGAATCTGCTTCATAGCCTGCTTAATGATTTTGATATAGATATCAACCGCAAGTTCACTTCGTTGTCTCTCGGTCAGCGCAAGAGAGCCATACTTTCTATAGCACTTGCCATGAACACCGAATATCTGTTGCTTGACGAGCCTACAAACGGACTCGATATTCCGGCAAAGGCTGAGTTCCGCAAAATGGTTGCAAAGGCGATGGACGACAATCGCACCATTATAATCTCTACCCATCAGGTGAAGGATGTCGAGAATCTGCTCGACCATATAATGATTCTGGACAAACGTTGTGTATTGCTTGATAGCAGTGTTGCCGATATCCAGCAGCAATATTCGTTTGACGTGACAATGCAACGCCCTGCCGATGCGCTTTATTGCGAGGAAGGTCTCGGAGGTTATTGCTCTATCAGTAACAACACGACTGACGAGGAGAGCCGCATAAATATAGAACTCTTGTTCAATTACATCAACTCAAAAAAATAATAGATTATGAATGAAGTTTTTGATATAAAGCGTTTAGGCAAGCTGATGCAATATGAGGTGATTAACTATATCCCCCACTATTTCAAGTCGCTACTTATTTTTGCAAGCGTAATTGCTGCAGTGTGGATTTTATCACTAACCATTGAAGAACCCATTATGCCAGGTGGCAGGGATGAACTTGTAAAAGTACTTTTTGTTCTTGCGATAACGTTGAGCCCATTCATTGTATACAAGGACATGAACAACCGTAAAAAAGGATATATATATGCCATGATTCCGGCAAGCACCCTTGAGAAACTGTTGTCTATGATTGTGCTTTGTGTTGTCATTGTGCCGCTTCTTGCATATGCGGTGCTCACCGCTACTGACCTGTTGCTGTGGCTCTTGTCAAAAGTAGGTATAGGGACATTCTTGCATATGGAGTTCTATAATCCGTTTACCTCTATTAAAATTGTTGATGATGAATATCTGCTACCCCACATATATCCTGTATTCGACAGTATTATCTATTTTGTCAATCTTGTTGCCTACACAATAATGTTCAATACAATCTTCCGCAAGAACAAGGTGTTCAAGACTATTCTTTTCAATATTTCAATGACATTTGCCTTTGTCATATTGACAGCGGTCATTGTAAATATTACAACGCCCGAATTCTGGGAAAATCTGCTCAGTCCGTTTGTTGAGTGGCTTGATGAAAAAACAGATGTGGAACTGTTCGGTTATGTAATGACTACAGTTCGTTGCTTGACGGTTCTTATGTCAATGGCATTCCTTTACATTACCTATTTCAGAATAAAGAAAGTAAACTATTAAAGAGTGTATATTATGGAGTATAACGAACATAAACCTATTTACCTTCAGAATGTCGATCTCATGCAGGAGAAGATTCTACGTGGCGACTGGAGCGAAGAAGAACGCATACCCTCGGTACGTGAGATGGGCGCGATGGTCGGTGTTAACCCCAATACTATTGTACGCTCATATCAGCTGCTCGAAGCGCAGGAAGTAATATACAACAAGCGTGGTCTTGGATATTTTGTCAAGGAAGGTGCAGTCGCGCGAATCAAGGAGAATGTAAAGCGTGAATTCATTGCCAACGAATTGCCTCAATTCAAGGCAAAATTGGAGATGCTTGGCATTACAAAAGATGAACTTCTTAAACTTTTATGATTATGAAAAAGTCAATATTACCATTACTTGTTTTGACACTTTTTATTATGAGTTCGTGCATGCAATGCAGTGTCAGTCACACGGGAGGCAATTTCAGAAGAGTTGATGTTGCCGAGTTCAAAGAGTTCATAACAGCCCCCGATGTACAGCTTGTTGATGTGCGCACGGCCGAAGAGTTCAATGCCGGTCACATTCCGGGCAGTATAAATATTGATGTTCTCAAAGGACACGAGGAACTTGTTGCGACACTCGATCCTGAACGTCCTGTAGCTCTCTACTGTCGCAGTGGAAGACGTAGTGAAAATGCCGCTTGGGTTCTGGAAAAGGTATTCTTCAGGAATGTGGTCGACCTGAAAGGTGGCTACAATGCCTGGGTTGAATACAATGCCAACCTCGAATGAGTGTATACAAGATTATTAAGATAACGATTAAATGAACTATTATGAAAGATTTTTTTAAAACCACATTTGCCTGCATGCTGGGTATGGTAATTGCAGGGTTAATTATCCCTATTGTGGGAATATTGATTATTGTCGGCATAGCAGCCTCTTCGAGTGCCGATAGTGATATTGAAAAGAATTCGGTACTATTCCTCGACCTTAATGGAATTATTGAAGAGCGTGCCGAGGAGAATCCCTTTGCATCAATATTGAATGACAAGCTCAAAACCTATGGTCTTGATGATATAATAGCGGCTATCAAAGAGGCAAAGGCAAATGAGAACATAAAGGGAATTTATCTGCAGACCGGCGCTGTAGAGGGTGTATCGGGGGCTTCGCTTGAGGAGATACGCGGCGAACTTGCTTCCTTCAAGGAGAGCGGCAAGTTCATTGTTGCCTATGGCGACCAGTATTCACAGGAACTCTATTATCTTGCCACTGTTGCCGATAAACTTATCCTGAATCCGCAGGGAAGCATCGGGTGGCACGGTCTTGCATCGACTCCCGTCTTCTATAAGGATTTGCTTGAGAAGATAGGTATCGAGATGCAGGTGTTCAAGGTTGGTACCTACAAGTCGGCTGTAGAGCCCTTCATCGCAACAGAGATGAGCGATGCCAACCGCGAACAGCTTACCGAAATGCTGGATTCCACTTGGGACGAACTGCTTACGGCTGTTTCCGCCTCACGTAATGTGTCAAAGGAGAAACTCAATGAGTATGCCGACAAGTTCATGGATTTTTGTCAGGCCGAGGAATATGTAGCATGCGGTATGGCCGATACATTGCTCTATAAGGATGGTGTGTTGGATTATCTCAAGAGTCTTACTGGTGTTTCAGTCGACGATGAACTGAATCTTGTTACAATGAAGACAATGAAAGATAGATTGAAGGTCAGCAGTAAACTTGAGGAAGCTATCGCTGAGAGCAAGATTGCTGTATACTATGCGTTCGGAGAGATTGACGGCTCTACCTCTTCTTTTGACGGAATAAACTCAAATAAGGTAATCAAGGATCTGCGTAAATTACGTGAGGATGACGATGTGAAGGCTGTAGTTCTCCGTGTAAACTCTCCCGGTGGCAGTGCCTATGGCTCGGAACAGATATGGCGTGAGGTGACACTCCTCAAGGCTGCGAAGCCTGTTGTGGTTTCAATGGGTGACTATGCGGCATCGGGCGGTTACTATATCTCATGTGCTGCAGACTGCATTGTTGCAAGCCCCATCACGCTCACCGGCTCAATTGGTATCTTTGGAGTAATCCCAAGTGCCGAGAAACTGTTGAAGGAGAAGGTTGGCCTTGGCTTTGATGTGGTAAAGACTAATCCAATGGCCGACTTCGGCACCATGTCACGCACTTTCACCCCCCAGGAGAGAGTTGTTCTGCAGAACTACGTCAATAACGGATATGCACTGTTCTTGAAACGATGTGCCGACGGACGCGGTGTTGCTGTCGAAGAGATAGCAAAGATTGCCGAAGGTCGCGTATGGACCGGCAGCAAGGCCAAGGAGATAGGTCTGGTAGATGAACTTGGCGACCTTGACAGGGCGATTGAGATTGCTGCACAGAAGGCCGGACTTGCCGATTATAGCGTTAAGGCATACCCCGAGGAGAAACCTCTTATCGAGAAACTGATGGATACAAAGAAGGAGGATTATATGGAGACTATGGCGCGTGAAACCTTCGGCGGTTATTACAATAGCGTCAAGTTCATCCGCAACATCGGTAACTGCGACCGCATTCAGGCGCGCTTGCCGTTTGACCTGAATATATGGTAACCATTGTGAAATGATTTATAATTTACATGAATATGAAAAAACTTTGTTCTCTTTTTGTAGCCGCTTCCATGCTGCTTCTTGTGGGATGCGAAATCAAATATAACGGTGTGGCAGTCCAGTTGAACAACGAGTGTACATATATCCTTGACGAGGAACTGCTTGCCTCACTTGAGTTGAGCGGTGGAGTAGATGTGGTAGTGGACACTGCCATGGCAAAGAATAAGGTACGTGTAGTTTCAAACACCGATGACTTCAGCAAGCTTGTGGTGAAAGCCGAGAAAGGCAGGCTGGTGATTTCAAGTAAACGTGAGTTAGGGAATATTGAGTATAAGGCCTATGTTCCTGCTTGCGCTTACAGTGCAGTGGCTGTTGCAGGCGGCTGTGATTTGGAGTGGAACAACTGCGATGTCAATGAACTGACAGTGTCGGTGTCGGGCGGTGCCGACTGCGAGGTCAAGGGACGTTGTAATACTCTTACCCTTGCAGTATCGGGCGGTGCAGATGTTGATTTTGATGAACTGCTTGCCGGTGATGTATCGGTTGTTGCCTCGGGTGGTGCCGATGTCAAGCTGCATGCAGTGAGGACAATCTCTGTCTTCGCTTCGGGCGATGCCGATGTCTACATCGATGGAACACCGCAGATATCGGGCTGGAACGTTTCCGGCGGCGCCGATGTCTACATCAACGAATAATGGATGTTGCTTATGAAAGCAAACGCAAAACTAATGGCCTCGGCAGGCATCAAGCTTCTTATGGGGCTTGTGCTTGTGGGGCTTTTGATTTTTCTACCGGCTGGGACAATACACTTTTTCAATGGATGGCTTCTTGTTGCGGTACTTTTTGTACCTATGCTCATTGCCGGTGTGGTGATGGCATTGCGCTCGCCTGAACTGTTGAAAAAACGTCTTAATGCCAAGGAGAAAGAGGATGAACAGAAGAGCGTTGTCGCAATGAGCGGCATAATGTTTGTTGCCTCTTTTGTCGTTGCCGGGCTTGACTTCAGATACACTTGGACAGCAATGCCCTCATGGATGGTGTGGAGTGCAACCGCGCTATTCCTGCTGTCGTATATCATGTATGCCGAAGTAATGCGTGAGAATACATACCTTTCGCGTACTATAGAGGTTCAGGAGAATCAGAAGGTTGTCGATACCGGGCTTTATGGTATAGTGCGCCATCCTATGTATTCGGCAACGGTCCTGATGTTCCTCTTCATGCCACTTGTACTCGGCTCATTGCCGTCGTTTGTAATAATGTTGGCTTATATACCGCTGATCATAAAAAGAATAAAGAACGAGGAGGCTGTTCTTTTGAGAGGTCTTGATGGATATGCCGATTATTGCAGGAAAGTTAGATATAGGATTATACCGTTCATATACTAAAAATAGATATGGAGTGTCAATTGACACTCCATATCTATTTTTGTACGTTTCTTAGAAAACCAGTTTTACAGCAAAATTCTGTTTGTCCGAAACCTTGCCTGTTATGTAATAGACAATGCCTTCTTCGGTCTCTTGGCGTACGCGTGAGATTTTTACCACATCGCCCGGCATAACCTCTGCATCATAGTTGATGAGCAACTCCTTCAATGGCTTTTCCTTGATGTCCTCTTGTTTTACGGCATCAATAGCCCAGACTGCATATTTCACGTTGTTCACGTGTCCGTTTGTGTCTATCTCTGACCATGTTACAGGGTGCTTCCTTACAAGTTCCGGTTCAATGTCAACCGGTATGACAACCTTGTCGGCTGGTGTCTTAATGGCATGTATGGCTGTGTCGTTCAACGCAAGGTCGCTGTTGCGTACCAGTCGTCGTGTGTTCATGTCAATGATAAGCCACGATGTTGTTGCAAGTACCATCGGGTTGCCCTCTTTGTCGCTCAGTATGAAATCGCGAAGATAAAAGAGCTTGGATACCCCCTTGTGCCATGTCTTGAGGTTTACCTCTTCGCGCCATTTGGGAGTGTTGTTGAACTTTACATGTATGCGTGACAGCACCCATGCTGTATTGCTGTTCATCATCTCGTCGTAACCGAATCCCAATGTCGATGCGTTTACGTTCGCAGCTTCCTGCATAAGGTCGAGCATTGCTGTAGGGCGCATGAGTTGGTTTGCGTCTGCCTCATAACAGGTGATAGTGTAGTCTTTTGAGAATGCTTTATCCATAATTCCTATCATTTATTTGCAATAATACTTCAGCCAGTTTCCGAACAGTAGCCTTGCTGTGGCTTGCCAGCGGTTTACGGGTTCGTTGGCTGGGTTGTTGTCGCGGTAGTAGTTCAATGGCAACTCAATGGGTAGCCCTTTTGCCACGTCACGTTTGTACTCGCCGTCAAGGGTGTAGAGGGCATATTCGGAGTGTCCTGTTATAAAGAAATCCTTTGTCCCCTTTTCCTGCATAATATACACTCCCGAAAGTTCTGATTCCGAAAGCAGTTCAAGCCTTTCTTCTGCTACAATATCCTCGCGGTGCAACTCCGTGTGACGGCTGTGAGGAACATATATTGGCTCTTCAATACCTTCAAACAATGGTATCTCTGGCTTTGCAATAGTATGTGGGAATATACCGAACATCTTTGACGGGAGCAGATATTTATGTATTCCGAATTTCTGATACACACCAGCCTGTGCAGCCCAGCAGATATACAGCGTCGATGTGACGTTCTTTCTTGCCCATTCGAATATTTCGCATAGTTCAGGCCAGTATGTCACCTCTTCGTACTCGATCTTTTCAATCGGTGCGCCTGTGATTATCAACCCATCGAAACGGCTGTTCCTAACCTCGTTGAATGATGTGTAGTAACGGCTCATATGTTCGGGGCTTGCATGTTTTGGCGTGTGGGTGTCGAGCTTGAGCAGTGTAAGTTCAATCTCTTCGTCCGATGTAGCAAGCAGGCGTATGAAGTCTGCCTCTGTGGTCTCCTTCATCGGCATTATGTTGAGCAGTGCTATACGCAAGGTACGTGCAGTAGGTGTTTCTAACACCTTCACTGCACTTCCTTCGTCTATTACGTTCTGTAATGCCGGTAATCCGGCAGGTACTTTTATTGGCATTGTTGTTGTCTGTTACCAAATTCTCAATCGCTCTTCGGCAGGTACGAACATCGGGTCATTCTCTGTAATGCCGAATGCAGTGTACCACTCGTCAATGTGTGGAAGAGTACCGTTCACTCTCCAGCGTGAAAGCGAGTGAGGGTCGCTCTTTGTGAGGTTACGTGCCTCTTCGTCGCGGATATTGCCGGCCCATACGTTAGAGTATGAGAGGTAGAAGCGCTGTTCGGCTGTGAAGCCGTCCTTTTCGGGTAGTGGGTTATCCTTAGTTGCATTCTGGAATGCCTGCATAGCGATAGTCAATCCGCCGTGGTCCGCAATGTTCTCGCCAACAGTGAGCTGTCCGTTTGCTTTAAGTCCCGGAAGAACTTCGATATTGTTGAAGAAGTCGATGATAACCTGTGTGCGTTCGTTGAAGCTCTTGCTGTCCTCTTCGGTCCACCAGTTTGCGAAGTTACCGTCCTTGTCGAACTGACGGCCTTGGTCGTCGAATCCGTGAGTCATCTCGTGGCCGATTACAACACCGATAGCTCCGTAGTTGAATGCATCATCCTCGTTCATATCGAAGAAAGGATATTGAAGAATGCCGGCAGGGAAGCAGATCTCGTTTGTTGTCGGGTTGTAATATGCGTTTACGGTCTGTGGTGTCATGAACCATTTGGTACGGTCTACAGGTTTGCCCCAGTTCTCCTCGACATGCTTTTCCCAACCAAACTCTGACATCTTGCGGCAGTTCTCATAGTAGCTCAATGCTGGGTCGATAGCGAGCTTGCTGTAGTCCTCCCACTTGTCGGGATAACCGATCTTTACAGTGAAAGTGTTCAATTTCTCATGAGCGGCTTTTTTTGTCTCATCGCTCATCCACTCCTGTGCGTCGATGCGCTGTCCCAAAGCAACCTGCAGGTTCTTTACAAGCTGTGTCATGCGCTCTTTGGCAGCAGGCGGGAAGTGCTTTTCAACATATAGCTCACCGATGATATCGCCCAATGCACCGTTTACAGCTTCAAGTGCGCGTTTCCAACGTGGCTGCTGTACTTTCTTGCCACTTATTACGGTGCCGTAGAAAGCAAATGTTTCAGCCTCGATTTCGTCGCTCAACTCATTTGATGTCGAACGCATGGCTCTCCATTGCAGGTATGCGATGAGTTCCTCCATAGGAGTGTCGTTGATAATGGCAACAGCTTCCTTGATGGCTTCGGGGTGCGCAAGGTTAACTTCTTTGATGCCGTTGATGCCCAACGCATTGTAGAATGCGCTCCAGTCGAATCCTGGAATCTGTCTGTTCAGTTCGTCGAATGTGATTTTGTGGTAGCTGTTGAGCGGATTGCGACGCTCTACGCGGCTAAGGTGTTTTGCCGCTATGCGTGTCTCTATTTTCATTACAGCTTCCATCTTGTTTTGTGCCTCAGCCTCGCTGAAACCGTATATCTTGAACATGTTCACTACATATTCGCGGAACTTGGTGCGGATATTTTCCGATACTTCGTCACTGTCGCTGTAGTACTCCTTTTCGGGTAGTGATATTCCACCTTGGTATATGCCAAGCTGATTATTGTCGCTGTTCATGATATCTGTTCCGACACCTGTACCGAACATTCCGCCGATACCTGTGCGGCAGTTCTTTGCCAAAAGCATCGCAATGTCGCTTCTCTCCTTGAGCGAAGCTATTTCGTCAATCAGAGGTTTGATGGGCGATACACCCTCGCTGTTGCGGCGTGTACTGTCCATAACCATATTGTACAAGTCGCCAACTTTCTGTGCATTACTTCCCGGTTCGCTCTTCTTTGCAGCTTGCTCAAGCACAAGGACTTTCAACTGTTCGCGGTTGTTTTCGCGCAGAGCGTCAAACTGTCCGTAGCGTGCATATTCGTCGGTCAGCGGATTTGCTTTTCTCCAACCACCTGTAGCATACTCGAAAAAGTCTATTCCGGGTGCATAAGTGGTATCCATGTTTGCCAATAGTCTTGATTCCATTCTTTCATTTGTTGTGCATGCTCCAAGCGCTGTGGCAAGAGCCATGCAGATGATTGATTTTTTCATTATAATATATTTATCAGTTTAACTCTTCAAGATTCATCATGTTGGTTTCCCAACGTTCAACAACTTCGTCAAGCTGTTTTTTGAGCGAAGCATATTTTGTAAAATTCTCCTCTGTGCTTCCTTCGACTGTGCTCATCACGGTTTCTAAAGCGGATATGGCTCCTTCGAGTTCATTAATGGCTTTCTCGTCATCTTCTACAAGCTTTTCGAGTTTGCGTCGTTGCTTTTGCATCTGCTTCTCGGCTTCGTAACTCAAACGGTTCTCATTTACCGCTTTCTGTTGCGGCTCGCTTGTCGTTCCTGTTTTGCTTTGTGCAAGGGCCTCGTTTATATTGCTTGCATTCTTTGTTGCAAGGTATTCATATATTCCTCCAAGGTGTTCGCGTACCTTGCCATCGCCGAATTCATAAACTTTTGTCACAAGCCCGTCGAGGAACTGACGGTCGTGGCTCACAATAATTACCGTTCCGTCGAAATCGCGTATAGCCTCTTTAAGGACATCTTTTGATTGCATGTCGAGGTGGTTGGTTGGTTCGTCGAGAATAAGCAGGTTCATCTGGCGCAGCAACAGACGTATCATTGCCAGACGGCTACGCTCACCGCCCGACAGCACCTTTACAGGCTTGTCCGAAGCCTCACCACCGAACATGAATGCACCCAGAATGTCGCGTATGCGCAGTCTGATATCGCCGGTAGCAACATTGTCGATGGTCTGGAATACAGTCTGATTCTCGTCGAGTAGCTGTGCTTCGTGCTGTGCAAAATAGGCAGTCTCTACGTTGTGTCCTATAACAATCTCACCGTCATGAGTCAGTTCATTCAGTATGCATCGCACCATGGTTGTCTTTCCTTCGCCGTTACGTCCCACAAAAGCAACTTTCTCTCCACGGTTGATGGTGAAGTTTACTCCTTCGAATACTGTGTGTGTGCCGAAGCTCTTTTTAACGTCGTTGCAGATGACAGGGTAGTTACCGCTTCGTGTAGCAGGGGCGAACTTCAGTCGTAGACGGCTTGTATCCTCCTCGTCTATCTCTATGGGAATCATTTTCTCCAGTTGCTTGATACGGCTCTGTACCTGCACCGCCTTTGTAGGCTTGTAGCGGAAACGCTCTATGAATTCCTTTATGTCGGCAATCTCCTTCTGCTGGTTTTCGTATGCACGTATCTGTTGCTCGCGACGCTCTTTGCGGTTCTCCATGAACTTGTCATACGACAACTTATAGTCGTATATTCTGCCGCATGATATTTCTATCGTTCTGTTCGTTACGGCATTCAGGAATGCGCGATCATGGCTCACAAGCAGTACGGCATTGCTGCTTCGTGCCAGGAACTGCTCAAGCCATTGGATACTTTCAATGTCGAGGTGGTTGGTCGGCTCGTCGAGCAGCAGTATATCGGGGTGCTGCAACAGCAGCTTGGCAAGCTCAATTCGCATGCGCCAACCACCGCTGAACTCACTTGTCGGGCGAATGAAATCTTCCCGTCTGAATCCGAGACCTTGCAAGGCACGCTCAATTTCGGCTTCATAATGACTTCCGCCCATCATGGTATACTGTTCGTTCAGGTGGGTGTAGTCCTCAATCAGTTCGTGATAGCTCTCGCTCTCATAATCGTCGCGCATGGCAAGCTCGTTGTTCATCTTTTCGAGCTTTTCCTCCATCTCGTGTATATGTGCAAATGCTAATTCAGCCTCTTCATATACGGTGCGTCCGTCAGTGTGGTGCATCACCTGTGGCAGGTAGCCGATGGTGAATTCTTTTGGTTTTGATATGGCACCTTCTGATGGCGATTGAATGCCGGCGATAATTTTCATCAAGGTACTCTTGCCTGCACCATTCTTGCCGACAAGGGCAATCCTGTCCTTTTTGTTTACAATGAAACTTACATCATGGAACAGGTTTGTTCCACCAAAGTCAACTCTTATGTTATCTATCGAAAGCAAAATTCCTATATTTTATAATGTATATACTATGTGGTCTCAAAATTACTCTTTTATGACGAAAAATAAAAATCAGCCATGCTCTCAACTTTAAAATTCCTGTGTTTTTTCATTTTTTTTTAAAATTTTGCAAAAAAAAGTCTGAAATGCTTGCATGTAATCAAAAACCATTATATATTTGCAATGGTTTCAGAAATGAAATATAAAAAACAGTAAGAACAGAAATAATTATGGTATCAAGAGCAGAACTAAAAGAGGAATTGACAAAGGCTGGTATCCGTCCTTCGGTGCAGCGTCTTGCAATCTTCGAATATGTGCGCAACAGTTGTCAGCACCCTACTGCCGAAGTTGTATACGAGGCTTTGCACGATGAACTTGGATCTCTCTCCTTGACTACGGTTTATAACACATTGAAGCTCTTTGTCGATGCAGGTCTTATTCAGATGTTGACCATTGATGATACATTCCGTTGCTTTGACGGTGATTGTAGCAATCATGCTCACTTTCTATGCAACAGATGTGGAAAGATAATGGACTTCGGTATAAAGAAGGATTTTCTATCAATGGTTGAGGGTCTTGAAGGGCTTGAGATTACCGATGCGCAGCTGTACCTTAAAGGATTCTGTCCAAAGTGTTCAAAGAAATAAAAAAGTATAAGATAATAATAAACAATTTAAATTTTACGACTATGAAAAAGTATATTTGTTCAGTATGTGGTTATATACATGAAGGTGAATCAGCTCCAGAGCGTTGTCCAATGTGTAAGGTTCCTGCAGAGAAGTTCAATGAGTTGCAGGAGGGTCCAATCCAGTTTGTTCAGGAGCATGTTATCGGTGTAGCAAAAGGGTGCGACGATGAGATGATCAAGGATCTCAACAACCACTTCATCGGTGAGTGTACTGAGGTTGGTATGTATCTTGCAATGAGCCGTCAGGCTGACCGTGAGGGTTATCCTGAGATTGCAGAGGCTTTCAAGCGTTACGCATGGGAAGAGGCTGAGCATGCAGCTAAGTTCGCAGAGCTTTTGGGTGACTGTGTTTGGGATACAAAGACAAACCTTGACAAGCGTATGAATGCTGAGGCTGAGGCTAATAGCGACAAGTACCGCATTGCAAAGCGTGCTAAGGAACTTGACCTTGACGCTATCCACGATACTGTTCACGAGATGGCTAAGGACGAGGCTCGTCACGGTAAGGGTTTCGAAGGTCTTTACAACCGCTACTTCAAATAAGAAAAACTATAAATTCCAAAGGGGCTGAACGGTATGTCGTTCAGCCCCTTTGATATTTCTTGATGTTTTGCTTGAATAGCACCATAATGTATACACATTGAGCAACACTTGCTTGTCGCAGCCCACGCTCGCGTGACCTGTTGCTGTAAGTGTTGTCGATACGCTGTTACTTGAGTCGTAAAGATTGGCGCATTAATAACACTCGCTTTTTGCGACCCGCACGGTGCAACTACGCTGCACTGCGTGCGACCTATCGCAACTCGTGTTATTGATGCTTGAACTGCGCCATCATATGATTTGGCACATTGATAATGCTCGTTTTTCGCACTCCGTGCTCCGCACGATTATTGCTACTCGCATTATCTATGCTTGAACTGCGCCATCATATGAAGCGCAGTTACTGCGCATTCATCGCCTTTGTTGCCCAAGCGGCCACCGCTGCGTTCCTGTGCCTGCAACAGGTTGTTGGTTGTTATTAGACCAAAGATTACAGGAACATCATATTCTACATTCAGTTTTGACAGTCCTGCTGTTACGCCTTCGCATATATAATCGAAGTGTGGAGTGTCGCCACGTATCACACAGCCAATGGCTATTACTGCGTCATACTTTCCGCTTTTTACCATTTGCGAAGCTCCGAATATGAGCTCGAAGCTGCCGGGTACGCTTGCCACAGTGATGTCATCGGCCAATACGCCGTTGTCGCACAGTGTCTTTATCGCGCCGTCACGCAACGCATGTGTTATCTCTTCGTTCCATTCAGCATATACAATACCTACTTTACGGCCTTTGCCGTCAGGAGTGGTGTTGGGATCGTAGCTTGATAGGTTTTTCAGTTCGGTCGCCATAGTCTTTTGCTTTTTAATTGCAATCAAGGCCGACCGAGTTTTCTCCGGTCGGCCTTGATGTTATGTAAGTAATATTACTATTTTACTTTGCGTTGATGAAGCGGTCAATGTTTGCTGCTTCAGGAGCCTGAGGATATTCGTTCTTTATTCTGTTGTAAAGTTCGATAGCCTTGTCTGCCTTGCCCTGCTTCTCGTACATAGCAGCTGCGCCAAACAAGCACTTAGGGCTTACTGCAATGTTCTCAGCGTCGTCAGCAGCCTCAAGCAACAGCTTGATAGCCTTGTCGATGTTCTCCTGGTATGCATAGCAGTTACCGAGAGCATATTTTACCATTGGAGATACAAGCTGGTCGTTACCGCTGTATTTCTCAAGGTATTTAACAGCCTCATCGTAGTTCTGTTGCTGTGCAAAGCAAAGACCTGCATATGCATAAGCCATGTTTGCAGCATCTGTACCACCGTTCTCTTCGATAACCTGAAGGAAACCAGCGTTGATTCCGTCACCATTGAGGGCTGCTTCGAAGTCACCGTTTACAAAGTGCTGCTCTGCCTTGAATATAGCTTTTGCGGCTTCAGCCTCTTTAGGCTCTGCAACGAATGTGTTGTAAGCGAGGTAGGCAACTACAATTGCTACGATGGCAATGATTGTTCCAACGAATTTGTTTTTGTGTTTGATTACAAAGGCCTCAGACTTGCCAAGAACCTCGTCTGCGAGAATTGGTTTCTCTGTTTCTTTCTTGCTCATAGTTATATTATATTTTATTATGTACAATTTACAAAATGCAAAATTAATCAAATTCTTGATTGATTAAAAATTATAACCGTTTTTTTTACTTTTCATTGAATATATATCTTCTTTTCAGGTTGTTTGACGGTAAATGCTAACTGATTATTCGTTATTATTGTTTGGTTTTTGCTATCTTCGCAAATGAAAGCAAAATGTTGTAATTGTGAAACTGAACAATATCTCAATATTGAATTATAGGAATCTTGTTGACGTCAATATATCATTGTCGCCAAAGATAAACTGTTTTATAGGCAGCAACGGTATGGGCAAGACAAACCTGCTCGATGCTGTCTATTATTTGTCGTTCTGCAAGAGTGCTATTGCACCGTCCGATAACGGTAATATCCTGCACGATGCCCCTTACTTTATGTTGCAAGGTGCATATACAAGCGATAGCGGTATTGATGATGAAATTTCTTGTGGTCTCAAACGCGGCGACAAGAAGCAGTTTCGTAGGGGTGGCAAGGCATACGAACGTCTCTCTGATCATATAGGCTATATCCCTCTTGTAATGGTCTCTCCTGCCGATAATGAGCTTATTGCCGGTGGCAGCGAGGAGCGTCGTCGTTTTATGGATGTTGTCATATCGCAGTACGACAAGGAATATCTTAATGCGCTTATACGTTACAACAGGGCTATGCAGCAACGTAATGTCCTATTGCGCGGTGAGCGCGAACCCGATGCGGACATGATGTCGTTGATGGAGGAGATGATGGTTACCGAAGCTGTATGTATCCACGAGCGTCGCAAGCAGTTTACTGACGAGCTTATACCTATATTCACCTCATTCCATAGTGCTATTGTTGGTGGTGGCGAGGAGGTATCGTTGCGCTACCGTTCTCATCTTGACGAGAATGATCTTGCGGCATTGCTTGTTGCATCGCGTCAGGAAGATCGTCGTCTTGGATACACCTCTAAAGGTATCCATCGCGATGAACTTGTTATGCAGTTGAATGGTTTTCCTATAAAAAAGGAGGGCTCTCAAGGTCAGAACAAGAGTTATCTTGTATCGTTGAAATTGGCGCAGTTTGACTTTTTGCGCCGTAAAGGTGGTGAAACGCCTTTGTTGTTGCTTGATGATATATTTGACAAACTCGACAGCTACAGGGTTGAACAGATAATATCTCTTGTGTCGGGTGAAAACTTCGGTCAGATCTTTATAACTGATGTGAATCGTGAGCATATCGATGGCATACTTGACAAAATAAACGGTGAATACAAACTTTTTGAGGTCAAGCGCGGTGAGGCAACACTTGTCAAGAGTAGAGAATGAATATGAGAAGAGGTGAAACGAAATCTATAGCAGAACTTGTGCGTGCGATGTGTCGTGAGGAGGGGTTGGAAACTCCTTTGAATGAATATCGTCTCATAAAGGCGTGGTCACAGGTACTCGGTTCTGCTGTGCAGACATATACAAAGAATCTGCAGATACACAATCAGGTGCTTTTCGTTACGTTGACATCGTCGGTTCTCAGACAGGAATTGCTGATGAACCGCAAATCGCTTGTGCGTAAGTTGAACGATCATGTAAAGGCTCAGGTAATAACAGATATAGTATTCAGGTAATAACGGTGAACATAATGGCTATTATGTGGTTTAGATATTAATTCTATAATGTATAATATCTAAATAAGAAGGGTTGTATGCAGAATTCTAAAATCAAACTGAGGCTTATAGTGTTGAGCTTCTTGCAATTTGCAGTCTGGGGTGCGTATCTTACATCTATGGGACGTTATCTTGGTGTCTTTGGTCTTGGCGCAAAAATAGGTTGGTTCTATTCTATACAGGGTCTCGTTTCGATATTCATGCCTGCAATCATGGGTATAGTTGCCGACCGCTGGATACCGGCAAACCGTCTGCTGGCTTTCTGTCATGTGGTAGCGGCAATATTCATGGGTATAACGGGCTATATTGGTATGACAGAAGGGTATAATGTCGCTTTCAATGACATTTTCTGGACGTATACCGTCAGTGTGGCATTCTATATGCCGACGCTTGCGCTATCCAACTCTGTGTCATATACTGTTCTCGGTAAATATGGATATGATGTTGTAAAGTCATTCCCTCCTATACGTGTGTTCGGAACAGTGGGTTTCATCGTGTCGATGCTGTTTGTCGACTATACAGGTTTCCAGGATAATTATAATCAGTTCTTTGCTTCTGCAGCTTGGGGTATCTTGCTTGCAATTTACTCTTTGTCGCTTCCTGCTTGCCCTGTAAATAAGGGTGGTGAGAGAAAATCGTTGGCTGCAGCTCTTGGATTTGAGGCTATCAGGCTGTTCAAGCAAAAGAGAATGGCAATATTCCTCCTTTTCTCGATGTTGCTAGGTGTTGCATTGCAGATATCAAACGGATATGCCAATCCTTTCATTAACGGCTTTGGAAGCATTCCTGAATATGCTGGAACATTTGCTGTTGAGCATACGAATATGCTTATCTCGTTGTCACAGGTGTCCGAGACTCTATGTATTCTTCTGATACCGTTTTTCTTGGGTAAGTTTGGAATAAAGAGGGTCATGATCATTGCAATGTTGGCGTGGTTCTTGCGTTTCCTCTTCTTTGCTGTTGGCGATCCCGGCATCCCAGGTGTTTTTTTCTTTGTTCTCTCAATGGCTGTATATGGTGTTGCTTTTGATTTCTTTAATATATCTGGTTCGTTGTTTGTCAATAACGAGGTTCCCGAAAGCATGCGCTCGGGTGCACAGGGACTGTTCATGCTTATGACAAACGGGCTTGGTGCTTCCATTGGTATAATGGTTGCTCAGGTGGCAGTAAATTTTTTTACACAAAATCAGACATATTTTGAGGGTTGGTCAACAGTTTGGTGTATCTTTGCAGGGTATGCACTATTAATTGCAGTTTTATTTGCATTTGTATTTAAAGAGAAAAAGGTGAAAAATGGTTGAACTGTTTGTTTCCGACATGATGTCAAAGGCCTCTGACCATCGTGCCCACGTGCTTGTGCTTCAAGAGAAGGAGGGGCTGCGTAAGATAATTGTAGCTCTGGGTATGCTTGAGGCGCAGGCTATTGCTTTTGCATTGCGCAAGGTCGATATCGGCCGCCCGTTGACGCATGATCTCTTCGGTTCGTTGACAAGGGCCTTTGACATAGAATTGCAGCATGTCATTATAGACCGTATAGATGACGGAACATTCTATTCGGTGCTGTATTACACAAGAGGCGATGAGAATGCTTATGTCGATTCACGTACAAGCGATGCAATAGCCATAGCCTTGAGAGCAGGTGCTCCAATATTTATCCATGAGAATCTGCTTAACCGTATGTGCATACGTGATGAACAGAACGGTGCTATATCAATTCCTATAACAGCGGCCGACGAGAATACATTGCGCATTGCTATGGAGAATGCCGTAAAAGAGGAAAACTATGAGTTGGCGATGAAACTGAAAGAGGAAATAGATTCGCGTCATCACAGGAGTACCACAGATTTGGAAAACACAAAAGAATACGAATAATGGCTCTATTTTATGTACCTGATATAGCTGAGCGTTGGGAACTCTCGGAAGAGGAAGCGGCTCACGCTCTTCGTGTATTGCGTCTTACGACAGGTTCTGAATTGGATATAACCGACGGAAAAGGTAACCTGTACAAGTCGGTTATCAGTTCCATTGCAGGAAAACACTGTTATGTCGAGGCAAAAGAGACACTGCCTATGCCAAAAGGGTGGAACGGCGATATACACATTGCTGTTGCGCCTACCAAGAATATGGACCGCATGGAGTGGTTTACCGAGAAGGCTACCGAAATAGGTCTGGACACACTGACATTCCTAAATTGTCGTTTCTCGGAACGTAAAGTGGTAAAGAACGAGCGTGTTGAACGTATTGTAGTGTCAGCTATGAAACAGTCGCTGAAATACAGCAAGCCTGTAGTAGGCGAGATGATTGATTTCAAGAAATTCATATTACAGGAACGTCCAGGTGAAAAATACATAGCACATTGTTACGACGATGAAAAGACTTTTCTGAAGGATATCCATGTAGCGGGAAATGATGCTACTGTCCTTATCGGTCCTGAGGGTGACTTCAGTCCTGAAGAGGTGAAGATGGCTATCGAAGCAGGCTATAAGCCCATAAGCTTGGGTAATTCACGTTTGCGCACTGAAACGGCTGCGCTTGCGGCGTGCCATATATTAATGCTCAAGAACGAGAAGTGATGTTCCGATATTTTATATATTTCTCATACGATGGTGCAGCCTATCATGGTTGGCAGGTGCAACCTAATGCTGTTACAGTTCAACAGGTTATGGAAGAGGCTCTTGCCAAGCTTGTCCGTGTGCCTGTACCATTGGTAGGAGCAGGGCGTACCGATGCCGGTGTCAATGCATCGTGCATGGTGGCACATGCCGACTTTCCGAACGAAGTTGATGCGCCTCAGCTCATCTACAAACTGAATAAAATACTTCCGCCAGACATTGCAGTGAGCAATATCCGTCGTGTAAAGGACGATGCACATGCGCGCTTCGATGCTGTATCACGCCGATATAACTATCGTGTCATTACGGCAAAGAGCCCTTTCGCAAGGCGTTATGCCTGCCGTGTTATGCCGGGAGTCGATTTCGATGCAATGAACCGTGCTGCGGAAATATTGTATGAGTATACCGATTTCACAAGTTTCAGCAAATTGCATACCGATGTAAAGACCAATAACTGCAAAGTTACTTTTGCAATGTGGCGTCAGGTTGCCGAGAACGAATGGCTCTTTGAGATTGAGGCTGACCGCTTTCTGCGTAACATGGTACGCGCTATTGTTGGAACTCTGTTGCTTGTAGGGCGTGGAAAGCTTACTCTCGACGGTTTTCGTGCTGTAATAGAAAACAAGGCGCGTGGCGAAGCCGGTGATTCGGCTATGGGTGAGGCTCTTTTTCTCGTAGGTGTTGAATATCCGGAATCTATTTTCCTATGATGTGGGTGGCCTTGGCTTTCATGTCGGCAGCCCTTCTCGGTTGCTACGATTTCTTCAAAAAGGTGTCGTTGAAGGACAACTCCGTGATAGCTGTGCTTTTCCTTAACACGCTGTTCTCGGCATTGCTTTTTTCGCCGTTTATAATATTGTCGCACTGTGGCGTAATAACAGGTGGCTCTTTCTTTGTCCCCAAAGTTGGCTTGCATACACATCTGTTGCTTGTGTTGAAGGCGGTCATTGTGCTCTCATCATGGTTGTGCGGATATATAGGTATCAAGCATCTGCCAATAACAATAGTCTCGCCGATACAGTCGACACGTCCGGTGCTTGTGCTGCTCGGTGCGCTCTTGCTCTTTGGTGAATCACTGAACGGGTATCAGTGGACCGGTGTCATCATAGCAGTAGTGTCGGTATTTCTTCTCAGCCGTAGCGGAAAACGTGAGGGCATTGATTTTGCTTCAAACCGTTGGGTACTGTTTGTAGCATTGGCTGCGCTTTTTGGTGCGGTGAGTGCGCTGTATGACAAATACCTGATGCGTTCGTTGGAACCGATATTGGTGCAGTCGTGGTTCAATATATATCAGTGTATGCTAATGGCATGCCTGTGGTTAATGCTTAATTTATTCTCTCGTACACAACGCGAAAAGAGGTTTCATTGGAGTTGGGCCATACCTATGATATCCATATTCTTAGGCTTTGCCGATTTCTGCTATTTCTCCTCTTTGGCACAGGAGGGTGCTCTCATTGCTGTAGTGTCGATGATTAGACGAGGAAGTGTGGTGGTATCGTTCGCTTTTGGAGCTTTGTTGTTGCATGAGAAGAATCTCAAACGTAAAGCTTTTGATATAGTATTGATTTTGATAGGATTATTCTTTTTATATTTAGGGTCAAAATGAGAATGTTGATATTGCTTCTGTTTATGTTGTGTTGCATGCTCTCTTCGGCTCAGGCACAAGATATTCGTGCTATGTTCATGGAGGCACCCGATTCGGTATTACCGTTATTGCCGCGCAATGTGCGCGCTGACTGTATTGATTTCGCCGAAGCTGGAATGTCGTATCCGGTATCAAACAAGCTTGATGGTAAGTCAACACTCAAGAAACTGACTGATGATTATCTGCTGTTGCAGAGCACTGGAATATCAACGGTGGAGATGAAGATGTTACCACTTCGTGACAGTTTTGTAATATGTGTCGTGAATACCGTATATGCCGAGGCGGCAGATAGCCGTATAGCTTTTTTTAATAATGATTGGCAGAGGATAGACGATGAATCTTTCTTCAAGGCTCCTTTGATAAGGGATTTTTTCGATGTGGCGGATGAGAAGGCTGTCGATATGTGTGATATTTATCTTGTGTCTCTGAACCTTTGTCCGGACGACAAATCTCTTGTTGCAGAATATACCATGCCGAACTATATGAACGAAGATGATGCCCGTAAGGTACGTCCGTTCCTCAAGAAGATAGTCTACCGATGGAACGGTGAAGGGTTTGTCATGGAGTGATGTATACAGTGTCGGTTGTCAGCTCATTTATCTCCCCCTTGTTGTGTTGCCTGAACAGTTCTCTTGTGTCGTCAAGGAACTGTTGGAGCTTCTTTTGTGCATAGCTGTTGTCGCTACATCTTGTTGTGGCAGCAGGCATAATCGTAAAATCCCTCTCGCCGTTGCTCTTCTTTGGGGCAATCCATGTCAGAAGATACTCGAGAGACGAGACACGGGTGTAGTCCATTATCTTCTTGAGCTCCATCTTTATCATCATTCCACCGTCTGTGCCTCGTAATGACATGTTTGACACCAGGTTACCTGTAGAGTATACTACGGTATGCCTGTCGGGAGTTTCAGGGTTATCCCTTATCTCGATCGGCTGTATTATGTGGGGGTGGTTGCCTATGATATGGTCAACGCCCTGTTCAATCAGCCAATGGCTCAGTTCCTGTACTCTTGCGGGCGGTATCCTTACATATTCATCGCCCCAGTGCATGCATGCTATTATTACATCAGCACCTTCTCTCTTGGACTTGAATATGTCGTCTTCAATGGTCGGCTTGTCTATGAGGTTCACCACCATCGGCTCGGGGATGTTGTTGCCGTTTGTGCCGTAAGTGTAATTGAGTATGGCTATTTTTATACCGTTGCTATCCATTATGAGAGGATAGCGTTCTTCGCGCTCTTCTATGCTCCTGTATACACCGCAATGGGCAATATTTAATGAGTCGAGCATGTCAAGGGTGTGCATTGCCCCTTTCTTGCCTTTGTCGAAGCAGTGGTTGTTTGCGAAAAGCACTACGTTGAATCCTGCATCGCGTATTGCGTAGAGGAAACTGTCCGGAGCGCAGAATGAAGGGTATCCGCTGAAGCCGTTCTTGTATATTGGAGTTTCAAGGTTGGCTATAGCAATGCTGTTGCTCTTTATCTCTTTTGAAATATGACGATACCAATGTGAATAACTGTATGTGCCATCACCTCTTTTGGCTTCTTCGAGCTGCAGGCTATGCTGCATGATGTCTCCGGCAAATATGAGGCTTGTCTTTTGTAAAAAGGTATTGCTGCTCTGCGACAATGCCATGAACGGCATGGTGCAGAACAGCAATATTGTTATGACGGCTCTTGTAATCAAGGTCTATTTGTATATTTCGCGCTTTCCGGCAAGCAGTGTGTTTTTCATTAGCGACACGATGGTCATAGGGCCTACACCACCGGGAACAGGTGTGATATATGAACATTTTGGCGCAACATTGTCGAAATCGACATCACCGCAAAGGCGGAAACCGCTCTTGCGAGTGGCATCGGGAACACGTGTTGTTCCTACATCAATGACAACAGCTCCTTCCTTGACCATGTCAGCCTTAAGGAAATGTGGTTGGCCAAGTGCTGCAATGATGATGTCGGCCTGACGGCACTCGTCGGCGATGTTCTGTGTATGGCTGTGGCATACTGTTACTGTTGCATCGCCGGGAATACTCTTCTGCATCATCAGGTTCGCCATAGGCTTGCCTACAATGTTGCTGCGTCCGAGTACTACACATTTCTTGCCTTTTGTATCGATATTGTATCGTGCAAGTAGTTCCATGATACCGTTTGGAGTTGCCGACAGGAAACATGGCAATCCAATGGTTAGGCGGCCGGCGTTTACAGGGTGGAATCCGTCAACGTCCTTACGGTAGTCGATGGCTTCTGTCACTTTCTGCTCATCGATGTGCTTGGGCAACGGCAACTGTACGATAAATCCGTCTATGTCGGAGTCGTTGTTGAGCTCCTCCACTTTTCTTAGTAATTCCTCTTCACTGATATTTGCTTCATATCGGATAAGAGTTGATGTGAATCCGCACTCTTCGCATGCCTTTACCTTGTTGGCAACATAAGTCTCACTGCCCCCGTCGTGTCCAACGAGTATTGCAGCCAAATGGGGACGTTTGCCTCCGTTTGCGATGATTTTACCAACCTCTTCGGCAATCTCTTTCTTTATCTGAGCCGCAACGGCCTTTCCATCGATCAGTTGCATGATTGTATAGTTTTTAACGTCTGAACTTAGGCATCATGTTCATCATGTTGCCCATCTTGCCTCCCGCAACACTCTTCATGGTCTTGCGTATCTGCTCGAACTGTTTCATCAGTCGGTTAACTTCCTGCAAAGTAGTTCCGCTACCACGCGCAATACGCTCCTTGCGTGAGTTGTTGATGATATCCGGATTCGCACGCTCCTGTGGGGTCATTGAACGGATAATGGCTTCAACGCCCTTGAATGCGTTGTCGTCGATGTCGAGATCCTTGACAGCCTTGC
Organism: Bacteroidaceae bacterium; assembly: GCA_017555585.1. Classification (GTDB taxonomy): domain Bacteria; phylum Bacteroidota; class Bacteroidia; order Bacteroidales; family Bacteroidaceae; genus HGM04593. The sequence continues at coordinate 177,167 of JAFZGA010000005.1, forward strand.
CCAATCCAGGAATCATGGCCATAAGATCCTTTATGTTACCCATCTTCTTTATCTGTTCGATCTGTGTCAGGAAGTCGTTGAAGTCGAACTGGTTGCGGGCAAGCTTGCGCTGCAGCTTCTTTGCTTCCTCTTCGTCGAACTGTTCCTGGGCACGCTCAACAAGCGAAACCACGTCACCCATTCCCAATATACGGTCGGCCATGCGGTTGGGGTGGAACTGGTCTATCGCTTCCATCTTCTCGCCTGTACCGATGAACTTGATAGGTTTTGTGACTACAGTGCGGATAGACAATGCGGCACCACCACGTGTGTCACCGTCGAGCTTGGTCAGGATTACTCCGGTGAAGTCAAGACGGTCGTTGAACTCCTTGGCTGTGTTTACGGCATCCTGACCGGTCATTGAGTCTACTACAAAAAGTGTCTCGGTAGGGTTGACAGCTTCCTTTATGGCTGCAATTTCGTTCATCATCTCCTCGTCGACAGCAAGGCGGCCTGCGGTATCGATGATTACGAGGTTGTAGCTCTTGGCTTTGGCCTCTTTGATCGCATTGAGTGCAATCTGTACAGGGTCCTTGCTCTCTGGCTCGCTATAGACAGGTATTCCGATCTGCTCACCCAAAACCTTCAATTGGTCAATGGCGGCAGGACGGTATACGTCACACGCAACCAACAGCGGGTTACGGTTTTTCTTTTTCTTCAGGTAATTGGCAAGTTTTGAAGAGAATGTAGTCTTACCGCTACCTTGGAGACCCGACATGAGTATCACGGCAGGGTGACCTTCGTAATTTATGTCGGCAGTGTCGCCACCCATAAGAGCTGTAAGTTCATCGTGTACAATCTTTACCATCAACTGGCTTGGATGGATAGATGTGAGCACGTTCTGTCCGATAGCCTTGTTCTTTACTGTATCGGTGAAAGTTTTTGCAACCTTATAGTTTACGTCGGCGTCAAGCAATGCTTTGCGTACATCCTTAAGTGTTTCGGCAACGTTTACCTCGGTAATGCGTCCTTCACCCTTAAGTATTTTAAATGAGCGTTCCAGACGCTCGCTTAAGTTTTCAAACATCTTGTTATCTATTTTTTATATTATTGTTTTTCTATACTTATCACTCCTCCTGTTGCGGTGTTGAAAAGAACCTTTGTTGCAACCTTCCTGTTGAACAGCTCTTTTGAAAGTATTTCGGTGACTCCGAGCTGTGCAACGGGTATTTCGCCAGTGTATAAATTACGGTTCCCAGTGAAAAGTGTAAAATCAACCTTTCCCGGAATGTTGTAGCATATACCTTCCTTTTTAAGAACTTTCTTTTTTTCAAGTTCTTCGGTAGTCGGGATATATACACTTTTCGTGTCGCGGATATTGTAATAAACAGGTTCACCTGCAAGATTATTCTTGTCTACAAAACCAAGCTTGCGCGAGAAGCGGAACAACACCTCCTTGGTGATGTCGCACCCCATTGTCGGCTCGATGATATATTTGCATGAACTGTATATTGTATCTGTACGTCCGATGAACAGTTCTGTCAAAGCCTTTTCCTGCCTATCAAGCTCGTTGAGCACCAATTGCATTGATTGACCGTCCTTTGGCATGTTTTCGGATTGTCCGCGTGTTATGGCAAGCTTGCTTTCTCTTATAATGTATATCTCTTTGGCAGTGAGTTCTGCAAGTTTGGCTGTTGATGTTGCCTGGAGCATCTCCTCGGTCATGTACTGTGTCGCGTCTATATGGCTGTTGCCTGCAGGAGTATCTGTGCCGTCATTCTGTACGGCCTTTTCCTCCTCTTTGACGTTGATGCTTCTTATTATGCCGTTTTGACAAAGATTGATGTTGCACGCAGTGCTGTTGTTCAATCTTACAGTGTACATCTTTTCAGCATTAGGTTTGCCTGTAGTGGTGACATTTACATCTGTCATCTCCCAATGGCTTGCAGCTTCTGTTATGGCATTGTTCACACGCAGGTATCTCTCGGCATATCTGTTGAACTCACCGGGGGTATATGTTATACACGCTGCGCTGACTGTAATCTCAATGCGGGTGTCGGGCAAACAATAGGTTATCCCTTCGTTTGTTCCGGGAAAGAAAGTGTTTACCTCGGTCTGCGCAAGAACCGGCAGTGTAGCGAGAGCTGCAAAAAATAACAGTAGTTTTTTCATAATGATCGGTTTTAGAGAAACCCTGATGGGCCCAAAATCTCTAATTTGTCGCGAAGATAGTAAATAGTTTCTTAGAAACTGTTTAAATTATGTTGAAAAATATGTTTTCTGTGCTTAAAAGAGTATGAACGCTGTTTTTTTGGTTTCTGAAAGTTAAAAATATCACTTACTAATCTTATTTTTCGGAACTTTATTGTATTTTTGTCATTATTATCCAAAATACGGGTTTATTTAAATTGATATGTCCAGAATAAAAGTACACGACAGGGAATTCGTGAAGTCAATTTCTTGCGAAGAGATTGCCGCAGAGGTGAAGAAGGTTGCGGATAGGATTAACAAGGATTATGCCGGTAAACGTCCTCTGCTTCTTGGCGTTCTGAATGGTTGTTTCATGTTCGTATCCGATTTGATGAAGAATCTTGAGATAGAATGTGAGGTTTCTTTTGTTAAATTCTCATCATATCAAGGTTCGGAAACTACGGGCAAGGTGAAAAAGCTGATAGGTCTTTCTGAATCAATTGAAGGACGTGATATTATTGTCGTTGAAGATATTGTCGATACAGGTCTGACAATGCATAAGATGTTGGAGACATTGGCGGAAAGCAATCCTGCATCTCTTGAAATCGCGTCGCTTTTCGTGAAACCATCACGTTTGCAGGTTTCTGTTGATGTCAAGTATTCGGCATTCGAGATACCTGATAGATTTATTGTCGGTTATGGTCTTGATTATGATGGTCTTGGCCGTAATTTGCCTGATGTTTACGATGTTGTAGAATAATTAAGAAATTTGATATTATATGCTTAATATTGTAATTTTTGGTGCTCCTGGTAGCGGTAAAGGTACTCAAAGTGCGAGAATAGTCGAGAAGTATGCGCTCAATCATATTTCGACAGGTGATGTTTTGCGTGGCGAGATTGCTGCCGGTACAGAACTTGGCAAGACAGCCAAGGCTCTTATTGATAACGGTCAGCTTATCCCTGATGCGCTTATGGTGGATATTCTAGCTTCGAAGCTCGATTCGCTGACAAGCGGTAATGGTGTTATCTTCGACGGATTTCCACGTACTATAGCCCAGGCAGAAGCTTTGAAAGTGATGCTTGCTGAGCGTGGTCAGGATGTTACGGCAATGATTGAACTTGATGTTCCCGAAGATGAATTGATGGACCGCCTTTTGAAACGTGGCCAGGAGTCTGGCAGAGCCGATGATAATGAAGAAACTATCAAGAAACGTCTGGTTGTTTATGCAGAGCAGACTTCACCTCTCAAGGATTGGTATAAGAATGACGGTAAACATTGTTATATCAATGGTCTTGGTGATCTTGACAGAATTTTTGCCGATATTGTTGCGGCGATTGATAGCAAGATGTAAAAATAAGGAACGAACATTTGTTCCCATAATGGGGTTGTCGCTATAGATAGCGACAACTTTTGCTGTTTAATTGTTAAATGGTCCGTGAGGGTCTTGTGGATTTTATTATGGCTGAATCGAATTTTATTGATTATGTAAAGATTGTGTGCCGTTCAGGTCGCGGAGGTCGCGGAATGGCGCATTTGCATCGTGCAAAATATATACCTAATGGTGGTCCTGATGGTGGCGATGGCGGAAAAGGTGGTGATATCATTCTGCGAGGAAATAGAAACTATTGGACATTGCTTCACTTGAAATATCAGCGTCACATATTCGCTGGCAATGGTCAGAACGGCGGTATAAACAAGAGTACGGGTGCCGATGGCGAGAGTAAAATCGTTGATGTTCCATGCGGTACTGTTGCCTATAATGCCGAAACAGGTGAATTTCTTTGTGATGTAATGGAAGATGGTCAGCTTGTGACATTGCTCAAAGGTGGCCGAGGCGGTCTTGGTAACGTGCATTTTGCAACTCCTACACGTCAGGCACCGCGTTTTGCGCAACCGGGCGAGCCTATGCAGGAGATGACAGTGACCTTGGAACTAAAGCTTCTTGCAGATGTCGGCTTGGTGGGTTTCCCTAATGCCGGTAAGTCTACATTGCTCTCGTCGGTGTCTGCTGCAAAACCAAAGATAGCCAATTATCCGTTTACGACTCTTGAACCGAATCTTGGTATTGTCTCATATCGCGACAACAAATCATTTGTTATGGCAGATATTCCCGGTATCATTGAAGGTGCCAGTCAAGGCAAAGGCTTGGGATTGCGTTTCTTGCGACATATAGAACGAAACTCGTTGTTGCTGTTTATGGTTCCTGCCGAGGCTGATGATATCAAGAAGGAGTATGAGGTGTTGCTTAATGAGCTTGCTACCTTCAATCCTGAGATGTTGGATAAACAGCGTGTGTTGGCGATAACCAAATGTGACCTCATTGATGAGGAATTAAAAGAGATGTTGTCGGAAAACTTGCCCGAGGATGTGCCTTATGTGTTTATCTCTGCAGCTACCGGTGAGGGAATCCAGGAATTGAAGGATATTCTCTGGGGTGAACTTAACAGTGAAGCGAACCGCCTGGCGGCTGTTAAACGTGAAGAACTCGTTCATCGTAATTATGATAGAAAGATGCTTGCAGCGGACTTCGCTGATTGGGAAGATGACTATGATTATTCCGATGACGGTGATATGGAGATGGATGACGATTTGGGATATGACGAGTTTGATTTTGACGAAGAGTGATAGCGTGTAATCTCTATTTTGCGGTTTTGCATATGATTGTATCAGGCGATTGTTGAATCGCTATATTATATTAATAAGGTAAAGGTTCTCTTGTTTGTTTCTTTGTAAACATGCAAGAGAACCTTTTTATATTGTACTTTTCTTTGTTTTTTTATGGAAAAGTATGTTTAAATAAAGTTTTAATATTTTTTAACTATAAAATTATTGCTTTAGATGCCTGATATTGTCTTTTTTTGAACAAAAAATGCTTTTTGTTGCAAGGTTTTCGCTAAAAAAAAGATAAATGCTTTTTTATTAGAAAAATAATTTCTACCTTTGCAGTCCAAAATGGACTATAGTGTTCTGTGGTTCTCTGGTTAAGAAATATTTAAAAACAATATATATAATAATTAAAAATTAAACAAAATGCCTACAATTCAGCAATTAGTAAGAAAAGGCAGAGAGGTGATTGTAGAAAAGAGTAAATCGCCTGCACTCGACAACTGTCCTCAGCGTCGTGGTGTATGTGTTCGTGTTTACACTACAACTCCAAAGAAACCTAACTCTGCGATGAGAAAAGTTGCTCGTGTACGCTTGACCAACCAGAAAGAGGTTAACTCTTACATCCCAGGTGAGGGTCATAACTTGCAGGAGCACTCAATTGTTTTGGTACGTGGTGGTCGTGTAAAGGACCTTCCAGGTGTACGTTATCACATCGTTCGCGGTACTCTTGATACTGCTGGTGTTGCAAACCGCACACAGCGTCGTTCAAAGTATGGTGCTAAGCGTCCCAAAGCTAAGAAGTAATTCTTAAAAACAAAGCGGTAGCTGAGTGATTCCGGCTTTGACAGTGAATATGACTCGTTTTAAAAATAATTATTTAACAAGTTTTGGTTTGTTGGAAGTTATAAAGGTTGAGTAAATGCCTCGGTGGAGGTGTTGAAGAATTCATGATAACACAGCCAAACAAAAACATTAATTTTCGTAAGAGAAAATGAGAAAAGCAAAACCAAAAAAACGCGTGGTTCTTCCAGACCCCGTTTTCAACGATCAGATGGTTTCTAAGTTTGTTAACCACCTGATGTATGATGGAAAGAAAAACGTTTCGTACACAATTTTCTATGGTGCTCTTGAGCTTGTAGGTAACAAGATGAAGAGCGAGGATAAAACTCCACTTGAGATTTGGAAGCAGGCTTTGGAGAACATCACTCCAAAGGTAGAGGTTAAATCTCGTCGTATCGGTGGTGCTACATTCCAGGTTCCTACTGAGATTCGCGCTGACCGTAAAGAGTCTATCTCTATGAAGAACATGATCTTGTTTGCACGCAAGCGTGGTGGCAAGTCAATGTCTGAGAAGCTCTGCGCTGAGATTATGGACGCATTCAACAACCAGGGTGGTGCATTCAAGCGTAAGGAGGATATGCACCGTATGGCTGAGGCTAACCGTGCTTTTGCACATTTCCGTTTCTAATCAAGTAACAGTTTAAGAAAATGGCAAACGAACTACAATTTACCCGTAATATCGGTATTAGTGCTCACATCGATGCTGGTAAGACTACTACATCAGAGCGTATTTTGTTCTATACTGGTCTTTCACATAAGATTGGTGAGGTGCATGACGGTGCTGCTACCATGGACTGGATGGAGCAGGAGCAGGAGCGTGGTATCACTATCACATCTGCTGCTACTACAACATTCTGGAACTGGAAAGGTACACAGTACAAGTTCAATTTGATTGACACTCCGGGACACGTTGACTTTACAGCTGAGGTTGAGCGTTCACTCCGTGTACTTGACGGTGCTATCGCTGCTTTTTGTGCAGTAGGTGGTGTTGAGCCTCAGTCAGAGACTGTATGGCGTCAGGCTGACAAGTATAACGTTCCACGTATCGCTTACGTGAACAAGATGGACCGTTCAGGTGCTGACTATTTCTCTGTAATGCGTCAGATGAAGGAAATTCTTGGTGCTAACCCATGTCCTGTAACAATTCCTATCGGTTCTGAGGAGAAATTCCTTGGTGTTATCAACCTTATCACAATGAAGGCTCTCGTTTACAAAGACGGTGCACTTGATTATACTGTAGAGGAAATTCCTGCAGAGTTGGTTGATGAGGCTAACCAGTGGAGAGAGCACCTTCTCGAGAAGGCTGCTGATTTCGACGAGGAGTTGATGATGAAGGTTCTTGAGGATCCTGAGTCAATCACAGAGGACGAGATCATCGCTGCTATCCGTAAGGGTACACTTGCGTTGGAGATCACTCCTATGACTTGCGGTTCTTCATTCAAGAACAAGGGTGTTCAGCCACTTCTTGACTTTGTATGTGCATTCTTGCCTTCACCACTTGATACTCCTGCTATCGAGGGTATGAACCCTAAGACAGACGAGATGGAGTCACGTACTCCTTCTGAGGATGACAAGACTTCTGCTCTTGTGTTCAAGATTGCTACTAACCCATTCGTTGGTCGTTTGATCTACGTTCGTGTATATTCAGGTAAGCTTGAGTCTGGTTCATATATCCTTGACACACGTTCAGGTCGCAAGGAGCGTATTTCACGTATGTTCCAGATGCACTCAAACAAGCAGAATCCAGTAGAGGTTCTCGGTGCTGGTGATATCGGTGCTGTTATCGGTATGAAGGATGTTCGCACAGGTGATACACTTTGTGCTGAAGATGCTCCAATCGTTCTCGAGTCTATGACATTCCCTGATCCTGTGATCTCTATCGCTGTTGAGCCTAAGACTCAGAAGGATCTTGACAAGCTCGCTAACGGTCTTGCAAAACTTGCAGAGGAGGATCCAACATTTACTGTAAGAACCGACGAGCAGTCTGGTCAGACAATTATCTCTGGTATGGGTGAGTTGCACCTTGAGATTATCATCGACCGTTTGAAACGTGAGTTCAGTGTTGAGTGTAACCAGGGTCGTCCACAGGTTAGCTACAAAGAGGCTATCACAGGTACTGTTCAGGTTGATGAGACATATAAGAAGCAGACTGGTGGTAAGGGTAAATATGCTAAGATCCTCGTTTCTGTAGGTCCTGCTGATGAGGACTTCAAGGAGGGTAACCTTCAGTTCGTTAACGAGGTTAAGGGTGGTAACGTTCCTAAGGAATTTATCCCATCAGTACAGAAGGGCTTCCAGACAGCTATCAAGGCCGGTGTTCTTGCTGGTTATCCAATGGAGTCTTTGAAGGTAGTTCTTCTCGATGGTGGCTATCACCCAGTTGACTCTGACCAGCTGTCATTCGAGGTTTGTGCTATCCAGGCATACAAGAATGCATGTCAGAAGGCAAATCCAGTTCTTCTTGAGCCTGTGATGAAGCTTGAGGTTGTTACTCCAGAGGAGAGCATGGGTGATGTTATCGCCGACCTTAACAAGCGTCGTGGTCAGGTTGAGGGTTTTGAGACAAGCCGTACAGGTGCACGTATCGTTAAGGCTATGGTTCCACTGTCAGAAATGTTCGGTTACGTAACATCTTTGCGTACTATCACTTCTGGTCGTGCAACATCTTCAATGACATACGATCACCACGAGCAGGTAAGTGCATCACTTACAAAACAGATCCTCGAGGAACTACAAAAGTAATAAATTAAGCCTGTCGGTTAGCGAATGACTCTTAACCGGCAGGCAATTATGAATTTTATAAATATTTAAAAGACGATGAGTCAAAAAATTAGAATTAAACTTAAATCTTACGATCACAACTTGGTTGACAAATCAGCTGAGAAGATTGTAAAGACAGTGAAGGCTACAGGTGCTATTGTTAGCGGTCCAATTCCATTGCCAACTCACAAGCGTATTTTTACAGTTAACCGTTCTACTTTCGTGAACAAGAAGTCACGTGAGCAGTTCCAGCTCTCTTCTTTCAAGAGACTTATTGACATCTACAGCTCTACAGCTAAGACAGTTGATGCTCTTATGAAGCTTGAGTTGCCTTCAGGAGTTGAGGTTGAGATTAAAGTGTAATTAAATGTTATTTACTAATTTTTTAAATTAAACTGAAATGCCAGGATTATTAGGAAAAAAAATCGGAATGATGTCCGTTTTCAGTGCCGATGGCAAGAATGTTCCATGCACTGTTATCGAAGCAGGTCCTTGCGCAGTTACACAGGTGAAGACAATCGAGAAGGATGGCTATGAGGCTGTTCAGGTTGGTTTTCAGGATCAGAAAGAGAGTCGTGTTAACGCTCCTCTTATGGGTCACTTCAAGAAAGCTGGTGTAACTCCCAAGAGCCACTTGGCCGAGTTCAAGGGTTTTGAGACAGAGCTCAAGTTGGGCGATGTTATCACAGTAGATCTTTTTGCAGATACAGCTTACGTTAGCGTAACAGGTACTTCAAAAGGTAAGGGTTTCCAGGGTGTTGTTAAAAGACACAACTTTGGTGGTGTAGGTCAGGCTACTCACGGTCAGCACAACCGCGCTCGCAAGCCGGGTTCTATTGGTGCTTGTTCTTACCCTGCAAAGGTATTCAAAGGCCTCCGCATGGGTGGACAGATGGGTAACGCACGTGTTACTACACACAACCTACAAGTGTTAAAGGTTATTCCTGAGCACAACCTATTGGTTATCAAGGGTTCGGTTCCAGGTTACAATGGTTCAATCGTAATAATTGAAAAGTAATGGAAGTCAGCGTATTAAATATTAAGGGTGAAAGCACCGGTAGAAAGGTTACGTTAGACGAGTCTATCTTCGGAATCGAGCCTAACGAGCATGTTGTGTACATGGCTGTTAGACAGTATCTTGCTGCTCAGCGTCAGGGAACACATAAGTCTAAGGAGAGAAGCGAAATGTCAGGTTCAACACGTAAGCTCGGTCGTCAGAAAGGTGGTGGCGGTGCTCGTCGTGGTGATATCAACTCACCTCTGTTGGTGGGTGGTGCACGTGTGTTTGGTCCAACCCCACGTGATTATAGCTTCAAGTTGAATAAGAAGGTTAAGCAGTTGGCTCGTAAGTCAGCTCTTTCTCAGAAGGTTCTCGACAACGCTCTTGTTGTTGTTGAAGACTTCAATTTTGACGCTCCAAGTACAAAAGCTTTTGTTGAAGTGTTAAACAATCTTAAAGTTTCTGAAAAGAAGCAGTTGTTTGTTTTGCCATCTAACAATAAAGCAGTATATTTGTCAGCTAGAAATTTGAAGGGTACTCAGATGGCAATTGCTTCGGACATTAATACCTATGGTATAATGAATGCCGAGGTTTTGGTTGTGACTGAGAGCTCTCTCGAAATTATTAATAACACTCTAAACAAAACTAAGGAGGCATAATAATGGGAGTATTGATTAAACCTATAGTCACTGAGAAGATGACTAATATTACTGACCAGTTCAACCGCTTTGGTTTTCTTGTTCGTCCAGAGGCAAACAAGTTGGTTATTAAGAAAGAGATTGAGGCGTTGTATAACGTTACAGTAGTTGATGTAAATACTATGAACTACGCAGGTAAGAACAAGAGCCGCTATACAAAGGCGGGTTTGGTTAAGGGTCGTACAAACGCTGTTAAGAAGGCTATCGTCACACTTAAAGATGGCGATACTATTGATTTTTATAGTAACATTTAATAGATAAGATGGCAGTACGTAAATTTAAGCCTACAACACCGGGCCAGAGACATAAGGTTATTGGTACCTTCGAAGAGATCACTGCTACGGTACCAGAAAAATCGCTTGTAACCGGTAAGCGTTCGACAGGCGGACGTAATAACGATGGTAAGATGACCATGCGTTACAGAGGTGGAGGTCACAAGCGCAAATTCAGATTTATTGATTTCAAGCGTAACAAAGACGGTATCCCCGCTACAGTAAAGAGCATCGAGTATGATCCTAACCGTTCTGCTCGTATTGCATTGTTGTATTACGCTGATGGAGAAAAAAGTTATATAATTGCTCCTAATGGTTTGGAGGTTGGCGCAGTTCTGATGTCAGGTGCTGATGCTGCTCCCGAAGTAGGTAACACTCTTCCTTTGAAGAACATTCCTATCGGTACAGTGGTACATAACATTGAGCTTCGTCCCGGCCAGGGCGCTATTCTTGTGCGTTCAGCCGGTAACTTTGCACAGATCGTTTCTCGTGACGAGAACTATTGTGTAATCAAGTTGCCTTCAGGAGAGGTTCGTCGTATATTGGGTACTTGCCGTGCTACAATCGGTACAGTAGGTAACTCAGACCACGCTCTCGAGTGTTCAGGTAAGGCTGGTCGCTCACGCTGGTTGGGTCGTCGTCCTCACAACCGTGGTGTTGTTATGAACCCTGTAGATCACCCGATGGGTGGTGGTGAAGGTCGTGCTTCTGGTGGTCACCCACGTTCACGTAAGGGCTTGTACTCTAAGGGTCTCAAGACTCGTGCGCCTAAGAAGCAGTCTTCTAAGTACATTATTGAGAGAAGAAAGAAGTAATAATAAGGAAATTTTTGAAATAATATGAGTCGTTCATTAAAAAAAGGTCCGTATATCAATGTAAAATTGGAGAGCAAAGTGCTTGCCATGAACGAGAGCGGTAAGAAATCGGTCATCAAGTCTTGGGCTCGTGCTTCTATGATTTCTCCCGATTTTGTGGGACACACAATCGCTGTTCATAACGGTAATAAATTTATCCCTGTTTACGTAACAGAAAACATGGTTGGTCACAAGCTTGGCGAATTCGCGCCTACTCGTACATTCCGTGGTCACTCTGGTAACCGTAAGAAATAAACAGGTTTTTAAAAATTGAATTAAATAGAATAATATAATGGGAGCAAGAAAGAAATTAGCTGCTGACAAGAGAAAAGAGGCTCGTAAAAGCCTTTACTTCGCCAGTGCAAAGGATATCCCTTCTTCACCTCGCAAAATGCGCCTCGTTGCTGACATGGTACGTGGTATGGAGGTAGGTCGTGCACTCGGTGTCTTGAAGTTCTCGACAAAAGCTGCTTCAAACAACGTTGAGAAACTGTTGCGTTCAGCTATCGCGAACTGGGAGCAGAAGAACGAGCGTAAGGCTGAGAATGGCGAGCTTTATATCTCACAGATTTTTGTAGATGAGGCACGTACACTTTATCGCATGCGTCCAGCGCCTCAGGGTCGCGGATACAGAATCCGTAAGCGTTCCAACCACGTTACTATCTACGTGGACACTAAAGTAAATAATGACAATAAAAAAGTAGAAAGCAATGGGACAGAAGGTTAATCCAATTAGTAATCGACTAGGTATCATCAGAGGATGGGATTCCAACTGGTACGGTGGTAAAAACTACGGTGACGAATTGGTAGAAGATTCAAAGATCAGAAAATACCTTAATGTACGTTTGGCTAAGGCCAGCGTTTCGAAGATTGTCATCGAGCGTACTTTGAAACTTGTTACAATTACCGTATGTACCGCTAAGCCCGGTATTATCATCGGTAAGGGTGGTCAGGAAGTTGACAAATTGAAGGAGGAGTTGAAGAAGATCACTGACAAGGATATTCAGATAAATATTTTTGAGGTTAAGAAGCTTGAGCTTGACGCAACTATCGTTGCTAACAGCATTGCACGTCAGGTTGAGGGCAAGATTGCTTATCGTCGTGCTATCAAGACAGCCATCGCCAATACAATGCGTATGGGTGCTGAGGGTATCAAGATACAGATCTCAGGTCGTTTGAATGGTGCAGAAATGGCTCGTTCAGAAATGTACAAGGAGGGTCGTACTCCTCTTCATACTTTCCGTGCAGACATCGACTACTGCCAGGCAGAGGCTTTGACAAAGGTTGGTATCCTTGGTATCAAGGTATGGATTTGCCGTGGCGAGGTTTACGGTAAGAGAGACTTGGCTCCAAACTTCACACAGAGCAAGGAGAGCGGTTTCAACAACAACCAGGCTGGCGGAAGAAACTTCAAACGTAAGAAAAACAACAATCGCTAACGAATTGAATTTCAAGAATTATGTTACAGCCTAAGAAAACAAAATATAGAAGAGTGCAGCACGGAGTGCAGAAAGGTTTCGCAACACGCGGTAACCAACTCGCTTTCGGTTCTTTTGGAATCAAGTGCTTGCAATATAAATGGTTGAATGGTCGTCAGATTGAGGCCGCTCGTATTGCAGTAACACGTTACATGCAGCGTCAGGGTCAAGTTTGGCTCCGTGTATTCCCCGATAAACCAATCACTCGCAAGCCTGCCGATGTACGTATGGGTAAGGGTAAGGGTGATCCAGAAGGTTTTGTATTCCCCGTAACACCGGGTCGTATCCTTATCGAGATTGAAGGAGTTTCATTTGAGGTAGCAAAAGAGGCATTGCGTCTCGCTGCTCAGAAGCTTCCTGTTACAACTAAGTTTATTGTTAGACGCGATTACGATTATAATAAGGCATAATTATGAAGATAGCAGAAATTAGAGAGCTCTCTACAGCAGAGCTGCAGGAAAGAGTTGAGGCTGATGTAATGCGTTATGCCCAGATGAAGCTTAATCATGCAATATCACCATTGGAGAATCCTGAGTTGTTGAAGAAAATGCGTCGTGATATCGCGCGCATGAAGGGTGAGTTGCGCTCTCGCGAATTAAATAAATAATTAAGACTTATGGAAGTTAGAAATTTGAGAAAAGAGCGTACCGGTATTGTTGTAAGCAACAAAATGGAAAAGACAATCACCGTTGCTGCCAAGTTTAAGGAGAAACACCCCATCTATGGTAAATTCGTGAGCAGAACAAAGAAATATCATGTACACGATGAGAAGCAGGAGTGCTCAATAGGCGATACAGTTCGCATTATGGAGACTCGTCCCTTGAGCAAGACCAAGAGATGGAGATTAGTAGAAATCATCGAAAAAGTTAAGTAATTATGATACAAGTTGAATCAAGACTTACAGTATGTGATAATAGTGGTGCAAAGGAGGCTCTTTGTATCCGTGTACTTGGTGGTACACGTCGCCGCTATGCTTCTGTAGGGGATGTGATTGTAGTCTCTGTGAAGAGCGTGATCCCCTCAAGCGATTTGAAGAAGGGAGCTGTTTCAAAGGCTCTTATTGTTCGTACTAAGAAAGAGGTTCGTCGTCAGGACGGTTCATATATCCGTTTCGATGATAACGCTTGCATTCTGCTTAACAATGCCGGCGAAATGCGCGGTAGCCGTATCTTCGGTCCTGTAGCGCGTGAGCTTCGTGCAACTGATTATACAAAGGTTGTATCTTTGGCACCTGAAGTGCTTTAATATTTAAAAATTTGAAGTAATGAAGAAATTACATATCAAAAAAGGTGACATGGTAATCGTAAACTCTGGCGAGGACAAAGGCAAGACCGGTAAGGTATTGCAGGTTCTCGTTCAGAAGGACCGTGCTATCGTAGAGGGCGTTAATATGGTTTCTAAGAGTACGAAACCAAGCGCAAAGAATCCCCAGGGAGGTATTGTAAAACAAGAGGCTTCAATCCATGTGTCAAACCTCAACTTGGTTGATCCCAAGTCAGGTAAGGCTACACGTATCGGCCGTAAGCTGAACGCTGATGGTAAGAAGGTTCGTTATGCTAAAAAATCAGGAGAGGAGATTTAATCATGGGTAATACAGCAAGCCTTAAGAAAGAATATGTCGAGCGCATTGCGCCGGCTTTGATGAAGCAGTTCAACTATTCATCGGCAATGCAGGTACCTGTACTCAAGAAGATCGTTATCAACGAGGGTCTTGGTGCAGCTACTCAGGATAAGAAGATCATTGATGTTGCAATCAACGAGGTTACAGCAATCACCGGTCAGAAGGCCGTTGCTACTGTATCACGTAAGGATATTTCAAACTTTAAGTTGCGTAAGAAGATGCCTATCGGCGTTATGGTAACTTTGCGTCGCGAGCGTATGTATGAGTTCCTCGAGCGTCTTGTACGTGTGGCACTTCCACGTATCCGTGACTTCAAGGGTATCGAGAGCAAGTTCGACGGTAACGGTAACTACTCTTTGGGTATCAAGGAGCAGATTATCTTCCCAGAAATCAACATCGATAACATTATGCGTCTGACTGGTATGAACATCACATTCGTTACCACAGCTAAGACAGACGAAGAGGGTTACGCTCTGTTGAAAGAGTTTGGTCTTCCTTTTAAAAACGCTAAAAATTCATAAGTAAACTATGGCAAAAGAATCAATGAAAGCACGTGAAGTAAAGCGTGCAAAATTGGCCAAGAAATATGCTGCAAAGCGTGAGGCTCTTAAGAAGATCGTTAATACCGGTACTCCTGAAGAGGCTTACGAGGCTGCACGTAAGTTGCAGGAGTTGCCTTTGAACTCAAATCCTATCCGCATGCACAACCGTTGCAAGTTGACAGGTCGTCCAAAGGGTTATATCCGTCTTTTCGGTATCTCTCGTATTCAGTTCCGCGAGATGGCATCTCAGGGTCTTATCCCAGGTGTAAGAAAAGCTAGCTGGTAAAATTTTGAGTGTTTAATATAAATATTGTCAGGGAAGTCCTGATCAATTTAAATTTAATTTTTATGACAGATCCTATTGCAGATTATTTGACGAGGTTGAGAAATGCCATTCAAGCTAAGCACAGAGTGGTAGAAGTTCCTGCCTCTAACCTCAAGAAGGAAATCACTAAGATTCTTTTTGAGAAGGGTTACATCTTGAACTACAAGTTCGTTGAGGATGGCCCACAAGGCACAATCATGATTGCCTTGAAGTACGACGCAGTAAACAAGGTGAATGCTATCAAGAACTTGGTACGCGTATCATCTCCAGGTTTGCGCCGTTATACGGGATACAAAGATATGCCTAGAGTGATTAATGGATTGGGTATCGCTATTTTGTCGACATCCAAAGGTGTAATGACAGACAAAGAGGCTGCTGCTGAGAAAATCGGTGGTGAGGTTCTCTGCTATGTCTACTAATAAGGAGGATTGAGCAATGTCTAGAATTGGTAAATTACCCATTAGTATTCCCGCAAATGTTACAGTTGCAGTAAGCAATGACAATGTAATCACTGTAAAAGGTCCTAAAGGTGAACTTTCACAGCAGATTGATCCTTCTATTGCAATAGTTGTTGAGGATAATGTTTTGACTGTTAAGTATGCTAACTGCGAAACTTACGCAGAGGCTACAAAGCAGCAGCATGCGTTCCACGGTCTTTATCGTGCGCTCATCAACAATATGGTTATCGGTGTTTCTGCCGGTTTCAAGAAAGAGCTTGAGCTTGTAGGTGTTGGTTATCGTGTAAACGACAAACCAAACAATGCTATCGAGTTGTTGCTTGGTTTTACTCACCCTATCTACATGCAGTTCCCTGCAGAAGTTAAGGTTGAGACTAAGTCTGAGAGAAATAAGAACCCACTTATCATCATTGAGTCTTGCAACAAAGAGTTGGTAGGTCTCATTTGTGCGAAGATCCGCTCATTCCGTAAGCCTGAGCCATATAAGGGTAAGGGTGTCAAGTTTGTTGGCGAGATTATCCGTCGTAAGTCTGGTAAGTCGGCTGGTGCTAAATAATTCAGTAAAACAGTAAGCATATGACAACAAAGATAGAAAGACGTACCAAGATTAAATATAGAGTGCGTAACAAGGTTTCAGGTGTTGCAGAGCGTCCTCGTATGAGCGTTTTCCGCAGCAACAAGCAGATCTATGTTCAGATAATTAATGACCAGACTGGTCGCACATTGGCCGCAGCATCTTCTCTCGGTCTTGAGGCTATGCCCAAGAAAGAGCAGGCTGCAAAGGTTGGTGAGATGATCGCTAAGAAGGCTATCGAGGCAGGTATCACTACTGTTGTTTTCGATCGTAACGGTTACCTCTACCACGGAAGAGTTAAGGAAGTGGCTGATGCTGCACGTAATGGTGGTCTTAAATTCTAATGAATATGGCAATTAATAATAGAGTAAAAGTCGCAAACGACGTTGAATTAAAGGATAGATTGGTTGCTATCAACCGTGTAACAAAGGTTACAAAGGGTGGTCGTACATTCAGTTTCTCTGCAATCGTTGTTGTAGGTAACGAGAATGGTATCATCGGTTACGGTCTTGGTAAAGCAAGCGAAGTAACAGCAGCAATCGCAAAGGGCGTAGAGGCAGCGAAGAAGAATCTTGTTCGCGTACCTGTCCTCAAGGGAACTGTTCCTCACGAGCAGTCAGCTCACTTCGGTGGTGCAGAGGTTTTCATTAAGCCTGCTTCACACGGTACCGGAGTAGTAGCAGGTGGTGCTATGCGTGCCGTTTTGGAGAGTGTTGGTATTACCGACGTTTTGGCTAAGTCTAAGGGTTCTTCTAACCCTCACAACTTGGTTAAGGCTACAATCGCAGCCTTGAGTGAGATGCGTGATGCACGCATGGTTGCTCAGAACAGAGGTGTTAGTATGAGTAAAGTATTTAACGGATAAGGAGGAAAATCATGGCTACAATAAAGATTAAGCAAGTTAAAAGCCGTATCGGCGCTCCTAAGACTCAGAAGCTGACACTTGATGCTCTTGGCCTTACAAAGATGAATATGGTTGTTGAGCGTCCTGACAATGCCTCTATTCGTGGTATGGTTAAGAAAGTTCAGCATTTGGTTGCCATTGTTGAAGAGTAATTAATTAAAAAAAGATTTAGGCTATGAAATTAAATAATCTTAAGCCGGCCGAAGGCGCTGTTAAGGCTCGCAAAAGAATTGGTCGTGGTACCGGATCAGGTAGAGGTGGTACTTCTACACGTGGTCACAAGGGTGCTAAGTCTCGTTCTGGCTACAGCAAGAAGATCGGTTTCGAGGGCGGTCAGATGCCTTTGCAACGTCGTGTACCTAAGTACGGCTTTAAAAATATCAATCGTGTAGAGTATAAGGCTATTAACCTTTCTACACTTCAGGCTCTTGCTGAAAGCAAGTCTTTGGAGACAATCAACATTCAGGTTTTGGTTGCAGCAGGTTTCATCTCTTCAACACAGCTTGTTAAGGTACTCGCTAACGGTACTTTGACTGCTAAGTTGACAGTTGAGGCACACGCATTCTCACAGAAGGCAGCAGAGGCTATTGAAGCAGCAGGTGGAACAGTAGTAAAGCTTTAAGAAATGGCAAAAAAACTATCAAACCTTAAATTTGTCCAGACAATTAAAAATATCTGGAAAGTCGAAGATCTAAGAGTGCGTATTGGTATCACTCTTTTGTTCATCGCGATATATCGCTTTGGCTCATTCGTTGTGCTTCCTGGTATCGACACATCGAAACTCGGTCGCCTTCAGGATCAGACAAGTGACGGTTTGATGTCTCTGCTTGATATGTTCTCAGGTGGTGCATTCTCTAATGCTTCCATCTTTGCACTTGGAATTATGCCCTACATCTCAGCATCAATTGTTGTGCAGTTGTTGGCAATCGTGTTGCCTTCTTTCCAGAAGATGCAGCGCGAGGGTGAAAGCGGTCGTCGTAAGATCAACCAGTACACACGCTATTTGACAATAGCTATCCTTATACCTCAGGGTATTGCATACTTGGCAAACTTGAAGTATACAGCAGGTGCTGCTATTGCAGTAGAGTCAAACTGGGCTTTCATGCTGACATCAACAATCATTCTTGCAGCCGGCAGTATGTTCATCCTCTGGTTGGGTGAACGTATTACCGACAAGGGTCTCGGTAATGGTGTATCATTGATCATTATGATCGGTATCATTGCCCGTTTCCCACAGGCTCTTATTCAGGAGTTCACATCAAGAATGACCGGTGCTGCTGGTGGTGGTGTTATCATGTTCCTTTTTGAAATTGTTCTTTTAATATTGGTAATTTGCGCAGGTGTTGCTTTGTTGCGTGGAACTCGTAAGATTCCTGTACAGTATGCAAAGCAGGCTACAGGTGGTGCAGCCGTTGCAGGTGCACGTCAGTACCTTCCTTTGAAGGTCAATGCGGCTAACGTAATGCCTATCATTTTTGCACAGGCTATTATGTTTATCCCTATGGCTATCATGGGTTACGGAGCAAAAGGCGAGCCTTCAGCGTTCGTACAGCTCATGTCTGACCACACATCATGGTTGTATAACATGGTTTTTGCGTTTCTTATCATATTGTTTACATATTTCTATACAGCCATCACAATCAATCCAATGCAGATGGCCGAGGACATGAAACGCAACAATGGCTTTATTCCTGGTATCAAGCCGGGTAAGCCGACTGCTGAATATATTGATACGATTATGTCACGCATAACCCTTCCCGGTTCGCTATTCCTTGCATTTATCGCAATACTTCCAGCTTTCGCAGGATATTTCGGTTTGCAGCAGGAGTTTGCAGCCTTCTTCGGAGGAACATCATTGTTGATTCTTGTAGGTGTAATCCTTGATACATTGCAACAGATAGAGAGTCATTTGATGATGAGACACTACGATGGCTTGTTGAGCTCGGGTCGTATTAAGGGTCGCGTAGGTTAATTTGTTGAGCTAAGAATGATATTTCTTAAGACTTCAGACGAGATAGAACTACTTCGGCAAGCGAATCTGCTTGTAGGCAAGACACTTGCCGAAGTAGCTAAAATAATTGAGCCCGGAGTAACGACAAAGCAGCTCGATAGGGTAGCAGAGGAGTTTATCCGCGACAATGGAGCTATTCCGACATTTAAGGGTTATCCTAATCATGAAGGAACTCCATTCCCAGGCTCGATATGTGCATCGGTGAACGATGTCGTTGTACACGGAATCCCTAATGATGTACCACTCAAGGAGGGTGATATCATTTCCGTTGACTGCGGTACATTATTGAACGGTTTCTGTGGTGATTCCTGCTATACATTCTGTGTTGGCGAGGTTGATGAAGAGACAAAGAAACTTCTTCAGGTAACAAAGGAGTCATTATATAAAGGTATTGAACAGGCAATTCACGGCAAGCGTCTTGGCGACATCGGTAATGCCGTACAGACACATTGCGAACAGAATGGTTTCGGAGTTGTACGTGAATTTGTTGGTCATGGTATAGGACGTGATATGCATGAGGCTCCTGAAGTGCCAAATTATGGTCGCAAAGGAAACGGTCTTCAACTGCGTCAAGGAATGTGTCTTGCAATAGAACCGATGATCACTCTTGGAAAACGTCAGATTTTTATGGAGCGTGACGGTTGGACAGTGAGAACACGTGACAGAAAGAACGCAGCGCATTTTGAACACACTATAGCTGTTGGTAAAGACGGTGCCGATATATTGTCATCGTTCGAGTTTGTAGAGGAAGTATTAAGAAGTAAAGGATATTGATATGGCAAAACAGAGCGCTATTGAACAGGACGGTACTATTGTAGAGGCGTTGTCAAATGCGATGTTCCGAGTAGAGTTGCAGAATGGTCACGAAGTGATCGCGCACATTTCGGGAAAAATGAGAATGCACTACATTAAGATACTGCCGGGTGATAAAGTGAGAATTGAGATGTCTCCTTATGATTTGACCAAAGGAAGAATCGTATTCCGATATAAATAAAAAAAACAATATAATATGAAAGTTAAAGCATCTATTAAGAAACGCACTCCGGACTGCAAAATCGTTCGTAGAAACGGTCGTTTGTATTTGATCAACAAGAAGAATCCCAAATTCAAACTGCGTCAGGGGTAATTAAGTAGTAAATTAAAATTATATATTCGTATATGGCTATAAGAATAGTTGGTGTAGATATTCCTCAGAATAAAAGAGGAGAGATTGCGTTGACATACATCTATGGTATTGGACGCAGCAGTGCAGCCAAGATCCTCGACAAAGCCGGTGTAGATCGTAACATCAAGGTTCAGGATTGGACCGACGATATGGCGGCTAAGGTTCGTGAGATTATCGGTGCAGAGTTTAAAGTAGAGGGTGACCTCCGTTCAGAGATCCAGCTGAACATCAAGCGATTGATGGATATAGGTTGCTATCGTGGCATTCGTCATCGTAACGGTTTGCCGGTTCGTGGTCAGAGCACAAAGAACAATGCTCGTACACGTAAGGGACGTAAGAAGACAGTTGCTAACAAGAAAAAAGCTACAAAATAATAGGTAAGTAATATGGCAAAGAAAACAGTTGCAACAAAGAAAAGAAATGTGAAGGTCGGAGCCAACGGACAACTTCATGTTCATTCGTCATTTAACAATATCATTGTTTGCCTAACAAATGACGAAGGTCAGGTTATCTCTTGGTCATCTGCAGGAAAGATGGGTTTCAGAGGTTCTAAGAAGAACACTCCATATGCTGCTCAAATGGCTGCCGAGGCTTGTTCAAAGATCGCTTTCGATCTTGGCTTGCGTAAGGTAAAGGCATACGTTAAAGGACCTGGTAACGGTCGTGAGTCAGCTATCCGTACTGTACACAATGCAGGTATTGAGGTTACAGAAATCGTAGACGTAACACCACTACCACACAACGGATGCCGTCCTCCTAAGAGAAGAAGAGTATAATTATTTTTTTTAAGAATTAAAAATGGCTAGATATACAGGACCAAAAAGCAAGATAGCACGTCGTTTCGGCGAGCCTATCTTTGGCGCAGACAAAGTTCTTTCTAAGAAGAACTATGCTCCTGGCCAGCATGGTAACAACCGTCGTCGCAAGTCATCTGAGTACGGTGTCATGCTTGCTGAGAAGCAGAAAGCAAAATATACATACGGAGTATTGGAGAAACAGTTCCGCAACACTTTCAAGAAGGCTGATTCAGCTCCCGGTATCACCGGTGAGGTATTGCTTCAGAATCTTGAGGCTCGTTTGGACAACATAGTTTATCGTCTTGGCATCGCTCCTACTCGTGCAGCTGCACGTCAGTTGGTTAGCCACTGCCACATTGTTGTTGACGGTAAGGTATGTAACGTTCCTTCACGTCACATTAAGCCTGGTCAGGTTATTGGTGTACGCGAGCGTTCTAAATCACTCGAGGTTATCCAGAACTCATTGGCAGGTCTTAACCACAGCAAGTATCCTTGGTTGGAGTGGAACGAGTCTGAAATGGCAGGTAAGTTCTTGAGCGTTCCTGAGCGTTCAGAGATTCCTGAGAATATCAAGGAGCAGTTAATCGTTGAGTTGTATAGCAAAAATTAATATTTAATAATGGCGATATTAACATTTCAAAAGCCCGATAAGGTGGTAATGTTGGAAGCAAACGACTTTTATGGTAAGTTTGAGTTCCGTCCACTTGAGCCCGGTTTCGCAACTACAGTAGGTAATGCACTTCGTCGCATCTTGTTGTCTTCTCTCGAAGGCTTTGCAATCAACTGCATCAAGATCGCAGGTGTTGAGCATGAATTTGCTACAGTTCCGGGTGTAAAGGAAGATGTTACCAACATTATCCTAAACCTTAAGAAGGTAAGGTTCAAAAGAATCGTAGAAGAATTCGAAACCGAGAAAGTATCAATCAATGTGGAGAATACTGAGGTATTCACTGCTGGTGAGATTGGTAAATATTTAACAGGATTTGAAGTGTTAAATCCCGAGTTAGTCATTTGCCATCTTGACTCATCGGCTAAAATGCAGATTGAAATCAGTATCAACAAGGGTCGCGGTTATGTACCTTCTGACGAGAACAGAGAGTTCTGCACCGAGCCTACAATGATTCCAATCGACTCGATATACACTCCAATACGTAATGTCAATTACATGCGTGAGCCATTCCGCGTTGAGCAGAAGACCGACTACGACCGTTTGGTAATTGAGATTACAACCGATGGTTCCATACATCCAAAAGATGCTTTGAAAGAGGCTGCAAAGATTCTTATCTATCACTTCATGTTGTTCTCTGACGAGAAGATCGCTATCGAGACTTCTGACATGGACGGCAACGAAGAGTTTGATGAGGAAGTATTGCACATGCGTCAGTTGCTCAAGAGCAAGCTTGTTGACCTCAACCTTTCAGTACGTGCCCTCAACTGCTTGAAGGCTGCTGATGTTGAGACACTCGGACAGCTTGTTCAGTACAACAAGACCGACCTCTTGAAGTTCCGCAACTTTGGTAAGAAATCGCTCACTGAGCTTGATGATTTGCTCGAGAGTCTGAATCTTTCGTTTGGAACAGATATTTCAAAATATAAATTAGATAAAGAATAATTATGAGACATAAGAAATCTTTTAACCATTTGGGTCGTACTGCAACTCACAGAAACGCAATGCTTTCTAACATGGCAGTTTCGTTGATTATGCACAAAAGAATCACTACGACTCTAGCAAAGGCAAAGGAACTCAAGAAGTTCGTAGAGCCACTTATAACAAAGTCTAAGGACGATACAACAAATTCTCGTCGTGTAGTATTCAGCTATCTCCAGAGCAAAGAGGCTGTTACTGAGTTGTTCAAGGAAATCTCAGTAAAGGTTGCAGAGCGTCCTGGTGGTTACACACGCATCATCAAGTTGGGTACACGTTTGGGTGACGCAGCCGAAATGTGTTTCATCGAGCTTGTTGATTACAACGAGAATATGGCTAAGACACAGGCGAAGAAGACACGCCGTCGTCGTTCTACAAAGAAGGTTGATGCTCCTGTAGCAGAGGCTACTGTTGCAACAGAAGAATCTACACCGGCTGTAGCAGAATAATAGAAATTACTTACTTAATAGATGTGAGAGGGTATCGTGAGATACCCTCTCATTGTTTTTACACGTAGCCCAAATGTGCTCAAGGGGCTAAAATGGGCTCACCAGCAAACTCTAGGGGGGAGGATGTCTTTCATAAATAATTCTCAACCTTCACATTACTATCTTGTATTCCATTTCTTGTCGTTATTTATTGTTCTTTTGGCGGCCAAAAGAACGAA